>JARHZW010000024.1 GCA_029264685.1 Candidatus Limivicinus sp.
CAGCTCTCAAAAGAATTTATAGTCATTTCTGACTTTTCGAAAAACCCTTTTCTGGTGCTTATTTGCATAAGCTATTAGTTATTTTTACTAATATTTCTTCTTACATTGTTCAATTTTCAAGGTACTCTGCATATCGCTCTCGCGACAGCTTGATTATCTTACCACAGGTTTTTCTTTTTGTCAAGAAGAAATTTTAAAAATTTCTTTCAACCCGTGTCCGATATTCTGTTTTGCTCTCACCCGAGAGCTTGCTTAATATACCACTTAATATCTAATAAGTCAACACTTTTTTTGATTTTTTTCTATTTTTCTTAAACTTTTTTATAATTGTCCACATATTGTGGTCTGACAGTTGGTTTTACCACAATATACCTGTCAGTTTTCAACATACTTCCCTATATAGGGCAGTGGTTCTTTTTTATTGTTCCTCACGTTTTCCACACCTTTGACAATACAATACAGCCTGAAAACGCTAAGGAGAAAGCCAAACGGAATAAGTGAAGAAATCATATCTGAAATAAGTCCGAAAATGAAGAGGGCCATTCCCTGCTTTGCATGGTACTTTGCAAATTCATCATTAGGGCACAGAATCAGCGGTAAAATAAAAAGGAAGCTGAAATAGCACAAAAAGGAAAGGCCCTTGTGCTGTAAGTTCTGATTTTTGCCTGTCTGTTCTTTTTTATAAAGGTCAGCATAGTAATCAGCCTGTTCCCTCTGTCTCCGACGTTTTTCATATTCCTCGTTAGCCCACTGTCTGTTTTCACGCTGCTGTTTTGCACGCTGACGCTCAAACTCCATTCTGTCATGCTCAAGCTTTCTGCGTTCCTGCTCCATTTTTTCTTTTTCTGCTCTGTATTCTCTCGCAAAACTGCCGTTATCTTCAGCAGCTCTGCGCTCCGCATCTTCGTTATACCCGCAGGCAAGGCAATTTTTCTGGCCGTCAGGAATATATGCGCCGCATTTCTTACAATATGCCATAAGCTCCTCCGCTCATCCTAATTTTTGCTAATTATAACTCAGCAGAGGAACTATTTCAACATTTTATGAGCAAAATCTGTGTTTTCCTATTTCCACTATAAGCGGTCTTGACCATATCCAGCTGCTTGTAGCAGTTGAAGGATTAAAATAATATATTGCGCCATAGCTGGGGTCGTAACCGTCCATTGCTTCTTTTGCTGCTCTGTATGCGCTTTCAGCAACAGGCTGGTTGAATTGTCCGTCGCTTATGCAGGTGAATGCGTCCTTCTGGTAGATTACCTCTGCCATTGTATTGGGGAAAGACGGATGGTCTATTCTGTTCAGCACTACAGCACCTACCGCAACCTGCCCCACATATGGTTCACCTCGTGCCTCTGCTGAAATAAGTCTGGCAAGCAAATCCAGATCTCCGGAATTTCCGCCTGCCGATGCGGTATTTTCTCCTGCACCGCTTGGTGTAATCCCTAAAGCCACCAGTGTTTTATCCCCTGCCTGCCCGTCAACATTCAGGCCGTTTTTCTTTTGAAACTTTTTTACGGCCTCTTCTGTTCCGCTGCCGTATATGCCGTCTACGGTGCCTGAATAATACCCCCAATTTTTCAGTCTTGTCTGTATCTCACGGACGGTCTGCCCGCTTGCACCGCTCTTATACAAATCCGCCGAGGCATTTTGGGCAAGTGCAATAATCAAGATATTGATTGTAAAAATAATAACCATTGCCAAAACAAGTTTTTTCCGTTCGGTACGCATAAAAATCACCCTCACAAACTTTTTTCTTAGTTTGTGAGGGTGGAAAAATTTTATTCAGATTTTCTCAGCGAGCCTTGGTTTCAATTTCTTCTTTAATTTTTGAAATAAACTGCTCAAGAGGCATAGCTCCCAGATCCTTACCGTCTCTGGTACGGACAGCAACAGCGCCGGCTTCCGCCTCTCTGTCACCTACAACAAGCATATAGGGCAGCTTCTGCATCTGAGCTTCGCGGATCTTATAGCCGATCTTTTCGTTGCGCAGATCAGTCTCAACTCTGATTCCTGCCTCGTCAAGCTTCTTTGCCACTTCCTCGGCGTAGGACGCAGTTCTGTCTGTAATAGGCATGACTTTAACCTGCACAGGAGAGAGCCAGGTGGGGAATGCACCGCCGAAATGCTCGGTAATAACACCGATAAAGCGTTCGATAGATCCTAGAACCACACGGTGTATCATAACCGGACGGTGTTTCTGACCGTCTTCGCCTACATACTCAAGCTCAAAGCGCTCGGGCATCTGCATATCCAGCTGAATTGTGCCGCACTGCCAGGTTCTTCCCAGAGAATCTGCCAGATGGAAGTCCAGTTTAGGTCCGTAGAAAGCACCGTCTCCCTCGTTTATCTCAAACTCTTTGCCAACTTCGGTAACGGCTTCTTTGAGAGTTTCGGTGGCAAAATCCCAGTCCTTAATATCCCCGATGTGGTCCTCGGGCATGGTGGACAGCTCGATCTTATAGCTGAGACCAAAGACAGAGTAAACCTCATCAAAGAGCTTCATTACATTTTTGATTTCGTCCTTCATCTGATCCCAAGTCATGAATATATGGGCATCATCCTGAGTGAAGCAGCGCACACGGAAAAGACCGTGGAGAGCGCCGGAAAGCTCATGGCGGTGAACAAGACCCAGTTCACCCACTCTGAGAGGCAGATCTCTGTAGGAGTGAGGCTCTGATTTATAAACAAGCATACCGCCGGGGCAGTTCATGGGCTTTACAGCGTAGTCCTCGCCGTCAATAACGGTGGTGTACATATTGTCTTTATAGTGATCCCAGTGACCGCTTCTGTGCCAAAGCTCCTGATTTAGAATAATAGGAGTGGAAATTTCCACATATCCGTATTTCTTGTGAACCTGACGCCAGTAGTCAATAAGAGTATTACGAAGAACCATTCCTTTAGGCAGGAAGAAGGGGAATCCGGGGCCTTCCTCGGTAAGCATAAAAAGGCCCAATTCCTTGCCCAGCTTTCTGTGGTCACGCTTCTTAGCCTCTTCAATTCTCTCAAGATACTCGTCCAGCTCTGCCTTTTTCATAAAGCAGGTGCCGTAAACTCTCTGGAGCATTTTTCTGTTGGAGTCGCCTCTCCAGTAGGCGCCGGTGCAGGAGGTGAGCTTTATTGCGTTGCCTTTAACTCTGCCGGTGGAATCCAGATGGGGTCCTGCGCAGAGATCGGTGAACTCGCCCTGCTTGTAAAAGCTTATAACCGCATCTTCGGGCAGATCCTGAATCAGCTCTACCTTATAGGGTTCTTCCCGCTCCTCCATGAACTTAATTGCCTCTTCACGGGGAAGCTCAAAGCGCTCAAGCTTGAGTTTTTCCTTGCATATCTTTCTCATCTCAGCCTCAAGATTTTCCAGAATCTCGGGAGTGATTGCAAAAGGAGCGTCAAAGTCATAGTAAAATCCGTTTTCAATGGCGGGGCCTATGGCCAGCTTCACATCCGGATACAGGCGTTTAACGGCCTGAGCCAAAATATGGCTTGTGGTGTGACGGTAGGTATCTTTATATTCCTGATTTTCAAAAGTGAATTTATTTTCGTCCATACTTATTTCCTCCTAAAAATAAAATAAAGCGCCCGTGGCAATTTATGCCAAGGGCGCCGTAAGCGCGGTTCCACCTTGATTTTAACTCAATTGTGCATATAACGCCTGCAAAGCGGAAGGGCATTTCTTCCCTCCGGCTCAGGAGCGGTCGTACCGGTCACGTCCACGGGAAAGCTTTCAGCCAAGACTTTCCTCTCTGTGCGTTTTCGTTTCCACGTTCTCCGTCATAGCCTTTTATCTCTGATATGATAACATTCCCCGCAAAATCTGTCAATATCCGCAGAGAAAAAGTTTCACCGACAAATGCTGATTTTATTGATTTTTTCCGCACTTTCTCTGTATCATTTTAACAAGCTCCACAATGGGTATAACAAGGAAGCCCAGTCCGACAGCTATGGCATACTCTTTAAGACTTACGGTTGTAAATTCAAATGCTGCTGCAAGGAAGGGGATTTCACACACAAGAGTAGTGGCAAGCAATGACAGCACAGCAGCTCCGATAAGCCCTTTATTGTGATGTCCCAGCTTGAATATGCTGTTTCTCTGAGAGCGCATATTAAATGAGTGGAATATTTCCGCCATGGACATGGTCAAAAATGCCATTGTTACACCGTGGGCACTGTCTGTAATCGCCCAAACGCCGTTTTCGATAAATCCGCCCACAAAGTATGATATAAGCACAAGAGCGGAAACCAGAAGCCCCTGATATGCGATGTCAAAACCCATGCCGCCTGCAAAAACGCCTTCGTTTGATTCCCTCGGTTTTCTCTTCATAAGTCCGGGTTCGGCTTTTTCAACGCCCAATGCAAGCGCAGGGAAACAGTCAGTCACAAGATTTATCCACAAAAGGTGTACGGGGCGCAGAATCACAAAACCCATAATTGTTGCTACGAAAATGCTTATGACCTCGCTCATGTTTGAGCCTAAAAGGAACTGTATGGATTTTCTGATATTGTCGTATATTCTTCGTCCTTCCTCTACGGCTCCTACAATAGTTGCAAAGTTGTCATCTGCAAGTACCATATCGGCGGCATTTTTTGTAACATCCGTTCCGGTAATGCCCATGCCGACACCGATATCCGCAGATTTAATGCTTGGTGCATCGTTTACGCCGTCGCCGGTCATTGCAGTCACATAACCCGCTCCACGCCAGGCATTTACTATTCTGGTTTTGTGTTCCGGCTGAACTCTTGCATATACGCTGATATTTTTAAATTCTCTGCCAAATGTCTCGTCATCCATATCGTTGAGCTGAGAGCCTGTGACGGCTTTATCTCCGTCATTGAGTATACCCAGCTCTTTTGCGATGGCAACCGCAGTGTCCACATGGTCTCCGGTTATCATAATAGGTCTGATTCCTGCGCTTTTACATTCCTTTATTGCCTCCACAACCTCAGGCCGCACAGGATCTATCATACCGCACAGACCCATAAAGCACAGTTCTTTTTCCAGATAGTCAGGTTCTTCACTTTGGGGCTTTTCTGTCCAGTCACGCTTTGCGCAGGCAAGAACCCTCAGAGCCTTGTCAGCCATGGCTTTGTTCGCCTTTAGAATCTCAGCTCTGTACTCCTCCGTCATGGGAAGAGTTCTGCCGTCCTTTACATAATAGGTGCAGCGGCTCAAAAGCATATCGGGAGCACCTTTGGTATACTGGACAAAACCGTTTTCACACTCATGAACAGTACTCATCATTTTGCGCTCGGAGTCAAAAGGTGCCTCTGCGGCACGGGGATATTTTGCTTTTAAATCATTTTTGTCCTCGCCCAGTTTGTTTGCCCACGCAACCAGAGCTGCCTCCGTAGGCTCGCCTGTAACCTGATCGTTGTCGCCCAGTTCCGCATCGGAGCAGAGCGCAAAGGCGGCCGAAAGCTGCTTTTCATCCTCCCCGACAAAATCAACAACTGTCATTTTGTTCTGGGTCAAAGTTCCCGTTTTATCCGAACAAATTATCTGCGCACACCCAAGAGTTTCAACTGCGGTTAGACGGCGAATAATGGCATTTCTCTTTGACATATTGGTAACACCCATGGAAAGCACAACCGTCACCACTGCCACCAGTCCCTCAGGGATAGCCGCAACGGCCAGAGAAACTGCCACCATGAAGGAGTTTATTACCGTTTCAAAGTCCAGTCCCCCTGCTCTGACAAGTTGAACGCCGAAAACCGCCGCACAGATACCCAGTACTATCCATGTGAGGATTTTTGAAAGCTGACTGAGCTTTATCTGCAGCGGTGTTTTGCCTTCCTGAGCGTTTGCAAGGGCGTCGGCGATTTTTCCCATTTCGGTTTCCATGCCTGTGCCTGTAACAACTGCCGCACCCCTTCCGTACACGACGGTAGAGCCCATGTAGACCATATTTTTTCTGTCGCCCAGCGGTACATCCTTCTGCTCATCTTTGAGCTGAATAATATCTATAAATTTTGTGACCGGTACCGACTCGCCCGTCAGAGCCGCTTCTTCTATTTTAAGGCTGGCACTCTGAATAAGCCGTCCGTCGGCAGGCACTGCATCACCTGCCTCCAGAATAACCACATCACCTTTTACAAGTTCCTCGCTCGGAACAACGGTAAGTTTTCCGTCACGAAGCACCTTTGAGGTAGCGGCAGACATTTTCTGCAAAGCCTCAATGGCTTTCTCCGCTTTGCTTTCCTGATAAACGCCCAAAATTGCGTTGATAATAACTACCGCAAGTATAATTATGACATCCGCAAAGCTTTCTCCCTCAATTACCGCCAGAACGCCGCTGACAGCAGCAGCGATAAGCAGAATAATAATCATCGGGTCTGCAAGCTGCTCCAGAATTCTGCGGAAAAGCGATTTTCCCGGCGCTGCCGCCAAAACATTTCTTCCGTTTTCTTCCAGGCGTTTTGCCGCTTCCGCTGAACTCAGTCCGTTTTCGGAAGTATTAAGTTCAGAAAGCAGCCGCTCTTTTTCTTCACAATAGAATTTCATGGCTGTGATTTACCCCTTTCACTCAGGTGCAGATAATCTTTTATATTATGAACAGTTTCAAAGCTGCTTCATACAAATAAAAAAAGACTTTTACAACCCGCAGATTGTAAAAGTCTTGCTAAATACATAAAGTACCCGATATACCGAAGCATAAATGCTTGTGGTGACGATATATCAGAGCCCCTCTCAGGGCTTAAGCTACTCCCTTTTGTGAGTATAAATTAGCATATTTTGACTATTGAGTCAATATATTACTGAGATAATGCTGTAATGTTCAAACTTTGTTCATTAAACGTTAAATCTGAAGAGGGTAACATCTCCGTCGTGCATTACATAATCTTTACCCTCGGAACGGACAAGTCCCTTTTCCTTTGCCGCAGCCATGCTGCCGCAGTTTTTAAGGTCATCGAAGGCCACGATCTCCGCTCTAATAAATCCACGCTCAAAGTCGGAATGGATCTTTCCGGCTGCCTGAGGTGCCTTCGTGCCTTTTTTGATAGTCCATGCTCTGCATTCGTCAGGACCGCAGGTAAGGAAGGAAATAAGCCCCAGCAGATCGTAGGAGCATTTTATCATTCTGTCAAGTCCGGACTCCGCAAGCCCCATTTCCTCAAGGAACATGAGCTTTTCCTCTGCGTCAAGCTCGGTCATCTCTTCCTCCATCTTTGCACAGATAGGGAGGACAAGTGCGTTTTCAGCCTTTGCGATTTCAAGAACAGTATTGTAATATTTGTTTCTCTCGTAAGCGGCAATTCCCTCTTCGTCCATATTTGCGGCATAAATAATGGGCTTTAGTGTAAGCAGATCGGCGGTGGAAATCAGCTCCATGTCGTCGGCCTCACAGGCAAAGCTTCTTGCGCTTTTTCCTTCGTTCAGATGCTCACGAAGTGCGGAGAAAACCTCTGCCTCGTGCAGGAATTTTTTGTCGCCCTTGGCAGCTTTCTGAGCCTTGTCAATGCGGCGTTCCACCATTTCCATGTCGGACATAATCAGCTCAAGGTCAATTATGTCAATATCACGGCGTGGATCGGTACTGCCCTCAACATGTATAACGTTCTCGTCGTCAAAGCAGCGGACGACGTGAACGATGGCATCGGTGGCTCTGATATTTCCGAGAAACTTATTTCCAAGTCCCTCACCCTTTGAAGCACCCTTAACAAGTCCTGCAATATCTACAAACTCAATAACCGCAGGAGTGTATTTTTTGGGTTCGTAAATCTGCGCCAGAAAATCGAGTCTGGAGTCGGGAACCGTAACCATACCAACGTTTGGCTCAATGGTGCAGAAGGGGAAGTTGGCTGATTGTGCACCTGCGTTTGTAATGGCATTAAAAAGGGTGGATTTACCCACATTCGGAAGTCCCACGATACCTAATTTCATATATTCCTATCTCCTTGTTTAAGAAAAATCTAACTGTAACAGATGAATTATAGCACGAACACACAGCTTTCTCAATAGCTAAGAACACATAAAAAACAGTATCATACATATTATAGACTTAAAAAGGAGCTTTTTCGTTATTTTGCCCAGCTGCCTCCAATAAAACAGGTTTATAGCTCTGCACTAAGAGCCTTCTCTCTGCTTCCGTCACCATAAAGCTTCATTTCTTTTTCAAGCAGGGTCAAAGCTTTTTTCTATTCTTCATTCGTCATATGTGAGCATTTGCTGCTTATTTACCGTCCGGTTTCATTTCCCAAGCCTTCCTGCCGGCATGGCACTTGTCAGTGCTTCAAAGCTGCAAAAAACTCCTGCCTTTCGGCAGGAGTTTTTTTATTTAATTTTCTTCTTTTTCTTCCGGAGTGTCATTTACAGAGCCATCGCTGACAGTTTCTGTCTTTTCGATTTTCTCTTCTGTTCCGTCACTCATTGAAATGTGTCTTGCAGGGCGCTCTATGCTGTCGTCGTTTTTAACATCTTTAGCCTTTTTAAGGTACTCCGGCATAAATTCGCCATGCTCGAAGAAATAGTTAAACTCGTCGGCTTCCATAGTCTCGTGGACAAGGAGGTACTCGGCAAGAGCTTTAAGCTGGTCGGCGTGTTCAGTCAGGATCTGCTCGCATTTTGCAGCAGCCTTATCAAATATAAGCTTAACCTCTTCGTCGATTACGGCAGCGGTCTCCTCGGAATAGCTCTTGGTCTGGCCGAAATCACGTCCGATGAAAATACTGTGGTCTGAGCTGTCAAAGCTTATAGGACCGAGCTTTTCGCTCATACCGTATTTAGTAACCATGTCACGGGCTATTGAGGTTGCCTGCTGAATATCACCGGAAGCACCGGTAGAAATATCATCAAGGAAGAGCTTCTCTGAAATTCTTCCACCCAGACTCATAACTATATTTTCAAACATTTCAGCTCTGGACTGGAAGTTCTCCATATCCTCCTGAGGTCTGAAAAGTGTAAATCCACCGGCAGGACCTCTGGGAACTATAGTAATATAGTGTACAGGGTCAACATGCTCAAGGTATCTGCCTGCTACTGCATGACCGGATTCATGGTAGGCGGTAAGGCGTCTTGCCTTGTCACTCATCTTGCGGCTCTTCTTCTCCGGTCCCATTTCAACCTTCAGAATTGCCTCGTCTATATCCTCCATGTTTATAAAGCGGTGCTTTCTGCGAACTGCCAGAAGAGCCGCCTCATTCATAAGGTTTTCAAGATCAGCGCCGGCAAAACCGGGAGTACCCTTTGCAATAGAGTTAAGATCCACATCGTCAGCCAGATGCTTGTCTCTGGCGTGGATTTTCAGGATAGCCTCACGGCCTCTTATATCTGGCAGGCCAACATATATCTGACGGTCAAAGCGTCCGGGACGAAGCAATGCATTATCCAGAATATCGGCACGGTTGGTAGCAGCCATAACAATAACGCCCTCGTTATTTCCGAAACCGTCCATCTCAACCAGCAGCTGGTTCAGAGTCTGCTCACGCTCATCGTGACCGCCGCCCAGACCGCTGCCTCTCTGGCGTCCCACGGCGTCGATTTCGTCTATGAACACAATTGCAGGCGCAAGCTTCTTTGCCTGCTCAAACAGGTCACGGACACGTCCTGCACCCACGCCTACATACAGCTCCACAAAGTCAGAGCCGGATATGGACAGGAACTGGACATTTGCTTCACCTGCAACTGCCTTTGCAAGCAGGGTTTTACCTGTTCCGGGAGGTCCTACAAGCAGCACGCCTTTAGGAATTCTTGCTCCCATTGCGGTGTAGGCCTTGGGGTCTTTAAGGAAGTCCACGATCTCCATGAGTTCTTCCTTTTCTTCCTCACAGCCTGCAACGTCATTAAATGTTTTTTTGTTTTTCTCTTCGCTTCCAAGCTTTGTGCGGGCCTTGCTGAATTTGGCAACACCGCCTGCACCGCCGCCGCCTGCCTTGCTCATCATCACATACCACAGAGCCATGAAGATGATCATAACAACCAGATATGGCAGGAAGCTCGCCCACCAGGGCATTACAAAGCCTTCATTGTAATCATACTCTTTAATAATTCCGCTTTCATGCTGCTCATGGATAATGTCTTTAAAGTCTTCGTAGAAAACAGAAAAACTGTAAAGATCATAGGTCATTTCCGTAGGTGGATCAGCCTCATTGTCAGCTCTCACCAGCAAAATAATTTTGTTGCCCTCCGTAATGAAGGACTCGACCTTTTCATCCTTAAACAGATTCACAAGCTCGGAGTAACTTTTAACTTCGTTAACCTTTGTGTCTCTGGTCATGGTGAATACGACGGCAATAAGAATAACCATCATAAGCACATAGAAGCCAAGGTCACGGGTTCTGTTGCGTTTGGGTTTCAAACAGTATTCACATCCTTTTCATATATACCCAGACAGGGTTTATGCGTAAATTTCGGGTTTAAGAACGCCTATATAAGGCAGATTGCGGTATTGTTCGTTGTAGTCAAGACCGTAGCCCACAACGAAGGCATCGGGTATCTCAAAGCAGGAGTAGTCTGCGTAAACATCCGCCTTGCGTCTTGCAGGCTTGTCCATAAGAGTTGCTATAGAGATAGAGGCAGGGTTTCTGCCTTCAAGATATTTTTTCAGGTAATTGAGAGTAATGCCGGAGTCCAGAATATCTTCCACAATAATGATATGCTTGCCTTCTATATTTTCATTCAAATCCTTATTGATTTTAACAGCGCCTGTGGAAGTGGTGCCGTTGTAGGAGGACACTGCCATGAAATCCATGGAGCATTTAATGCTCACATGACGCATAAGATCGGCCATAAAAATAAAGCAGCCTTTCAGAACGCCTACAAAGATAGGCTCCTTGTCGGCAAAATCCCTGGAAATCTGCTTTCCCATTTCTGCAACCTTGGCCTCAAGCTCTTCTGCGGATATCAGAACCCTTTCAATATCTCTTTCCATTTCCTTTTCTCCCTTTACATTCTCTCTATTTCAATACGGAGAACTTTATCTCCTTTTTCGGCTTGTACACGCTGAGAAACCGCAAGACCGCAAACGGCCAGCACGCCGCTGTCGTCCCGCAGCACCGGAGTCATATCTCTTTGCCTTTGCGTGTATCCGGCCTCCAGAAAAAGCTTTTTAAGGCTTTTGGTGCAGTTTCGACCCACGGGTCTCAGACTGTCGCCGTTTTTTCGGCCGGTGAGCATAATATTACCACAAATGTTTTCATATTTGAAGAGATAAGTTTTGAACAAGTCGTTAATTTCTTTTGTTTTTTCAGGTTTTACGCCTATTGACGTCTTAATTTTAAGTCCAAGCTCAGGTATTGCCGTTTCGCTGTCAGGCAAAAGCACTCTTTCCTGAATTTCGTTCCGGCTTTCGTCCTTAAAATAAATTCTGCCTTTTTCCCGTTTTATCCTTTGCCCGGGTACATCAGCATAACCCAGACCCTCTCCACGGCACAGCTTCAGAAGGTCATCAACATGCCTGTATGAAAGCTTCTTCTCCGACAGGCTTCTTATCACTCTCGCTGAAATAGGGCGGGGCAAATTCAAAAGCTTTTCGGCGCTGAGGCTTTCCCCGTCGTAATTCTTTCTTATAAAATTTTC
>JARHZW010000046.1 GCA_029264685.1 Candidatus Limivicinus sp.
TGCCGTCCTTTTTAAGACCCAGTGTGTGGAACTGACCGGCGGCAACCTGAACTATGTCCTGCCAGTCCGAAACCTGATGCTGACCTGTGGAGTAGCCGGAGTGGTTTGTGTCCTTACCCACGGACACTACGGTTCCGTCGGCTTTAAGACCTACGGTGGTGTCTGCAAAGGCGGAAATCTGAACCAGATTCTGCCACTGGTCAACATTGCACTGTTCGTACTGGTTGTTGCCCGCTGCAACTGCCGTGCCGTCGGTTTTCAGGCCCACGCTGTGCCATGCACCGCAGGAGACGGCAGTAATGCCGCTCCAGTCCTCTGTCTGAAGCTGACCGAAATTGTCAAGACCGGCGGAGAGCACGCCCCCGTCGGCACTGACGGCTGCAACATGGGAGTGACCGCCGTCGGAGGAAGGACTGACCGCCCAGTCAAGCAGAGCCTTTTTGTATTGACGCTCACGCTCCTGCGCCTGACGAAGCAGAAGCGCTTCCTGCTCTTCCTCAGTCAAAGTCTCGGTCTTAGCGGAGGTGTTTTCAGCAGAGCTTACAGGCGGCTGCACGCCAACATCTGAAGCCTGCCTGCGGGCGGCAGAAAGGTGCAGATACAGAGTCACTGAGAGCAAAACCGCAAAACAGAGCAGAAACACAGAAAGAACAGCCTTTTTTCCAACAGTGGCGGCCTTCTTCCCCTCTTTAACGGACAAAGAAGCTTTCATAACGGTTCTCCTGATATTATTACTTAATATACTGCATGAATTATACCATTTTTCGCCTGAATGTACAATGCGAATTTGATAAATTAAAAAAACAACAAAAAAACAGCCCTGTGGCTGTTGAAGAAATAATTTAATGAAAAAACAGAGAAGCTTTTAAGACAAAAAGAAATAACCCTTGACCGGAATTTTAAACCTATCTCCAGTCAAGGGTTAAATCTGTGAAATCTTAGTATCTAACATCATTGGTTACCTCGCTTTCTGCAGATTAGACACGGCTTTCGTTTTTTATACGTCTCAGAATTGCCTCCGTTTCAATTCTATTCCCAATGTTCCTTACATTTCTCAGAAATTTATATAATCGGAAGAATGCTGAAAGCCTGTCTCGGGTTCCTTTTTCAAGGGAACCGGAAGTCCTACCGTCTCACTCTTTGAAGTCCGACACACCGAAAAAACGATACCGTCTTAATCAACACCCTGATATAAGCTCCCCAATCGCTTTCCCGTATAGACTGTTATCCGATCCTTCGGCCTGAGTCCTCTGACACTTTTCGGCACTGCTTTAACCACACCCGATAAAACACACTACCAACATCCCGCATGAACCTTTATCCGATCCTTCGGCCTGAGCCCGCTGCAAAAATTTTCCGGTAGCTGCTTTTATCAAGACACTGACACAAGCTCATCTACCAATTTCAGTTTCTGGACTGTTATCCGATCTTTCGGCTTGAACCCATTGCTTAATCTTACGGTAGCAAGTTTTTATCACACAGATGACCAAAGCTGATTGCCAAATTATTGATGCCTTACTTCTTGAGTAATGAGGTATTTCTTCTTTGTGGCTATATAATAGCACCGATTTTCCGCAATTTCAATCGGCAAACATTTATAAAAAGATATTGCAGAAATAGTACATAAAGGAGAAAAACAACCCTTAAATTATTTGCATATTGACTAAAGAGAGTCATATGTGATAAAATCAAATTGTTGAGCGGCTTTTTAAGGCCGTTTTTTTCATGCTTTTTTAAAACAGGCTTCTGCGTAAGATTTGCAGCTGACGGAGTCCGATACAAAAGAAATAACCCCTGACCGACACCTTGTTTTAAAGCGGCCAGGGGTTACTTCTGTGAACTTTTAATATCCAACATCATTGGTTACCTCGCTTTCTCAGATTGAACGAAACCTTCTATTTACATCATTTCAGATTTTCCGGTGCGGTCTCACAAGAGCCGCAGCTGCGGAGAAGTGAAGATCCGTTCTGCCATTCCTTGATGCAGGAACTTTATTCAGTTGTAATTGTTATTTACATCAACTCTTCTTCCTGCCTATAATATACCACCTGCAAGGGGAAAACTCAATTAACATTTTTTATAAAAAAGAGCAGCAAAATTAGTGTACAATGGGGAAATTCTCTTCAAAGTCAGCGATTTGTTGACGGTGAAAAGCCATGTGTGATATAATTAAAAAAGTGAGCGGTTTTCCCCGCTCCTTTTTCTTTTTTTCAGGCAGCGTAAAACTTTATGAGCGTTCAGCACATAAACCGCCGGTGTACAGGTCAAAAATCTATTGAACTTAGCCATAGATTTTTTTCCCCTGTCCTACTATAATATTACGGCGCCCGAGGGAATGCAGCTGCGTCTGCCCTCTGCGCTTAATTTTTGTGGATTGGGTGCTGTCAAGATGGGAAAAGGAAATGATCTTCGCAACGATACTGTGCTTTCTCTGGTTTTTAAGCTTACGGTGCCGGCTATGCTGGCTCAGCTGGTAAACGTGCTTTACGGTATAATTGACCGTATGTTTATAGGCCATATTCCTGTGGTGGGCAATATTGCGCTGGCAGGAGTCGGAGTCTGCGGCCCTATAACAACTCTGCTGTCCTCCTTCGGAAATCTGGTGGGCATAGGCGGTTCGGTTATGATGGCAACAAGTATGGGGCACGGCGACAGGGAAAGAGCAAAGAAAATCCTTTCCAACAGCTTCCTCCTGCTTCTGGTGCTGTCTGTTGCCCTGACGGTGGTTCTGCTTTTAAACAAGCGGGAGATGATCTATCTTTTCGGCGGCAGCGACAAAACCTATGAATTTGCAAATACCTACCTTACAATATATACCACAGGCACATTTTTTGCTCTGCTGGCTCTCGGACTTAATTTCTTTATATCCTGTCAGGGCTTTTCCGTAAACGCCATGCTTACGGTGCTGATAGGTGCGGTGAGCAACATTATTCTTGACGCCGTGTTTGTGCCGGGGCTTGGCTGGGGCGCAGGGGGTGCTGCCCTTGCAACGGTTATTTCCCAGATGTTCTCCTGCATCTATGCGGTGGCTTTCCTGTTCGGAAAAAAAGTGGGCGTTAGAATATCATTTGGAAATTACGACTGGCGCATGATGCTTAAAATTATCGTAATGGGAATTTCTCCCTTTATAATCCTTGCCACGGACAGCGTTATAATAATTGCCATAAACATGATTTTGCAGCGCTTCGGCGGGGCAGACGGAGATATGCTTATCTCTGCCTATACTATCACACAAAGCTACTTTCTGCTGATAACAGGACCTCTTTTCGGAATTTCCGGAGGTGTTCAGCCTATAATCAGCTTTAACTACGGCGCAGGGCAGAACGACCGTGTGCAGAAAACCGTGAAATATGCAGCACTGATGGGCATAATTTTTAACGGCATTATGCTTGTGGTGTCTCAGCTTTTTGCAGGAGGCTTTGTAAAATTCTTTACAGAAGACCTTAACACTGCAAAGGCGGCGGTATGGGGAATAAAAGTGTTCACTATTTCCGTTGTGCCTCTTGCATTGCAGTATGTTTTTGTGGATGCTCTCACTGCTCTTAGCAAGGTGAAGATATCACTATACCTCTCAGCTTTCCGCAAAATTGCCTATGTGGCGTGCGCCCTGGCATTTGCAGGCGCTTTCGGCGCTGCCTATTCCTTCTACGCAGAGCCGGTGGTTGACATTGCGGCAGGAATTCAGGCTATGCTTGTGTTCATATTTGTATGGAAAAGGCATTTGAAGAAGCACGAAAAAAGCCTGTCCCGAGAGCCTGAGATGCAGACCTGCTGATTCTGCTTGTTCGGTACAATTTTATCTGCTTGAATAATGAAAATTAAATAATGAAAAAGTTCGCTGAAATTACTTTTCGGCGGGCTTTTTTTGTTATAGGTGCTATTTTGTTATATATGGGATTCTTGCGCAGACAGCCGCAGTTCTAAGCTTCCGCCTGCCGTTTTCGGGAAAAAATCGATTAAAACCACAGTAAATCCAATCAGGCAAATTTTTTGTATGGACATAGGGAGAAAAGAGTGGTATAACTGTATACAATTATACAAGAATACACCAAAACTCAGGCCCTAAGCCTGTTTTGCAGCATAAAGGAGCGAAAAATATGCTTGAACTGTCACCGAAAACCAATCTTCTGGAGGAAAACGAGTATCGTTTTTCCCTTCAGGATGTGGATGAACCCAAGCTTTTCAGAGAGATATATGATTACGACCATGTTCCCAAGCTCTCTTTTAACCACCGCCGTGTGCCTATGAATATGCCGGAGGAAATCTGGATAACCGACACCTCGTTTCGAGACGGGCAGCAGTCCGTAAATCCCTACACGGTGGAGCAGATAGTGGAGCTTTTTAAACTTCTGTCAAGGCTTGGCGGCCCTTACGGAAGAATCAGGCAGACGGAGTTTTTCATATACAGCAAAAAGGACAGAGAGGCCATCAGGCGCTGTCAGGAGCTGGGACTTAAATTTCCTGAAATTACCACATGGATAAGAGCCAGCAGGGAGGATTTCAGACTTGTAAAGGAGCTTGGTATCAGAGAGACGGGAATGCTTGTGTCCTGCTCGGACTACCACATTTTCAAAAAGCTTAAAATGACAAGGCGGCAGGCCATGGAGCATTATCTGGCGGCGGTAAAGGATGCCTTCGACGCAGGGGTAATGCCCCGCTGCCATCTGGAGGATATTACAAGGGCCGATTTTTACGGCTTTGTG
This sequence comes from Candidatus Limivicinus sp., assembly GCA_029264685.1. Classification (GTDB taxonomy): domain Bacteria; phylum Bacillota; class Clostridia; order Oscillospirales; family Oscillospiraceae; genus Limivicinus. The sequence goes on from JARHZW010000046.1 coordinate 4,704, forward strand.
GTGCCTTTTGTGAACGAGCTTATGAAGCTTTCACAGCAGGCGGGTATTCCGGTGAGAATAAGGGCCTGCGACACCATGGGCTACGGTGTGCCCTATACGGAGGTTGCACTGCCCAGAAGCGTTGCAGGCATAATTTACGGCTTGCAGCAGTATTCGGGGGTTAAGAGCGAGTACCTTGAGTGGCACGGCCACAACGATTTTTATAAATCCGTTGCCAATGCCGCAACCGCATGGCTGTATGGTGCCTCCGCAGTGAACTGCTCCCTTCTTGGCATAGGGGAGCGGACGGGAAATGTACCTCTTGAGGCCATGGTGTTTGAGTATGCCTCCCTGAGAGGCTCTCTGGACGGAATGGACACAAGGGTGATTACGGAGATAGCCCGCTATTTTAAAGAGAAGATAGGCTATGAGATCCCCCCGATGACCCCCTTTGTGGGCAGCAAATTTAATGAGACAAGAGCGGGGATCCACGCCGACGGGCTTTTGAAGGACGAGGAAATTTATAATATTTTCAACACGGAGAAGCTGTTGAACCGTCCTGCAAAGGTGAGCGTGAACAAAAATTCAGGGCTTGCGGGAATTGCCTGCTGGCTCAACAGAAATTACGGCTTTGAGGGCGACAGACAGCTTCAAAAGCACGATGTGATTGTGGAAAAATTAAAGCTGTGGGTTGATGAGCAGTACGAGGACGGAAGAACGGCTTCCATTTCCGACGGGGAGCTGGAGAACAAGGTTTATGAGCTGTCCGGCGGAGCGCTGAAGCCCTGCGACAGAAAAGGAGACTGAAGCATGAAAGACCATAAAAGCGTATCAATAGCCGACGGAGTGTTTGACAGGCTTGAAAAGGATATTTTGACGGGAAAATATAAAAGGGGAGAGGTGCTCAGCGAAATAAGACTTTCAAATGAACTGGGCGTAAGCCGAACACCCGTCCGTGAGGCTGTCCGCAGATTGCAGCAGGAGCAGCTTCTGGAGGAGGGACCCAGAGGTTCTGTGGTTCTGGGTATATCCCTTGAAGATACTCTGGATATGTACGATATACGCCTTGACCTTGAGAGCAAGGCGGCAGGCAGAGCCGCAGAGCGTATCAGCAGTGAGGAACTGAACAAAATGGGGGAAGTTCTGGAGCTGCAAAGCTTTTATATAGGGAAAAACGATGCCGACAACGCAGACAAAATCAGAAATCTGGATTCTGAATTCCACAGGCTTTTGTATAAAGCCTCCGACAGCAGAGTGTTTTACAATGTTCTCAGCACTCTGCACCGAAAAATCAGCAAGTTCAGAAAGGCTTCTGTTTCAAATCACGGCAGGGCGGTAAATTCTCTCAAAGAGCATGAGGCTATTCTTCAGGCTTTGCAGAACCACGACAGCGCAGAAGCGGAGAGACTTACCCGACTGCATGTGCAGAATGCAAGAGACAGCATGACGGAAATGGAGTAATAAAAATGGGACTTAACATAGCGGAAAAAATCATTAAAGCCCACCTTGTGGAGGGCAGTATGGAAAAGGGCGGGGAGCTGGCCTTAAAAATAGACCAGACTCTGACTCAGGACGCAACAGGAACTATGGCCTATCTGGAATTCGAGGCCATGGGCATTGACCGTGTAAAAACGGAAAAATCCCTTGCCTATATAGACCACAACACCTTGCAGTCAGGCTTTGAAAACGCCGATGACCACAGATATATCCAGTCCGTGTGCCGTAAGCACGGCATTTACTTCTCCCGTCCAGGAAACGGAATCTGCCATCAGGTGCATCTGGAGCGCTTCGGAGTTCCCGGAAAAACCCTTTTAGGCTCAGACAGCCACACTCCTACCGCCGGCGGTCTCGGTATGCTGGCTATGGGGGCAGGCGGCCTTGATGTGGCGGTTGCCATGGGAGGCGGCGCTTACTATATCACCATGCCGAAGGTAATCAAGGTGGAGCTGACGGGCAAGCTTCAGCCCTTTGTAAGTGCCAAGGATGTGAGCCTTGAAATTTTACGCATACTGTCGGTTAAAGGCGGAGTGGGGCGCATTATAGAGTGGGGCGGAGAGGGAGTTAAGAGCCTGTCCGTTCCGGAGCGTGCCACCATCACAAACATGGGGGCGGAACTGGGGGCTACCACCTCCGTTTTCCCATCCGACGAGATTACACGAGCTTTCCTGAAGGCTCAGGGCAGAGAAGAGGACTACAGGGAAGTGGCTGCCGATGAGGACGCAGACTATGAGAGAGTAATAAAAATCGACCTTTCACAGCTTGAACCCCTTATAGCCTGCCCCCATATGCCCGACAATGTGGTGACGGTGAAAAGTCTCAAAGGCATGAAGGTGGATCAGGTCTGCATAGGCTCATGCACAAACTCTTCCCTCTACGATATGCTGAAGGCCGCCGCCATGATTAAGGGCAGCTGCGTTGCTCCAAATGTGAGTATGTCCGTTTCTCCCGGTTCAAGACAGGTGCTCAGTATGCTCTCGGAGTGCGGAGCATTGAACGATTTTATTCTGGCAGGGGCAAGACTTCTGGAATGTGCCTGCGGACCATGTATAGGAATGGGATTTTCTCCCAATTCAGGGGGCGTAAGCCTGCGTACCTTCAACAGAAATTTTGAGGGCAGAAGCGGTACTGCCGACGGCAAAATCTACCTTGTGTCCCCTGAAACTGCGGTTGCCTCCGCTATTGCCGGGGAAATAACCGACCCTCGGACACTGGGAAGCAAAATGCCTGAGGTCAAAATGCCTGAGTGCTTTAAGGTAGACGACAGCGGCGTTTTAGCTCCTGCCGACCCTGAGAGCGCAAAGGCTCTTGAGGTTCTGCGAGGGCCGAACATTAAGCCCATTCCGGAGGGCAGACCCCTTACCGACAGCATAGAGGGTATGCTTACCTTAAAGCTGGGGGACAACATTACCACAGACCACATTATGCCCGCAGGAGCCAAAATCCTGCCCTACCGCTCCAATATTCCAAAGCTGTCTCAATTCTGCTTTTCAGTCTGCGACAAGAGCTTTGCAGAGCGGGCGAAGGCGGCGGGACAGACCATTCTGGTGGGCGGCGCAAACTACGGGCAGGGCTCATCCAGAGAACATGCGGCACTGGTGCCTTTATATCTTGGTGTGCGTGCGGTGGTTGCAAAAAGCTTTGCCAGAATTCACGCCGCAAACCTGATAAACGCCGGAATTCTGCCCCTGTGCTTTAAAAATCCCGAGGATTACGAAAGACCGGTACAGGGCGAAAAGCTTTGTATCAGCGGAGTTTTACAGGGACTTGAAAAGGGAGAAATGAGCCTGCACAGCTCCAACGGAGATATTCCCCTGATTTGTGCCTTTACTTCACGTCAGGCGGCAATACTGAAAGCCGGCGGACTGCTTAATTACACAAGGGAGAGCGGAAAATAATGGAAAAATTTATAGAAGAGGCGGCAGAGCAGTTCAAAACTCTGCTGAGAGAACAGATACAGCGGCAGGAAAAAATGGAAAAGGCGGCAGTGAAAACCGATTTTACTGCGGTTCCCAAGCTCATAATCGGCCTTATCGACGGGGACGGCATAGGCCCTGTCATAATGGCGGTGGCGGAAAAGCTGCTGAGAGAGCTGCTGAAAGAGGATATAGCGGCAGGAAAGGCCGAGCTTCGGAAAATTCAGGGTCTTACCATCGAAAACCGCTTTGCCCTGAATAAATCGGTTCCCGACTCCGTACTGGCTGAAATAAAAAAATGCCATGTGCTTTTGAAAGGGCCTACAACCACTCCAAAGGGCGGCGGCCTTGAAAGTGCCAATGTGTGCCTTAGAAGAGAGCTGGATCTATACGCCAATGTGCGCCCTGTAAGCATCCCCGAAAAGGGCATAGACTGGTGCTTTTTCAGGGAAAATACCGAGGGGGAATATGCTCTCGGCAGCCGTGGAATAGAACTGCCTGAAAAGCTCTCCATGGACTTTAAGGTGACTACCGACGGGGGAACACGGCGCATTGCAAGAGCCGCCTTTGATTATGCCGCAGCAAACGGCAAAAACCGCCTTGCCATTGTCACCAAGGCTAACATAATGAAAAAGACAGACGGAATGTTTTCCCGCATTGCCCATGAGGTAGGGGAGGAGTACCCCGAAATCATATCCGAGGATTATTATATAGACATAATGTGCGCCAACCTTTTAAATGAGGAGATTTGCTCGAAGTTTCAGGTTTTCCTGCTGCCAAACCTTTACGGAGACATAATCACCGACGAGGCGGCACAGCTTCAGGGCGGCGTGGGTACGGCAGGCAGCGCAAACATTGGGGACAGATACGCCATGTTCGAGGCCATCCACGGCTCCGCACCCCGCAAGGTGGAGCGTGGAGATGGGGATTACGCAAATCCCGAAAGCATACTGAAAGCGGCGGAAATGCTGCTTCGCCATGTGGGAAAGCAGCAGGCGGCAGACAGACTTTCAAGGGCGGTGGAGCTCTGCCTCAAAGAGGGCAGAGTGAAAATAACGGGCCGTGCAGACGGGGCAACAGCCTTGGAATTTGGTGATTATATACTGGAAAAACTTTAAAATACAGGAAAAATTTAAAAATTCTTTAGATTTGCCATGCTTGAAAAAATAGTATAAATGTGCTACAATTTTATGGAAAAATATTTAATTCGGAGTAAATTTTATGATCGACTGGCTGACAGAAACCGTAATAGGTAAATTTCTCAGCACACTTTGCATATCTATGGCTCCTGTGGTTGAACTCCGTCTGGGGCTTCCCTACGGCATTGCTCAGGGACTGGATTACCCTCTGGCTCTTGCGGCGGCAGTTATCGGAAATATGATTCCGGTGCCGTTTATTGTGGTGTATATAGAGCGCATTTTTTCATGGCTGAGGCGGCATTTTGAAAAACTGAACAGTATCATTACAAAGCTTGAGGACAAGGCCCACCTTAAAGGCGAGAAGGTAAAAAAATACGGTCCTTTGGGGCTGCTTATTTTTGTAGCAATTCCTTTGCCGGGTACAGGAGCGTGGACAGGCGCTCTCGTGGCTGCCCTTTTAAACATGAAGGTGAGGCAGGCGGCTCCCAGTATACTGCTGGGCGTGTGCATTGCTGCTGCCATTATGACGGCGCTGACCTTCGGCATTATAAAAGTAGTTTAAACCATAGGACGGCTTGCAACCGTCCTTTAATTTTAAGAGGAAACCATGAAAATAATTTATAAAGACAGCGATATAATAGTGTGCATTAAGCCGCCGAGAGTGCTGTCCACCGATGAACCGGGAGGGCTGCCCGAACTGCTGAGAGAAGAATTGGGAGAGAAAACGGCGGATATAAGGACGGTTCACAGGCTTGACAGAGTCGTGAGCGGGCTTATGGTTTTGGCTCGAAACCATTCTGCCGCAGCAGAGCTTTCACGGCAGATCAGGCAGGACAGCTTTAAAAAAATCTACCTTGCCGCCGTTCACGGTGTGACTGAGGATCGGGGGCAGATGCGGGATCTGATGTACAGGGATAAGGCAAGGAAAATGTCCTTTGTCACAGACACCGAAAGCAGAGACACCAGAGAAGCGGTGCTGAATTATGAAACTCTGGGCAGAAACGGGGACATGAGCCTTGTGCGGGTGGAGCTGGTCACAGGACGCACCCACCAGATCAGATGCCAGTTTGCTTCCCATGGCTTTCCTCTTATAGGGGAGAGAAAATACAGCGAATTAAACGACCCCTGCCAGCTGGCTCTGTTTTCCTCGGAAATCGGCTTTTCCCACCCTAAAACGGGAAAATATCTTTATTTTACCGAAAAACCCTCTGAAATTTACCCTTGGAATTTGTTTTAGATAAAATCTTAACTATTAACAAACTATGAATTGTTTCTGCCGCCGCTTGAAAGCCTCGGCAGGTGATTATATAATTAGTTCATTATTTGGGAAGTAGAGGCTGCATTATGGAAATCTTAAAATATATCCTCATTACAGTCGGAAGTTATCTTCTGGGCTCAGTCAGTATGTCCATTATAATGTCAAAGACCGTTTTGGGCGGTGATGTGAGAGATAAGGGCAGCGGCAACGCCGGAGCTACCAACATGGCAAGAGTTTTCGGCTGGGGCGCCGGTTTTCTTACTCTTGCGGGGGATGTGGCCAAGGCGGCTCTTGCCATGTATCTGGGCTGGCTGTTGATGGGAGATACCGGTCTTGCACTGGGAGGAATCGCAAGCACGCTGGGTCATTGCTTCCCTGTTTTTTACGGCTTTAAGGGCGGAAAAGGCGTTTCCGTTGGTCTGGCTGTGGCTTTTGCCGTGAACTGGAGGGTGGCTGCAATAGCTCTCAGCATATTCATTATTATTGCCGTATGCACCAAAAAGGTATCTTTGGGCTCAATCTGCGCCGCCGCAAGCATAATTGTTTGCAGCATTGTCATGTCTGTAGGTGTGCCTAAGATGATTCTTGGCATTACCGTTCCATCCATCGTCATTATTCAGCACAGAGGGAATATCCGCCGACTTATTGACGGTACGGAAAAGGACTTTAAAGCAGGCAAAAGACCTGAAAAGACCGGAAAGTAAATTCCGGAAGGTAAATATTGTATCTTATATGCTCTGAGTGACCTTCTGTCCACCGCTGTATGGTGTGGGCGGATAGGGCG
>JARHZW010000073.1 GCA_029264685.1 Candidatus Limivicinus sp.
ATCCCTCCGGTCAGGCACACCCGTGCCAAAACCTTACCGTAATAACGGCGTTTTAAAAGTATGGGGGAACTTCCGTTCCCCCATTAAAAACTCTATCAGCGCTTGTAGATAACCTTATCTATAAGGCCGTATTCCTGAGCTTCCTTTGCGGTCATGAAGTGGTCACGCTCGCAGTCACGCTCAATCTCTTCAATGGATTTTCCGGTATTATCTGCCAGAATTCCATTTAACTGTTTCTTTATCTTCAGTATCTGCTCGGCCTGAATCTGGATGTCGGTGCACTGGCCCTGACTTCCGCCGGAGGGCTGGTGTATCATAATCTCGGAGTTGGGAAGAGCAATACGCTTTCCCTTGGCGCCGGAAGAGAGCAGGAATGCACCCATAGAGGCTGCCATACCGATGCAGATAGTAGAAACGTCAGGCTTTATATACTGCATTGTATCATATATTGCGAGACCTGATGTAACGCTTCCGCCGGGACTGTTGATATAAAACTGTATGTCCTTATCGGGGTCCTGAGCTTCAAGATACAAAAGCTGAGCCACAATAAGGCTTGCGGTAGTGTCGTTGACTTCCTCCGACAGCATGACTATACGGTCATTTAAAAGTCTGGAGAAAATATCATATGAACGCTCTCCGCGGCTGGTTTGTTCTACGACATAAGGTACTAAACTCATTTTATCAAACTCTCCTTTAAAATATCCTTATCCAAGAGAGCATATCCTTATCCCCGCTTAATTATTCAGCCTTTTCCTCTTCTTTGGGTTCGGTAGCAACAGCGGTGTCAAACATAAGGGCAGTGGCTTTCTCCTTGAGCTTTTCGGAGGTGATGAATGCATCGCCGAAGTACTCCTTGACTTCCTCGGGCTTTGCGCCTACGCTCTCAGCCATCTTGGTGATGAACTCTTCCTTCTCCTCATCGGTAACTTCAAAGTTCTCAGCCTTGATGATAGCCTCGATCAGCAGGTCACCCTTTACCTGCATGAGAGCACCGGGACGAATGGACATATTGAGAACTTCCTCGCTGAGACCCATCATTTCGGTGAGTTTCTCAAAAGGTACGCTCTGGTCGGTCATGCCGAAGTTGGCGGCGTAGTTGCGGACAATCTCCTCAACCTTGTCGTTGACCATAACCTCAGGAACCTCAACCTGCATATTCTCGCAGGCCTTTGTCATAACGTCGGAGCGGAACTGGCCTTCTGCCTGATCGTCATACTCCTTCTGAAGGTCTGCACGGATGTTTGCGGTGTACTCGTCCAGAGTGTCAAACTCGGAAACGTCCTTTACGAACTCGTCGTCAAGCTCGGGCAGCTCGGAAACGCTCAGGTCGTTAAGTTTTACCTTAAATACAACTGCCTTTCCTGCAAGCTCAGGGGTGTACTCCTCGGGGAAAGTGATATCAAGATCCTTCTCCTCACCGATATTCATGCCGCAAACCTGCTCCTCGAAGCCGGGAACAAAGCTGTGGGAACCAAGCTCAAGAGAGTAATCCTCGGCCTTGCCGCCCTCAAAGGGAACACCGTCAAGGTATCCGTCAAAATCAATATTTGCAGTATCGCCCATCTGAGCAGCACGTCCCTCGACGCCAACCATACGGGCATTGCGCTTGCGGGCGTTCTCGATAGCGGCGTTAACATCCTCATCGGTAACTTCCTTCTTGGCCTTGGGAGCCTCTATGCCCTTGTACTGACCCAGAGTAACCTCGGGGTAAAGGGTAACAGCGAAGGTATAGGAAACGGTTTTCTCGTCGCTGACATTAACATCAACAATAGAAGGTGCGCCGACGATTCTCAGTTCGCTCTCTTTAAGGCCGAATTCAAAAGCCTTGGGAGCCAGATCGTCCATTGCATCTTCGTAAAACACCTCAACGCCGTACATACCTTCGATGACAGCCTTGGGAGCTTTACCTTTGCGGAAACCGGGAATATATATATTTTTCTTGTTCTTGAGATAAGCGCCGTTGACAGCAGCCTCAAACTCGGCCTTGTCAGACTCTACCTGGAACTGGGCAATGTTATTTTCTTTCTTTTCTACGTTCTTGACAATCATGATTGTTTCCTCCTCTATATGTGGCTAACACGCACTTTGACATGATAGCAGATTTATTCTATAAAATCAATGAAAAAATATTGAACAAAGCTCTAATCTTGAAGTTTTACCGGACAAAAATCTATAAAATCAGCAGAAACCAGCTTAAATTCCGTTCCGTTATGCCAGCCGTTGAAAGAAGCAGCGCAGCCTTTGCCGTGTATATGCCCGTAACAGCATAGGCGAACCTGATACTTTTTGAAAAGTTCAAGTATCTCATCGCATCTGTAATGCTGATATATGGGAGGATAATGGAGAAAAACTATTTTCTTTTTATCCCCTGCCGCTTTAAGCGACGTCTCCAGACGCATTATTTCACGGCGCATTATTTTTTTGTCGTGCTCTGCGCCTTTTTCTTCCTCATAGAACCAGCCTCTTGTGCCACACAGGGCGTAATCTTTATAAAAATAACAGTTGTTGTGCAGTATTTCAATGCTGTCCATGCCGTTAGCCGCAAAAAAGGACTTTATTTTTGAAACCGTATTCCACCAGTAATCATGATTTCCCTTTAAGATTATTTTCCGCCCCGGCAGCTCATCTATAAATAGGAAGTCCTTCAGAGACCCTTCAAGGCTCATCCCCCAGCTCAGATCCCCGCATAGCACACAGATATCATCCTCGTTCAGCGCTGCAAAATTATTTTTCAGTTTTTCTGCATGATTTTTCCATTTTTCTCCGAATATGTCCATGGGCTTGTCTGCACCCAGAGACAAATGCAGATCACCTATCGTATACAGTGCCATAAAAATCTAAAAACTCCCAATGTATAAAAGTGAATTAAAAGCAGAAACTACACGGGCATCAATATGAAACGGAGGCTTTACACTATGAGCAATAAATGCAACTGCAACCAGACCATTCCTCATGTAGGCTGTGACGTCACCAACTGCAAATACAACACCAATGACTGTCATTGCACGGCTGAAAACATCAGCGTTCACAACAGCAGCGCCGTCACAAAGGGTGAAACCTACTGCTCAACCTTCTGTCCCAGAGGCACCTGCTGAGAAATCCGGGCGCTGCCCGGTTTACATAATCATTGAAAAGCATTTTCGATATGCCGGATATTTATTTTACCGTTTTCTCCCTCAGGAGCGTATATTTCTATTACATCAAAGCGAGGCTGCAGCTCCGTTTCATTTTCCATGAGCCAAAAGCCTGCGGTAGAAATGATTCTCTCCTGTTTAGCTCTTGTAACAAATTCTCTGGCTTCTGCAAAATTATCGTTTTTTCTCAGCTTAACCTCAACGAAAACAATAAATTTTCTCTTCTTTGCGACAATATCTATCTCCCCAAAACGGCAGAGATAATTCATGTCCAAAATCGTATATCCTCTTCTGCGGAGATAACGGGCAGCCTGTGCTTCGCCCCATGAGCCAAGTTTTCTTCGATCCATCAGTGCATCTTTTTCAGAAAGCTTTTTCGGTGTACGGGACATGGTCCGAACTCTCTTATCGCCTCGTAATGAAGCTTCGTCCCGTAACCCTTGTGCTTTTCGAAGTGATACTGCGGATACTTTTCTGCAAGTTCATACATAAGCCTGTCTCGGCTTACTTTCGCCAGAATTGAAGCAGCGGCAATATCGGCGCATCTTGCATCACCTTTAACCACGCATCGGCTTTCATATTTAATACCGGTATTTCTGTTTCCGTCAATAAGGGCAAGCTCCGGCTGTACCTTCAGTTTTTCGATGGCACGGTTCATCGCAAGATAGGTCGCATTGAGGATATTAAGTTCTTCGATTTCTTCAACCGATGCAAAGGCGATCCCGTAACTAACAGCCTTTTCCTTTATGAGTTCAAAAATCTTTTCCCGCTTTGCTTCCGAAAGCTTTTTGGAGTCATTCAGCCCCTGTATCTCTATGTTTCTTGGCAAAATTACAGCAGCGGCGCATACAGGTCCTGCCAGAGGGCCTCTGCCGGCCTCATCTACGCCGCAAATCAGGCTGTATCCTGAGTCGTAAATTTCATTTTCATAGTCCCATAATTCAGACATCGGGAACCTCCAGACTAATCCGTCCGAGTTTTCCGTCATGGTATTCTCCTAACAGAGTATTTGCCATGCGTTCTATGTCATACTCACCTTTTGAAACCAGAAAACCTCGTTTTTTTGCAGCCTGCTCCAGAAGTTCAAAGCCGTTCAGACTTAAATCAGGCTTAAATTTATAGCGAGCCTCTACTGCCTCCGGATACATCCGGCACATTCTGAGCATAAAATTGGCCCCCAGAGTTTCTTTGTCAAGCACATCTGCCTTAATGGCATTTGTAATGGCAAGCATCTCGCCTACCTCCTGACTTTCAAACTTGGGCCACAGGATACCCGGAGTGTCCAAAAGTTCAAGACCTGTGCCTATATTTATCCATTGCTTTCCTCTTGTAACTCCCGGCTTGTCCCCTGCAACGGCAGCCTTTCTGCCTGCAACCTTGTTTATAAATGTGGATTTACCGACGTTTGGAATACCCAGTATCATAATTCTGAGCGGTCTTCCCGCCTGCCCCTTCGCCTCAAATTCCTTCAGCTTATCGCTTAAAAGTCTGCGAACGGCAGGCACAAAGTTCTTAACGCCTTTTCCCGTTTTGGCATCCGTTTCCATAACCATAAACCCCTGAGCCTCAAAAAAGCTCTTCCAGCGGGAGGTAACAGCAGGGTCTGCCAGATCCACTCTGTTGAGTATAATAAGCCTTGGCTTATCTCCGGACAGTCTGTCTATGTCAGGATTGCGGCTGGAATATGGAATTCTGGCATCCAGAAGCTCGCACACGGCATCAACCATTTTGATGTTTTCTTCAATCATGCGCTGAGCCTTGGTCATATGGCCGGGAAACCACTGAATGTTCATTTTTTCAAATCCGTTGTTCATCATCTGATCCATCCTATTTCATTCATTGGAAATATAACAGCATAGGCACGACCGAGAATAAGCCGTGTATCCACCATTCCAATATCCGCATTTCGGCTGTCAGTTGACATATTGCGGTTATCACCCATCACAAACACGCAGCCGTCAGGAACAACCTTTGGCCCGATAAAATCTATTTTTGTGTGAGTGAGTTCATTGACATAATCCTCTTCCAGCGGTTCACCGTCAATATAAACAATACCCTTTTCAAAGTTTATATTGACCTCCTGTCCCTCAGTGGCTATAACACGCTTTACCAGTGCCTTGTCCGGGTCGTAGCTGTCCTTTTTAAAAACAACGACATCGCCCTGATGGGGTTTGTAGAAAATGTTGGAAACAAGCATTTTGTCTCCGTTATTCAGCGTCGGGTTCATAGAAGTGCCTGAAACATCAATAACTCTTACAAAAAATACAAAAAGCACGACGCATATTATAAGAGCGGTTATAAGACACTGTATCCAGTCATAAATTTCTTTTCTTGCTCTGAGCTCCGCCGGAAGCCCGTCATCTGTTTTTTTCCTATTGCTCATAATTATCTCCATTTCCGAAAATAATCCAACATCATTTTTACAATGTTTCAGATTATTATACACCACAACACGGCGTATAGGCAAGTTTTTTATAATACTTGAAAATTCCGCAGGTATTGGCTACAATAAAGCAAAGTTCCTGAGGAGGTTTCTGTTATGAAAAAACTCAGTATTATCATACCCGTATACAATGTTGAGAAATATATAGCAAAATGTCTTGACTCTGTGATTGACATTGAAAGATCAGACTATGAGATAATAGTAATAAACGACGGCAGCACGGACTCATCCGATGCCGTAATCGCTGACTACGCTGCAAAATACCCTGAGCTTATCAGGGCTGTGAGCAAGGAAAACGGCGGTCTCGGCAGTGCCAGAAACGCAGGTATTGATTTATCCCAAGGTGAATACCTTTTGTTTTTGGACAGCGACGACTATCTGGCTGAAAATGCAGTTGCAGAAATAATTGACTATACCGAAAAAGGCTTTGATATCGCCGTGTTCGACTTTATTCCAGTTACCGAACAGGGGCGGCTGCTCCCTTTGGTTAAAGGCTGTGAAAGAGACGGTCTGTTCTCATTTGAGGAATTTCCGGAGCTGCTCTTTTCTCCTCCATGCGCCTGCAATAAAATATGGAAAAGAGATTTATTCGCTTCCGGCAGTATCCGTTATCCGGACAGGCTGTGGTTTGAGGATCTGGCCACAACGCCCTGCCTTTATCTGGGCGCAGAAAAAATTCTGCACATAAGCAAAGCATGGTATTATTATCTTCAGCGCTCAGGTTCTATCACCAACAACAGCAGGCTGGACAGAAACACGGAGATGCTCACCGTCTGCGACAGGGTGCTTGATTATTACAAAAGCCGTAATGTGTACGAAAAATACAGTTCTCAGCTTTTGTATATGTGTGCTTACAACGAGCTTATCACATCTACTACCAGAGTCAATCTTGCCGCCCCTGAAAGTCAGATTCAGGACAGCCTTTTAAGCTGGTTTTTACAAAATTTTCCTGATTACGAAACGAATCCATACATTAAAGCCATGCCCCCTAAGCTCACACTTCTTTTAAAGCTTATTGTAAAGAAACGCAGAAAAAGCATACACTTCATAATGAAGCTTAATAATTTTCTTAAACAAAAATGACAAAAATGCCTGTGCCGAAAAAGCACAGGCATTTTTTATGAAATGTTGTTCTTCAGCTTTAAAATTCTTTCGGACAGGCAGGATAAGCCGTGGTAATTAAGGTACATTATTATTCTTCTGTTGCGTGTCTCGGCCTTATAGCTTTCGCATTTTCCAAGTTCCGGAATATTCAGGTGTACATACTCTCTGAGCTGTCTTATGACAGACTTTTTATCACAGCTGTTCTGCTTCTCCACCCGCTTTACGGTCTCAAGCAGCACATGGTTCAGCACCAGAGATTTAAACTCCTCCTCATAGCCCTGAGGCATCATAAAAACCTTTAATCCTTCCATTATTTTTATGATGTCCAGATTCTTAGCAGAATTGTTATTATTCATGGTGGATTCCTGCCCGACCCGATAAAAGTACAGGCTTTCCGAAAGTCTGGCCTGTTTTTTTGATTTAAGCGCAATTCTTATCACAAAGTCCAGATCCTCATACCAGACCTTGCCCTCAGGAAAGTATATTCCTTCCGCCAGCTCACGCCTGATAAGCTTATCCCACACAGCAGTATCAATTTTTATAAGAGGCTCATACTGAGACATTTTTATTACTCTGCTGCTTCCGTCATCGTGACATTCGGTAATATCGCACACTGTCAAATCCGCATTTTCCGCCTCTGCTTTTTCATACAGCCGTTTAAACATATTGGGAGAAACCCAGTCATCGCTGTCCGCAAAACCCAGATACTTGCCTTTTGCCATTTTTATGCCTATATTTCTTGCTCTGCCCTGCCCGCCGTTTTCAACGGTAACAGCTTTTATTATCTCCGGATATTTTTTCCTGTAGCTTTCAATTATTTCCGCCGATGAATCCTTCGAGCCGTCATTTATTAAAATAACTTCGTAATCGTCAAGGGTCTGGTTTACAAGAGAGTCAAGGCATCGGGTCAGAAATTTTTCTGCGTTATACACGGGAACAATAATGCTTACTTTCATTGTATGCTCTCCTTTTTGCCCGAAATCGGGAAAACCTCTGTCTTATAGTAGATAAGCGCAAGAATAATGGATAGATAAATGGATACATTAGGTCTTCTGAGCAGAGAACCGGAAAACTGTGCAAGTCCAAGCTGAAGCATAAGGCAAAGAAGCAGCATAAAGTTTTCCATGGAAAGGCTGCCCTTAAAATCACAGGCAAGCCGCTTTATTATAATGTAAACAAAATACAAAAGAAAAGCAATATATAAACCAAAGCCCAGATACCCGTAGTAGTAAAAAACTGCGTGATAATCGTTTTCCATATCGTACATTCCGTTTTTAACGGTCTCCGTGGCTTCAAAGCCCAGAAGTTTTGTAAGAAAATCGCTGTCCTCAAATATCATAGAGGCGTAATTTACCTTTAAAAGCCGCATATCAATAAGCTTATCGGCAGAAACAGTCATATCATATTTTTCGTATACCCTGTCCATGCCGAATCTGTCATATATATCAGGCATTACTCCAAGCAGACTTTGGTAATAATCAAAAAACAGCTCTTTTAATTTAGGATCTGCCATTTTCTCTTCAAAGCTCATGCTATATATATCATAGCCGTTTTCTTCAAGCAGATTTTCAAATTTAAGCTGAGTTTCGCTTTTGGCCTGCCCAAGCGAACCGTCTATCTTCGCTCTCGGACTGACAGGATACACAAATACGGAAACCGCAGTCATAGTCAGAGCCGAAATCAAAAACACGGGTTTCAGCCTGTCCAGCTTCATAATTCTGCGAAAAATCATAAAAAAGGCGTAGCCTAAAAGTATTGCAAACACGGCCGTATAACAGGCCTTTGTTCCGTTGGCTATCAGAACAGCCGTTACAGCTGCGGGGATAAGAGCCTGAGCAGCTTTATTTTCCGTAACCGCTGAAAGGCCTACGGCGAACACCGCAAAAGTCACCATTATTATGCTGTTTGCGCAGCGGTTATCGTCGGTTACCCATCCGCTTAATCCTACTCCTGCACCATAAGTCGAATTCCATGTTCCTGTTGCAAGCGCAGCAGCCACCGTGGCAAGCAGAATAATTGCTGCCCATTCAATTCCTCTGATTGCCTGCTTCTTGCTGTTTTCATCACG
>JARHZW010000094.1 GCA_029264685.1 Candidatus Limivicinus sp.
CAGCTCTCAAAAGAATTTATAGTCATTTCTGACTTTTCGAAAAACCCTTTTCTGGTGCTTATTTGCATAAGCTATTAGTTATTTTTACTAATATTTCTTCTTACATTGTTCAATTTTCAAGGTACTCACTTCACCGCTCCTGCGGTGTGTTGTTTATTCTACCGCATCTTTTTTGTTTTGTCAAGGGAATTTTTCCCGTTTTCAAAACTTTTTTTGATTTGGTTTTTTAAACACTGCACTATCTCCGGTGCGTTTATAGAGTATATGCTTTTTTTCTTCAAAAGTCAACACTTTTTTTATGTTTTTTAAGTGTTTTTTTATTTTGCACATATTGTGGTTATTTTTGGACACAATACACAACATGTGCTATTTTAATGGATTTAATCTTCACGCTCCGCAGGCTGACGAAATATCATACAAGGATCTGGCGCCTGATATTGAGTTGATAAGTAAAGCCTTCTCCGGCTGTGGAGACTTTGAGAAGCGAAAAATCAATATCGGTCTTGAAAACAAAATTTTTATTCATATCTGCTGGCTTGACGGAATAGTCTCAGGCGGAGACGTGGGAGAAGATGTTCTTCGTCCCTTAAGTCTTTCAAGCAAAGCTGCCGACACTGCGGATGAAAAAAGCTGTATTGAGTATATAATGGAGGGCTCCGTATACAGCTACTCCGTAAAGAAACGGGACAAGGCAACAGATGTTATCTCCGATCTGACCCACGGCCACTGTGCGCTTATTTTTCAGCAGGAGAAATGTGCTCTAACATTTGAGGTCCGTTCTGATAAGACACGAGGAATTTCCGAGCCTACGCTGGAGAAATCAATCAAAGGTGCAAAAGATTCCTTCATTGAAACTCTGCGTGTGAACACGGCTCTTGTAAGGCGGCGCATATGCACGCCACGGTTGAAGCTGGCTCAAAGCAATGTGGGTCGAAAATCCCACACAACCGTTGCCATAATGTTTGTGGAAGGAATTGCCAATCCTCAGCTTGTGGAAGAAACCTGCCGGAGGCTTGACTCGCTGGATATTGATGCTCTTCTGGCCACAGGCTCATTGGAGGAATACATTGTGGATCACCGGCTCTCGCCTTTTCCTCAGCTTATCCACACCGAGAGACCCGACAGGTTTGCAATGTATCTGATGGACGGACGAGTCGGAATTTTGATTGACGGTCTGCCTGTAGGGCTTGTGCTTCCTGTTACTTTTGCAGAGTTTATGAAAGTAACCTCAGACAGTAATATGCATTATATGATAACAACAAGCCTTAACATTCTGAGATATTTCGCTCTCATGCTAAGTCTGTTCCTGCCCGCTCTTTATGTGGCAGTTGCAATGTATCATCAGGAAATGATTCCTACGAGACTGCTTATTTCCATTATATCCGCAAAGCAGGACGTACCCTTTTCCACAGCTATAGAGGTTTTCGGAATGATTATTGCATTTGGATTGCTTCAGGAAGCCGGATTGCGACTGCCAAATCCCATAGGAGATACCGTTTCCATAATCGGTGCTCTTATAGTAGGTCAGTCCGCAGTGGAAGCAAGAGTTGTTTCACCCATTGCCATAATAGTCGTTGCCGTATCAGGCATAGCCTGCTATACGCTTCCAAGTCAGGACATGGGCTCTGCGGTACGCCTGTTGCAGTTGGGATTGCTGATTGCAGCTATCGCCGGCGGACTTTTCGGTGTAACTGTAGCCACCTGTCTTATAATTCTTCTCCTTGCTTCAATGGACAGCTTCGGAGTCAACTACACTGCACCGCTGAGTGAGGGAAAGCCATGGGGACTTGTACACCTGCTGATCAACATTCCCGAACCTAAAAACAAATATCGGGACCCGCTGTTGAAAACACCTGATAAAAGGCGGCAAAAATGAAAAAAATACTTGCTCTGATTCTCTGCTTCATCCCTTTTTTAAACGGCTGCAGCAGTGTATATTCAAATTACCGTGAGCTTGAACAGATAAAAGTAATCCAGACCATGGGACTTGATTACATTCCCGGCGGAGTTCAGCTCACTTTATCCTCTGCCTCCGGCGGAAGCGGCGACGGTGACGCACTGTGTCTGAGCGGTACAGGCAGCACAATAGCTCAGGCAATGGAGCAAATCAGGAACTATTCATGTGAGGATGACCTGTTCTTCTCCCATATAAACCAGATCATTATAGGTGAGGATGCAGCCCGTCAGGGAATAGACAGGTATCTGAACTTCATCTGCCGGTCGCCGGAGATACGGATCGACATTCCCATATATGTCGTAAAGGGCATAAGTGCCAATGACGCAATGGGAAAAGTAGGAAGCGGCACCAAAGGCATATCAGAAATTCTGCAAGCTGTCGAAACAAACGAAAACGAGCATAACAACAGCAGGATTGTTTCAACCGCACACCTTATCAATGAGTTGAAAAAATACGGCGGCGGATTGATCTGTGCTCTTGAATACAGCGAAGCTGCGGAAAACGCAAACGACCGAAAGGAAAAATCGCAAAATCCGGATATGACTGCCGCTCTTTCGGGATATGCCGTATTTAAAGATGCCCAATTGTGTGCTTACATTGACAGTGAAAACGCAGTGGCGGTAGATTTGCTGCTAAACAGACTTGGAATTAAGGATATTGTGGTATCCGACAGGAAAGGCAGACCGGTAACGATTGAGACAACCGGCGGAAAAAGCCGAATAGTTCCCGTGTGGGACACTGACGGAGAGCTGAAGGGAATAGATGTATTTGCACAGGTCAGCGCAACTATCATGGAGATGGAAGACGACCCCGCCATGAACAAAGAAGAATCTGCGGATTATATGATTTCCCTGCTGGAATCTGAAATTTCCTCCAGAATAGGAAATGTTTTAAATCTGTCCAGAAAATTGCAGACGGATTTCTTAGGCCTTGCGGGCAGCATTGAGCTGGACTCTCCGCAAAAATTCCGTGAAATGAAGGATAACTTTTCCGATCGGCTGCCTTCTCTTGAGCTTAGAGTGGCTGTAAGCGGAGAATTACTCCATACCAACGATAAAAGGTGATAAATTGAAAAGCGATTATCATTTCAACCGAAATCAGCTTTTGGCTCTTGCCAGCATTATACTGCTTGCCCCCACCATGAGACTTTTTCCTCATGCGGCGGCAGACTATGCCCGTCAGGCTGCTGCTCTGAGTGCGCCGGCCGCAATTCCCGTAATGCTCATGTATATTTATCTCATAACAGAGCTTATGGATTCAAGACATGAGGGAGAAGGAATTGCAGAGCTGTGTTTAAGGCTTTTAGGAGCAGGGGTCGGAAGGGCCGTTCTTTTTATCCTTAGTGCCTGGCTGCTGCTGTACAGCGGCTTTATTTTGAGAGCAGGCGGAGACAGAATGATTACAACTGTTTATCCTTACAGTAATCCTCAGTCTTTCGTAATAGTAATGGGAATTTTAAGCGTTCTTGCTGCTTTGACATCAGCAAGGACCATAGTCCGTTCCGCAAAAATTATTCTGCCTCTGGTTTACGGAATAATTATTTGTGTAATATTTTTCTCCTTTTTCTCCGTTTCTAAAGAGAATCTTCTGCCTGTTACCATAGAGGACGCCGTGCCCGTTATAAAAAGCAGCTTTGCCGCCGTCAATGTGTTGACCGGGGTTATTTTCTTCATCTGTTTTTTCGCCGCCTTCATGCCCAAACGCCGGCACAGCTTCAGGGACTATTCCCTGTGGATGTGTTTAATGGTCCTTCTGATAAGCTGTATGTGCATTACGGTAGTAGGCAGCTTCGGTGCGGAGCTTACCTCCACGCTCACCTGGCCTTTTTTCTCTCTTGTTCGCAATCTGGTGTTTTTCAACTCGCTTCAGAGAGTGGAAGCGTTGGTGGTTTCTCTGTGGATATTTCCTGATTTTCTGCTGGCATCAATGCTTATCTACTCCGCACAGCACTGCATCCGTCTTGCCCTTGGGGAAAGTAATCCGGCATACAGCGGAGAAAAGCTTTTCTGCATGAGTAAAAAACGCTGGGTAATCCCGCTTTGCGGAGTTATCACAATAACCTGCGGTTTACTTATATCTCCAAATCCTATGCAGATGGATACATGGTCAACCAAAATAATTCCGCTCATAAACTTTGTGTTCGTTTTTTTATTTATTCCCTGTCTATACTTCTACGGAAAAGCAAAAAAGAAGCTGTAATAATACAGCTTCTTTTTTTGATTATTTCAGATAGTCCAGCAGATTTGGGCTTTCAAAGCCTTCGCTGTACTCCAGCGTAAGATTATTCATATACTCCTGAACGCTCTTCTGATATTCGATATTCGCCACATTGCCACGGACGGTAACAGGAGTTCCCATCTGTGTATAGCCGATAATTGAATCCGGATTTAAAGGCAGGCGGATTATAACATGGTAGCCAAACTGTGACTTTATCGGATCTGAGATTTGGTAATTCTCCAGTTTCAAAACCGCATCCTCAAATTCCTGCACCATTGTTCCGGGAGTAAAGGTCATTCCGTCACGGAAGGAAGCCTTTCCGGGGTCCTCGCAGAATTCATCTTTAAGTTCGCCGAAACGCTTTATAAGCTGATCATTGTCCTTTATTTCCTTCAGCTCGGCTGCTATTTCTTTAGCCTTTGCTTCCTTTTCGTTCATAGCGGCCTGATCTATATCCTCACCTGTCTGCTCATCCACGGTGGACAGGAGAATGTGGTTTGCATAGATATAGTTATTTTCATTCAGGAAATCAACAGCCTTCTCATCGCTGAGCTTTTCCCCGTTTTCACCGTAAACCTGTATAAAGTTCTGCTGGAACAGGTGGTTAATACGGTTCATGTTCTCGTACATTTCAGGAGTCAGAAAGATAGATTTAAGATAAGCGGTAAATTCTTCATCCGTTCCCTCTTCTCCGCAGAAAAGCTTTATGTCGTTCTGGCGCTGCTGCTTCATAAGTTCTTCCTGTTCAGGTCCGAGAACAACGTTGTTTTTCTCTGCATACCCTTTGATTGCACCAAACTGCAAAATATTCTGCTCGGCTGACTTAACCGCTGCATCGGCATAGGTGGTTTTTCCGGTTTCATCTGCGGGACTTTCCCAATTCTGAGCCATGCCGTAGGCATTCATTGTGTTAAGGTAATCCTCCATGTGCTTTGCCTGAGAGAAAACATTGTAGAAATATTCCTCCCACAGCAGATCCTTGCCGTTTACTTTTCCCACCACTTCTTTGGGGTCTCTTGTTTTATACAGTGCCTCAAAGTCTATTGTCTTCATCTTTGGAGCCTCGGTCTGTCCCTCAGCGGCAGGAGGCTCCACTCCGTCCGGACCTTGAGTATTAAGGTCTTGTTTTTTTGTAAAATTATCTTTCATCGCAAATCCTGCCACACCTGCTATAATCAGACACAGCACAATTGCGACAGCAACAAATTTTTTCATGCTCATTTTTCCTTTCTTGTGTTTAATTGGAAATATAACATTCAATCCTGCAATACACAAGTATTTTCACAATATTTAATGTTTTATTCACTTCTTTCCCCTGCCCAGTCTGCCGCAAAGCTCCGTGCTTCGTCAATAACCCTGTTCTTGGTTTTGATTTTGAGGCTGAGTCTGGGCTTTGAGCCGGCCTCCACTCTGAGTCTGCCCTTATATTCAGGCATGGCGTAAAGTTTGGAGACCTTTTCCATGTCAAATTCCTTAACCGTAAAGTGCAGATACCCGTTTTTCTGGGATATATCCGTAATTCCGGCATTTCCTGCCTCTCCACGCAAAAGAGCCACATGAACAAGGGCGTTGACGCCGGAAGGCGGGTCACCGAATCTGTCTATCAGCTCATCTGTCAAATCGTCGGCCTCTTCTTCCGTCCGTATAACCGCAATACGCCTGTATATATCCATGCGCTGTTCGGCAGATGGAATATATTTTTCGGGAATATTGGCTGCAACGGCAAGATCCGCCGAGCATTCCGCCCGCTGCGGAAGCTCAATGCCCCTTGCCTCCAGAACGGCCTCGTTCAAAAGCTTCATGTACATATCGTAGCCCACATCTATCATATGTCCCGACTGCTCTGCGCCCAGAAGATTACCCGCTCCTCTGATTTCCAGATCTCTCATAGCTATTTTAAAGCCTGAGCCGAACTGGGCAAAATCCCTTATTGCGTTCAGCCGCTTTTCGGCAATTTCGGTAAGAACCTTGTCCCTCTTGAATGTAAGATAGGCGGATGCCCTTCTTGTGGAACGGCCCACTCGTCCCCTTATCTGGTGGAGCTGGGCAAGCCCCATCCTGTCCGCATCCTCAATAATTATGGTGTTAACATTTGGAATGTCAATTCCTGTTTCGATAATTGTTGTGCAGACGAGAACCTGAGTCTGTCCGCTTGCTACCTCGTCCATAACCTCCGCCAGCATGGCTTTATCCATTTTTCCGTGTGCCACCGCCACCGTAACATTTTCCAGCATATCGGCAATCTTTTTTGCCGTCCGCTCAATGTCGTCTATTCGGTTATGCAGGTAGTAGACCTGACCGCCTCGCTGAATTTCACGGCGTATCGCATCGCATATGATTCCCCAGTCATGCTCCATAACAAAGGTCTGAACCGGCAGTCTGTCCTCCGGCGGCTCCTCTATGGTTGACATATCCCTTATTCCGGACATTGCCATATTTAAAGTTCGGGGAATGGGGGTTGCGGAAAGGGTAAGCACATCAACGCCCTTTGACATTTCCTTGATGTGCTCCTTGTGTCCCACGCCGAAGCGCTGCTCCTCATCCACAACCAGAAGACCCAGATTTTTAAATTTTATATCCTTTGACAGCAGCCTGTGAGTACCTACAACCAGATCACAGGAACCGTCATTTATTTTTTTGATTACTTTTGCCGCCTGAGAATTGGTTTTAAATCGGCTGAGTACCTCAATGTTAATGGGAAACCCGAAAAATCTCTGCAAAGCAGTCTGATAATGCTGCTGCGCCAAAACGGTGGTAGGCACCAGAATAGCCGCCTGTTTTCCGTCTAACACGCACTTCATGACTGCTCTTAAAGCCACTTCCGTTTTTCCGAAGCCAACGTCTCCGCACAAAAGTCTGTCCATGGGAACATGGGATTCCATATCCTGCTTTATCTCTGCTATGCAGCGGAGCTGATCGTCAGTCTCCACATATCCGAAGTTTTCCTCAAATTCCTTTTGCCATTCGCTGTCGGGCGCAAAGGCATAGCCGGGAAGCCGCTGACGCTCGGCGTATATGGCAATCAGCTTCTGGGCCATTATTTTTGCCGAGTGCTTGGCCTTTGTCCTTGTCTTTGCCCACTCGGTTCCTCCCATTTTTGACAGCTTTACCGGCTTTTCCTCTCCTGCTCCGGTATATTTTGACACCATGTCCAGCTGAGTTGCAGGTACATAAAGGCTGTCTGTACCGGCGTAGGAGATTTTCACATAGTCTTTCTGGAACCCGTCCACATTCATTTTCACTATGCCGGCAAACCTGCCTATGCCGTGGTTTTCGTGAACTACATAATCCCCAATGGAAAGATCCGCATATGACTCTATTTTCTGCCTGTTGGGGGGCAGCTTTTTATGTGTCTGTTTTTTCCCTTTTGACCTTATAAGCTGGGAATCGCTTATAACCGCAAGTCTCAGCTCAGGGTACTCAATTCCGGACGAAAGAGAGCCTATGCTTATGGCGCAGGTTCCGTTTTCCGGAATTTTTTTCAGGGTTTCGTATATAAGTGCCGGAATTCCCTGATCCTTAAAGTAGTCCTGCAATACCTTTGCCCTACGCTCGTCTCCCGCAAGAACCACCACTTTATAGTTCTGTTTAAGATAGAGCTTTACATCCTCGGCCGCCGCCTGTGCGGAGCCTGCATATGAGGGCAGCTGTTTTGCGGGTATGCTTATCAGGGTTTTGGGCTGTATAGGATTTCTGCCCACGGTAAAGGCATCTGCCATGTAAACGGGGAATTCCTCAAGGCGTTTCAGCAGTCCCTCAAAGCTCAGGTGAAAGCTGTCCTGACTCATGGCAAGTCTGCCACGGCGCTGCTGCTCCTTAACATCCTCGGAAAGCTGCTTTATATATTCCTTCGCCCG
This sequence comes from Candidatus Limivicinus sp., assembly GCA_029264685.1. GTDB lineage: Bacteria > Bacillota > Clostridia > Oscillospirales > Oscillospiraceae > Limivicinus. The sequence goes on from JARHZW010000094.1 coordinate 8,032, forward strand.
CTCGGCGCACCGTCCGGGCTGGTCAAAAATTATAATGGCATCCTCAGGTATATAGTCCGCTCCGCTTGCCATGGGATAAATTACGGGCAGATACCTGTCTGCATCAGAGAGGATAACTCCCTCTCTCAGCCTTTCGCTGTCCCCTCTCAGGGTGGCAGCAAGGGCAGATGCATTTTCCGAGCTGCGTTTTCTTGCGTATTTATCCGCAAATGTGTCAATTTCTCTGCAAAGAGCCTCTATGCCGCCCACAGCCATTGTGGGCAGGGTCTCCGCTGCGGGAAGAATAATGCAGCTATCGATCTGCTCCGTTCTTCTCTGCGTGGAAACGTCGAAATAGCCCATTGAGTCTATATCGTCGCCCCAGAATTCGATTCTCACCGGTTCCCTGTCTACGGGAGAAAAGAAGTCCAGAATTCCGCCCCTTCTTGCAAACTGTCCCGGCCCTTCCACCTGATCGGTCCTTGCATATCCGCACTTTATAAGGGCTTCTTCCGCCTTTTCGATAGGGCAGCTTTGGCCTGCATCTATCACAAATGCCGAGCTCATAAGTGCATCCGGAGAGACGGTTCTTTGAATAAGACCTGAAATTGAAGCCGTGGTAAGCGGACTTTTCCCGCTCTTTAATGCGTAAAGTACGGCAAGGCGTTTCTGCTCCGCCTGTCTGGAAGCGGCCTCTGCGGGATAAAAGGTATAATCCCTCATCCCCAGGCATCCCACATCCTCCCCCAGCATAGCAGTCAGATCACGGGCAAAATTTTCCGCCGTGGTGTCGTCAGGGCTTATCACAAATATAGGTGCGCCAAGCTTTTCCCGAAGCGCAGCTGCAAGGTTTGCCCTGTGAACCGCCGCCAGTCCGGAAACGAGCGCAGGAAGTCCGCCGCTGTCCAAAAGCTGAGGGAGGGCGGCTGCTTCCTTATTTTCGAGTATTTGGTTTACTAAAATATTCATAGCTTTTTGATTATAACATTTAAATTTGCCGTATTCAATCGGATTAAAAGAGCAGACCGAAATGTCGGCGCCAAATAAGGATTTACGGCCTTATGGTGGCTCGGCTGAAGCGGTCTGCCTTTTTATCAGTCTTTTACAGGTTTTATATCTATCATTTTGTCCATAGCCGCGGGGCTAAGGCAGCGGGAATAAAGATCTCTTATAATTCGGTGGGCATAGCCCTGAATCTCTCCGTTTCCCACAATGGGCTTTACCATAAGCTCAACCTCTGAGCCGCCTATCCTGTAATCGGATTTTACCTTTACATAGCCGAAGCGGGCAAAGAATTTTCTCAGTTTTCTTATCAGCTGGTCATCCTCATCGTCAAAAACCGTGATTTCAGCCAGAATTCCCTGCTTGTCTATATAGCGCTTATTCAAAAGTCTCATGGCCTGAACGCCTATCCCCTGCTCTCTGTACCATGGGTGAACACCGAAATATTTTAAAAGCACATAGCCGTAAATGCCTCTTTTTACCACGAGGGCATAGGCAAGCTCAATTTCGGACTGCTCATCGTACACAAGGCAAAGCTCCATATCCCCTTTAAGCATGGCCTTGTGGATATAAAGTTTGGGTAAAAGTTCTTTTTCGTCAAAGTCCTGCTCCATGAGAGAATAATATCTCTCAAGGTCTCTGTGCGTTCCGGTTCTTATTTTAAGCATTTTGGTTTTCCCCTTTCCCCATGGACTGGGCACGGCACAGCTCTGCGTATACCCCGTCTTTTTCTATAAGCTCCTTATGGGAGCCTATTTCTGTTATTCTCTCGCCTTCAACCACTGCTATTGTATCAACGTCCTTAACTGTGGAAAGGCGGTGAGCAACGATGATTGTAGTTCTTCCCCTGCTGAGTTCATTGAGCGATTTTTGAATTCTCTGCTCCGTCACGGTATCAAGGGCTGATGTAGCTTCATCAAGAATAAGGATTTTAGGATTTTTCAGGAATACTCTTGCTATGGAAATGCGCTGCTTCTGTCCACCTGAGAGCATAACTCCCCGCTCTCCTATATAGGTGTCATAGCCGTCCGGCATTTCCATTATTTCTTTGTGTACCTCCGCCCGTATTGCGGCCTCCACAATTTCCTCGTCACTGGCATCAGGTTTGCCGTAGCGAATGTTTTCTTTGATCGTTCCTGCAAACATAAAGACATTCTGCTCAATAACCCCGATATTCTGCCTAAGGCTTGCCTGAGTTATGCTGCGAACATCCTGCCCGTCCACCAGAACTCTGCCTCCGGTAACATCATAAAACCTTGGGATAAGCTGGCACATTGTGGTCTTTCCTCCTCCGGAGGGACCTACCAGCGCCAGACTTTCGCCGGGAGCTATGTGAAGATCAATGTTTTTCAGCACCGGAACTCCGTTTCCGTAATCAAAGCTCACATCCTCAAAGTCTATTTTTCCCTGAACATTGGAAATTTCCTCTGCCTCGGGGCTGTCCTTAATTGCAGGCTCGGTACGCATAATATCAAGAAAGCGGCCGAAGCCGGCTGTTCCCTGCATATACTGTTCCGCAAACTGGGTCAGGCGGCGAATGGGTGAAACAAAGGTGGTTACATAGAGGGAAAAAGTTATCAGGTCTATGTAATCCATTTTGCCCTGCATAATAAGCAATCCGCCGAAGGCAATTACCACCACCTGCATAATGCTGGTAGTAAATTCCATACCGCTCTGGTAGAGACCCATTGAGCTGTAATACTCTATTTTTGAGCCTCTGAATTTTTCGTTGGCAGCGTCAAATTTATCGCTCTCCTGCTCCTCATTGGCAAATGCCTTTGCGGTCCTTATGCCGGAGATGCTGCTTTCAATGGCGGCGTAGATTTCAGCGGTTTTCCGCTTCACCTCCACATTTGCCACCTTCATCCTCATTCTCTGGGAAAGAGTGAACCAGAGGCAGAGAGGCAAAACAAGGGTCAGCACCAAAGCCAGACGCCACTGCATACAGTACATCATTATCAGCGACCCCGCAATGGTGACCGTGCAGATAAGGATATTTTCCGGTCCGTGGTGAGCAAGCTCCGTCACGTCGAAAAGGTCACTTGTAATTCTGCTCATCAGCACGCCTGTGCGGTTCTTGTCGTAAAAGCTGCATGACAGATCCTGCATGTGGGTAAAAACGTCACGCCGCATATCACTTTCCACAAGTACGCCCATTCTGTGGCCCACAACGGTGATAAAGTAGAAAAAACCGGCCTTTATTATAAAGGCTAAGAGGAGAATACCCATCACAATGAAAAAAGTTTTGAACATTTTTTCCGGCAGGTAGGTATTCATGGCTTTTTTCGACACATAGGGGAATACAAGGTCAATAAGCGAAACCATGAAAGCACAGAACATGTCGAAATAAAATATTTTTTTATGTCCCGCTATATACGACATGAAAATCTTCAGCGGCTTATCATTGTAATTTATCTTCATTTTCTCAGTTTTCCGTCACTTTACAAATTTTTCTCTTTCCGCAACTGCCAGTCTGTCGCAGCGCTCGTTATATTCGTTGTCCGCATGGCCCTTTACCCAGTGATAAGTCATTTCATGCTTTGCCGTAAGGTTGAGCAAGGTTTCCCACAAATCAGGGTTGAGAGCCGGCTTTTTATCGGACTTTATCCAGCCCTTTTTCCGCCAGCCCCAGGCCCAGCCCTTTTGCAGGGCATCAATAACATATTTTGAATCGGAGTAAAGCTCCACGCTGCATGGCTCTTTAAGAGCCTGAAGGGCTGAAATAACTGCCGTCAGTTCCATTCGGTTGTTGGTAGTCTGTCCTTCGCCGCCGGACAGTTCTTTTTCAACGCCTTTGTAAATGAGCACAGCTCCCCAGCCGCCGGGACCGGGGTTTCCGCTGCACGCACCGTCTGTGTAAATTGTTACCTGTTTCATAACCATGCCTTACAGACTCTGTTGGTATTTTCTTTTAAGGGTTTTATACTCGTCCTTGCCGATAATTCCGTTTTCAAGAAAAGTATCCAGCTGCTTTATTCTCTGTTCTCTGTCTCTGGCGTAATTATCAACTACATCGGAGCTTTCATAGTACTGCTTTTGAGGCGCTGTTTCCTGCACAGGCGCATAGACTTTTTCTGTTACGGCTTCATCAGGGTCCGAATGTTTCCATTCATAATGCTTCTTCTCGGTCTGAACCGCTGATTTAGCTGCACCCTTTTTTGCCGCTCCGCCTCCACGCTTTGCAGCTAAAAACATTACGACTGCAACTATGCCGAAAATAAGCGCAACACTCGCAAAAATGTTTCCGCTGGCCAGCAAATCAAACACAACTATGAAGATTATGACGCCTGCTACCGTCTTTGCGGTGCTTTTCTGATTTTTATCTTTATCGCCGTTATTCACGGACACCCCTCCTCATTACTCTGCGGAGTTTTCCACAGGCTCTTCAGATTCTTCCTCGCTGTTTTCGCTGTCTGTATTCTCGATGGAAATTACTCTGCTGCCGGGGCTGAGACGCATTATTCTTACACCCTGAGTGGAGCGGCCCAGCATGGAAATATTTTTCACTTCCATGCGTATAATTGTGCCGTCATCGGAAATAACAAGAATATCCTCTTCGGGGCTGACTATTTTAACGTCCGCAACCTTGCCTGTCTTATCGGTAATGTTGTAGTTTTTGACGCCTATACCGCCTCTGCCGTGTACGGGATAATCCTCAACCTTTGTGCGCTTTCCGTAGCCCTTTTCGGTAATGCTGAGCAGGGCTTCACCGGCGGAGGTGCTGCCTGCACCCACCACAAAGTCTCCCTCACGGAGCTTTATGCCTCTGACACCCACGGCGGTTCTGCCCATGGGTCTCACATCGTTTTCGTTAAAGCAGACTGACATACCGGAGTTTGTTGCAATAAGGATATTTTCGCTTCCGTTTGTGGCAATAACGGAAATCAGCTCGTCTCCCTCGTCCAGAGTGAGCGCTCTTATACCGTTTGAACGGATATTTTTCAGTGCCGACTGCTCCATGCGCTTAACGGTACCGTGCTTTGTGACAAAGAAGAAGTAGCTGTCCTCCTCAAAGCCACGGCCGTTTATCATTGCGCTGACTTTTTCGCCGCTTTCGATCTGAATAATATTTATGATATTGGTGCCTCTGGCATTTCTTCCGGCTTCGGGGATATTATATCCCTTCTTCATGAACACTCTGCCTTCACTGGTGAAGAAGAGGATTGAATCATGGGTTGAAGCGGTGAACACGGTTTCGACATAGTCCTCTTCCTTGGTGCTCATGGCTCTTATGCCCTTGCCGCCTCTGCCCTGTGCTCTGTATTCCGTTACAGGCAGGCGCTTGATATAACCGGAATGAGTGAGAGTAAATACGCATTCTTCCTCGTCGATAAGGTCCTCAATGTCAATTTCATCCAGTACATCCTGAATTTCAGTGCGTCTCTCGTCACCGTATTTGTCACGAAGTGCGATAAGCTCATCTTTAAGCACGCCCTTAACAAGCTGGGGGTCCGCAAGAAGAGTTTTGAAATATGTGATTTTCTCTTCCAGTTCCTTATACTCGTTTTCCAGCTTTTCACGGTTAAGACCCTGAAGAGAGATAAGGCGCATATCGCAAATTGCCTGAGCCTGAACCTCGGAAAGACCGAAGCGGTTCATAAGGTTCTGCCTTGCATCGTCATAGCTTGAACGGATTATCTTGATAACCTCGTCAATATTATCCTGAGCTATGAGCAGACCTTCAACCAGATGTGCTCTTTCTTCTGCCTTTTTAAGGTCAAACTGCGTTCTTCTGACGATCACTTCCTCCTGGAAGCTAAGGTACTCATCCAGAATCTGGCGCAAATTCAAAACTTTAGGCATGGACTGGTCGTTTACAAGGGCCAGCATATTTATGGAGAAGCTGGACTGCAATGCAGTCTGGGCAAAAAGCCTGTTCATGACAACCTGAGGATTTGCGTCACGTTTAAGCTCTATAACTATGCGCATACCGTTGCGGTCGGTTTCGTCACGCAGGTCCGAAATTCCTTCAAGTCTCTTGTCATGGACCTGATCTGCAATATTTTTGATAAGCTGGCGCTTATTAACCTGATAAGGCAGCTCGGTAACTATAATTCTGGTGCGATTCTGACCGAATTCCTCAAACTCGGTTCTGGCCCGTACTATCACTCTGCCTCTGCCGGTGGCGTAGGCCTGACGAATTCCGCTTCTGCCCATGATTATTCCCTTTGTAGGGAAATCAGGTCCGCTTATGTGCTCCATAAGGTCGGAAAGGGTGGCCTCGGGATTATCAAGTACGCAAACGCAGGCATCAATCACTTCATTTAGGTTATGAGGCGGAATATTTGTGGCCATGCCGACGGCAATACCGCTGGAACCGTTCACCAGCAGATTGGGGAAACGGGAGGGCAGAACTCTGGGCTCTTTACGGCTCTCGTCGAAGTTTGGAGTCCAGTCCACGGTGTCCTTGTTTATATCCCTTATCATTTCCTCGGAGATCTTGGAAAGTCTTGCCTCCGTATATCGGTAAGCGGCAGGGGGATCGCCGTCCACGGAACCGAAGTTTCCGTGACCGTCAACCAGCATATAGCGCATTGAAAAATCCTGCGCCATTCTTACCATTGCGTTGTATACGGACTGGTCACCGTGAGGATGGTATCTACCAAGAACGTCACCTACACAGGTGGCGGATTTTTTAAAGGGCTTATCCGAAGTAAGTCCGTCCTCATAAAGCGCATAAAGTATTCTTCTGTGGACAGGCTTCAGACCGTCACGCACATCCGGCAGCGCACGGCTTATGATGACTGACATTGCGTAGTCTATATAGCTGGTCTTCATTTCTCTGACCAGATCTGATTCTGTTATTGCCTGATTAGGAAATGCGATATCCTCAGGCTTATAGTCTCTTCTGTGTGCCATCTGATTTCGCCTCCTTAAATATCAAGATTGACAACATGTTTTGCATTATCTTCTATCCAGTCTCTTCTGGGTTCCACCTCTTCACCCATTAAAACGGTAAAAATCTGGTCCGCTGCCACCGCATCCTCCAGAGTAATGCGGCGGAGAGTTCTGGTTTCGGGGTTCATTGTGGTCTCCCAAAGTTCATGGGGGTCCATTTCACCCAGACCTTTATATCTGGCGATTTCGATTTTTGCGTTGGGATTATCCGCTCTCATTTCGGCACTGAGCATATCTCTCTGTTTATCAGAGTATGCAACTTTCTGTGTTTTTCCTCTGGAAATTTTGTAGAGAGGAGGAACGGCGGAATACACATATCCGTTTTCTATGAGAGGTCTCATGTAACGGAAGAAGAAGGTAAGGAGCAGAGTTCTGATATGTGATCCGTCCACATCCGCATCGGCCATGATTATGATTTTGTGGTAACGGAGCTTTTCTATGTTGAACTCGTCCCCTATTCCTGCGCCGAGAGCGCAGATGATGGGATACAGTTTGTCATTTCCGTAAACACGGTCTGCTCTGGCTTTTTCCACATTGAGCATTTTTCCCCACATGGAAAGAATCGCCTGAAAGCGGCTGTCCCGTCCCTGGATTGCGGAGCCTGCGGCGGAGTCACCCTCCACGATGTAAATTTCGCACAAGGTGGGATCTTTTTCGTTGCAGTCCTGCAATTTATCAGGCATCTGGCCGCTTTCCAATCCGGTTTTTCTGCGTACTGATTCTCTGGCTTTTTTTGCGGCCTCTCTTGCCCGGCTTGCGGTCATGGATTTTTCTATTATGGCCTTTGCCTGAGCAGGATGCTCCTCAAGATAGGTTGCAAGCTGTTCGGAAACTATGCCGTCAACAAGAGTTCTGATGTAGGCGTTGCCCAGTTTCTGCTTTGTCTGTCCTTCAAACTGAGCGTCGGGCAGCTTTACGGAAATTACAGCTGCCATGCCCTCTCTTACATCTTCGCCGGAGAGCTTATCGTCATTTTTGAGGATATTATTTTTAATTCCGTAGGCGTTTATCACTCTTGTAAGAGCAGCTTTAAAGCCGGTTTCATGCATACCGCCCTCAGGAGTGTGAATATCGTTTGCAAAGGATACAATATTTTCGCTGTATCCGTCATTGTACTGCAAGGCAATTTCGGCAACCGCATTATCCCTGCTGCCGCTGAGATAAATCACATCATCCTGTATAAGATTTTTATGCTTGTTCAGGTAGGAAACATACTCTCTTATACCGCCCTCATAGCACATTTCATGCTTCTGTTCCTTGCCCTCACGCTTATCCTCAACGGAAATATTCAGTCCTCCGTTCAAGAAAGCCTGCTCACGCATACGGGTGTGTATAATTTCATAGTCATACACAAGATCGTCGAACATCTGGTAGTCGGGCTTGAAGCGAACAGTGGTTCCTGTTCTGTCAGTTTCTCCCACAACGGTGATATGCTCGGTAATATCGCCTCTGGAGAACTTCATTTCGTAAATTTTGCCGTCCTTGTGGACCTGAACCTCCAGCCACTCGGAAAGGGCGTTAACAACGGATGCACCAACGCCGTGCAGACCGCCGGAAACCTTATATCCTCCGCCGCCGAATTTACCGCCGGCGTGAAGTACGGTGAAAACCACCTCAAGGGCAGATTTTCCGGTCTGCTCCTGAATATCAACAGGAATACCACGGCCGTTATCGCTGACACGAATCACATCGCCCTCTTCGATTGTTACTTCAATGTGGGTACAATAGCCCGCAAGAGCTTCGTCAATGGCGTTATCCACAATTTCATAAACAAGGTGATGCAGACCTGAGGAGGAGGTGGAGCCTATATACATACCGGGGCGTACCCGAACGGCTTCCAGACCTTCAAGGACCTGAATTTGCGAAGCGTCATATTCCTTTGTTACTTTTTCTGTTAAATCAGACATTTGTGCCTCCAATTTTTACATTATGCTTTCTTCCGTGCGGCGAAGCAGGGTGGAAGATGCCATCTGGCTCAGATAAACACTGATTTTTCCGTGTTCCTCGCATATCACGAAGCTTTTCGGAATATCCTCCGCCGCATTTATGACCTGTCCTGCCTTTTCCGACATGGTGAGAAATTTTCTCGTCAGATGAGACTGTGAAGTTATGTCCAGATCAAAAATACCGATCAAGCTGTCTGTATTTATTATTTTTCCGTTTCCCAGATGGAGATACATCAGCGTATCCTTCCCTTTTCCACAAACAGCACCTTTCCGCCGGTGCGTTTTGAAATTCCCTCATCCTCGCAGCAGCTTATAAGCGTCTGTCCGCCGCCGATACGGTTCAAAACAAACTCCTGCCGTTTCACATCCAGTTCGGAAAGTACATCATCCAAAAGCAAAATCGGATATTCCCCTGTTTCGTCAAGAAAAATCTCTCTTTCTGCCAGCTTTAAAGACAGCGCCGCCGTTCTTGTCTGCCCCTGGGAGGCAAAATTTCTGGCAGGTCTGCCGTTAATTAGTATTTCCAAATCGTCTTTGTGGGCGCCGGTAAGACACTGGGCCGAAGAAATTTCGGCTTCACGATGTCTCTCCTGATGCTCGCATATATCGTAATAAATTTCTTTTGCGGACGCAAAAGGGTCCTTCACACTGCTGACCGTAGTATACCTGATTTCCAGCTTCTCTCCGTTTCCGGAAAATTCGCTGTGAATAGGCGGAGCTGCCATATTCAGCCTTTTTGCAAAAGACGCTCTGTATCTTATAAGCTGGGCCGACACCCTGCACATTCCCTCTGAAAAATCATCCAAAGTATCCAAAAGTGCCGGTTTTTCACGCCAATCCTTTAAAATACGGCTTTTATGCTCGTATAATTTGTTATATTCGGATAAAAGCTCTGCATATCTGGGGCGTATCTGGCTGATAGCATTGTCCATTAGCTTGCGCCGCACAGCCGCTCCGTCCTTAATAAGGTTCAGGTCATCCGGGCAAAAAAGCACCGTGTTCAAAGTTTCCGAAAGCTCGGAGCTTTTCTTTTTCACTCCGTTTACGGTGATTTTCTTTGCTCGGCCAACACTCATTTTGATGTTTACGGTCTGATCCCTGTCATAGCTGTTCACATCAGCCAGAATTTCAGCCGAAGAATTGTTAAAGCCTATAAGTTCCCGGTCAAATCTTGTGCGAAAGCTCCTCCCGCAGGAAAGCATATAAACGCTTTCCAGCAGATTTGTTTTCCCCTGAGCATTAGGGCCTGAAATCACATTTGTTCCGTCGGCAAATTCTACCGTCTCAAAATCGTAATTTCTAAACCCGTTGAGAGCTATTTTTTCAACTCTCATTCTATTTCAAGCTCTTGGTTATTTAAACTCACTCTGTCACCGGGGCGGATTTTCTTTCCACGCATGGTGCAGACTTCGCCGTTTACCTTGACCAGTCCCTCGGAAATAACAATTTTAGCCTCTCCACCTGTACCCACAAGAGCGGCAAACTTCAAAAGAGAGTCTAATTTTATAAATTCGGTGTCAATTTTTATCTTTTCCATACTCAGTCTCCTGCTCTAAGTCTCATAGGTAATATCATGTAGGTAAAGTTTTCTGTTCCGTCTGCGGCTCTGATAACGCAGGGAGCTGACGGAGTATTAAAGCAGATCAGAATTTCGTCCTTTGCGGCTGCTTTCAAAGCATCCATCATGTATTTTTCGTTAAATCCTATCTCTGTGTCTTCGCCGTTACCGTCGCAAACGCAAATATCCTCTGCACTTCCCATTGAGGTCAGGCAGCGGCAGTCCACATTTCCGTCCTCAAAACGCATACGGATAGGGCTGTTGTTTTTTTCGGTTATAACAAGGGCAACACGCTCGATAGAAGACATAAATTCGGAGCGCTCCACTTTGATTTCATACTTAAAGGCCTCGGGAATGGATTTTCTGTAGTTTAAGAAGGTTCCCTCAAGTCTGCGGGAGATGACTACGGTTTCGCCGATTATAAAGGCAATGTGTTTTTCGCCGACGGAAATTTTTACATCGCCCTCTTCGTCAGTGCAGATTCTTTCTATATCGTTAAGTGCTGCACCGGGAACTACGAATTCGCAGTTATCCATCTGTGCGCCTTCCAGTTTTTCGGTCCGTTTTGCCAGTCTGTATCCGTCAACGGAAACTACGGTGAGCAATTCACCTTCAATTTCAAAAAGGCTTCCTGTGTAAATAGGACGAATATCGCTGTCGGAAACAGCAAAAATGCTCTGGTTTATCATGCTTCTGAGTAATTTCTGAGGTAATACTATGTTCCTGAGTTCATCTACTGCCGGAATTTCGGGATAATCTTCTGCACTGAAGCCCATAAACTCAATTTTGCTTCGGCCGCATTTTACGGTAACATTGTCGTTTTCATCGGAAGTGATGGTTAAAATACCGTCGGGAAATCTTCTGAGCATTTCTCCTATGAATCTTGCCTCAAGAACAACAGAACCGTTTTCCTTAACGTCTGCTTCGGTAGTTGTATATATTCCCTCTCTTAAATTGTAACCTGTTATTTTAAGACTGCCGTCTTTTGCCTCAAGAAGCAGACCCTCAAGAGCCTTAATAGGACTCTTGGAAGCGGTTGCTCTCATTGCAACAGTACATGCAGATTGTAAAACTTGCTTTTCGCAGGAAACTATCATCAATCGTTCCTCCCTGAACTTTAAAAACTAAGGATAATAAATATATAAATAATAATTTTTTCGTAGTATTAGTAGTAGAAGATTTTTATGTGGAAAACCCTCGAAAAGCCTTGAATATCAAGACTTTCAGATGTGGATTATTTTGTGGAATATTTCAGACTTATTAACAGCCGATGTGAGAAAAAACTTGTCCACAAACTTCTTTCCGATTTTCCACATGGGAATGTTGAAAAAATTTAACTCACATGGAGTTAATGTTGGAGGTTATATCTCGAACCGTTACCGCCATTTTGGGGTCGTTTTTAAGCATATCCTCGATTTTACGAATGGAGCTTAAAACCGTGGCGTGGTTTCTGTTTTCATACTCTGCACCTATGTCTTTAAGTGACAGATTTGTAAGAGAACGCATCAGATACATGGAAACCTGACGGGCGGTGGCGGTGTTTTTAGCTCGGCTTTGGCCTCTGAGATCGCTCTCGTCAAGCGAATAGTATCTTGCGGTTTCTTTTATAATGATTTCCGGAGTGGGAATATAGGTTCCTATTCTTATAACGTCTTTTATTGCACGTTTCACGGAATCTATGGTAATAACATCATCCAGAATTTCCTTATAGGCGGTCAGGCGCTTTATTACGCCTTCCAGCTGTCTTATATTTGCGGTGATATTTTCCGCAATATAAATGACTGCATCATCTGATAAAATTATACCCAGTTGAGCAGCTTTATTTCTGGTAATTGCCATTCTTGTTTCAAGATCCGGGGGTTCAATGTCCGCCATAAGGCCGCCCTCAAATCTGGTACGCAGTCGGTCATCCAGCAGAGACATCTCAAGAGGAGGCCGGTCAGATGTGATAACGATCTGGTGACCCGCCTCGTAAATGTTGTTGAAGGTATGGAAAAACTCGTTCTGAGTCTGCTGCTTACCTGCAATAAACTGTATATCGTCCACCAAAAACAGTTCCACATTTCTGTATTTGTGTCTGAATTCTTCACCTGTACCGTCTTTTATGGACTTTATCAGCTGGTTTGTGAATTCGTCACCTTTAATGTATGAAATCTTTTTTGTCGGATCTTTTTCATGTATTGCCTGTCCTATAGCCAATAGCAAATGGGTTTTACCCAGACCGGAGTTGCCGTAAATAAAAAGCGGATTGTAGATTTTACCCGGATTTTCAGATACTGCAATAGCCGCTGCGTGGGCAAACTTATTGGATGCACCCACTATAAAGCGGTCAAAGGTGTATCCGTCCATTTCCGGCAGGCTGTTTTCCTCTTTCTTTTCCGTGGAATATTCGTTGATTTCGTCTCCTGCCAGAACCATCAGCTCAAATTCACTGGCAAACAAATCGTACAAAGCGGTTTTTATGCTGTCACCGAAGCGAGAGACTATAATACTTCTCTTAAAATCGTTGCTTGTATGGAGAACCAGACGGCAGTCTTCTATTTCTACGGCTTCGCAGTCTGAAAACCAGGTTGTAATAGCTGTGGGGGTAAGCTCTTTGGAGAGTATTTTTATGATTTCATCCCATATATCTTGTATAGAGTTCATACCCTTTACCTCACATAATTATAGTATTCCTAACTTAATGAGTATACCAAAATATCCCCAATTTTGCAATATATAAAATATAATATAGAAGACTGTCTAAAAAAACAGGCAGGCTCTTTGCGAGCCTGCCATAAATTACCAAAATTTTCAGTTTTTAGGCACTAAAATCTCTGCGCCGCCCATGTAAGGACGCAGAACTTCGGGGATTGTGACGCTTCCGTCTGCAAGCAGGTGGTTTTCCAGGAATGCAATGAGCATTCTGGGAGGAGCAACAACTGTGTTATTAAGAGTATGAGGCAGATAAGTTTTGCCGTCTGCACCCTTTACACGCATTTTCAGGCGTCTTGCCTGAGCATCGCCAAGATTTGAGCAGGAGCAGACCTCAAAATATTTCTGCTGTCTCGGGCTCCATGCCTCTATATCGCAGGATTTTACCTTGAGATCTGCAAGGTCTCCGGAGCAGCATTCCAGCTGACGGACCGGAATTTCAAGGCTTCTGAACAGCTCAACGGAGTAGCGCCACATTTTTTCGTACCACTCCATGGATTCCTCGGGTTTGCACACAACGATCATTTCCTGTTTTTCAAACTGATGTATGCGGTATACGCCTCTTTCTTCTATACCGTGAGCACCTTTTTCTTTGCGGAAGCAGGGGGAATAGCTTGTAAGAGTCTGGGGAAGGCTGCTTTCGGGGATAATCTGGTCAATGAATTTTCCTATCATGGAGTGTTCGGAGGTTCCGATCAGATAAAGGTCTTCACCTTCGATTTTGTACATCATGGCGTCCATATCTGTCTGGCTCATAACGCCTTCAACCACATTTCCGTGTATCATAAAGGGAGGAATACAGTAAATAAAGCCTTTATTTATCATAAAATCTCTTGCATAGGCCAAAACTGCAGAGTGAAGTCTTGCAATATCTCCCATGAGATAGTAGAAACCGTTGCCGGAAACTCTTCCTGCCGCATCCATATCTACACCGTTGAGCTTTTCCATTATTTCGGTGTGATAAGGAATTTCATATTCGGGGATTACAGGCTCTCCGAAACGCTGAACCTCTACATTTGCGCTGTCATCAGGGCCGATAGGAACGCTGGGGTCAATAATGTTGGGGATATTCATCATAAGATGGTGAATTTCAGCTGCATATTCCTCTTCCAGCTTTTCAAGCTCTGCCAGTCTGTCTGCGTTAGCTTTGACCTGTGCCTTTACTTTTTCTGCTTCTTCAAGCTTTGAGGGGTCTTTTTTTGCCTGTCCCATCAGCATACCTATCTGCTTTGAAAGGCTGTTTCTGGAAGCTCTTAAATTGCTTGCTTCTGTTATTGCAGCTCTGTTCTTTTCATCCAGCTCAAGAACACGGTCTACCATTGGCAGCTTGTGATCCTGAAACTTCTTTTTTATATTTTCCTTAACTATTTCCGGATTTTCTCTAACAAATTTAATGTCAAGCATGTGAAATTCTCCTGTTTTTATATTTTCTTTAATAAATCTATAAGCGCTTCTCTGTCATCCGCACCGTAAAATTCTATCTCGATCCTGCCGGATCTTCTCCCCTCGGTCAGTTTTACTTTTCTACCGAGTACAGCAGACAACTCAGCTGATACTTCCGCTGCGTAGTCAACATTTATTGCGTTTGAGGCGTTTTCCTCTGATTTTACAGGTTCTTTTAATATATTTGCTGCTAATTTTTCGGTTTTTCTTACTGAAAGACCTTTTTTTATTACTTCCTGAGCTGCTTTTAGCTGCCTTTCTTCATTGTCTATAGGGATGAGAGCTCTTGCGTGGCCTGCTGACAGCTCCCCTATTTCCACCAGATTTAGAACTTGCGGGCACAAACTTAGGAGTCTCAGTGAATTCGTTATTGTGGGGCGTGAACGACCCACACTTTTTGCTGTTTCTTCCTGAGTCAAGCCGTATTCTTCAATGAGACTTTTGTATCCCTTGGCTTCTTCTATCGGATTCAGGTCCTCTCTCTGAAGATTTTCTACCAGAGCAAGCTCTGCTGTTCTTCTGTCATCGGCTTTTATGACTCTTACAGGAATTTCCTTCAGCCCTGCAATTCGGGATGCTCTCCATCTGCGCTCTCCTGCTATTATCTGATAGTAACCGCTTTCCAGCTTTCTTGCAACAACCGGCTGAATCAAACCAAATTGAGCTATTGAATCTGCCAGATCCTGCAATGCTTTTTCATCAAAATATTCTCGTGGCTGCTCTTTGTTTGGTTCAACCTTGCTTATTGGCAGGGTTAAAAGTTCCGATTCTGCTTCGTCCTCGTAGTCATCTCCGCCGAACAATATGTCGAGTCCCACTCCAAGTCCTTTTTTATCTTTAGCTGACATTTTGCCTCCTTAAAGCTCTGATCTGCGGATAAATTCATCCGCCAGTGCCATATATCCCTTGCTGCCTTTGTTGTAATTATCATAAACTACACCCGGAATTCCATGGCTTGGTGCCTCGGATATTCGGACGCTTCTGGGAATAACTGTGTCATAAACCTTGTCTTTTAAGAATTTTCTCAATTCATTTGCTACCTGATTCGTTAGATTTGTTCTTGCGTCGTACATTGTAAGAACAATTCCTTCAATCTCCAGGCGTTTATTTAGATGTTTATTACACATTTTGATACTGTTGATTAAATCAACTATTCCTTCAAGAGCGTAATATTCACATTGCATTGGAATTATTACACTGTCGGCGGCTACAAGAGCATTTACAGTTAATAATTCAAGAGACGGCGGGCAGTCAAGAAATATATAGTCATAATCGCTGTACAAAGAAAGAAGCGCTTTTTTCAGAACAAATTCTCTTCTGTCCGTGTCTATCAATTCTACTGAAGCTGCTGCAAGCTCTTTTCCTGTGGGAATAACGTCACCGTAATCTGTATGTACTACACAATCTGCTGCCGGAGTGTCGTTTATCAGTATATCATATGTGTTGGGCCTTTGATTTTTCGACACACCCATGCCGGAGCTTGCGTTTCCCTGAGGGTCGCAGTCTACAAGCAAGGCTCGTTTTCCTTTCATGTTGAGAGCGGCACACAAATTGACGCAAGTGGTTGTTTTACCCACACCGCCTTTTTGGTTTGTGATTGCAATTATTTTAGCCATTTTCACTCTCCTATCTGCATATGAGGGGCTTTTATTTTTTTGTGATAACATTATAACAGTTAAATTCATTTTTTTCAATGTTTCACATGAAACATTTTCTGCTTTTTTGAGTAATTCTTTTGTTTTATGTGAAACTTTTAGAATTTGCTTGTGTTATTGTTTCACGTGAAACTTGTTTTATTCAACCAGTGTTCCACGTGAAACAAACTTATTCCATATATAGTGATTGGCATTTAAATGGAATGTTCCATGTGAAACATAGTAAATCTCAAATGTTCCACGTGAAACAGTTTACCCAACAAGCATATCAATATCATTAATATTAAGTGCTGGGTGTAAAGCCAGATTAATTCCATAGCCTATAAGTTTACCGGCTGAACGGACGGCAGAGTCAATAT
>JARHZW010000011.1 GCA_029264685.1 Candidatus Limivicinus sp.
TGCCGCAATCACAGGCACAAGGACTATGCCCAAGCCTGCTTTTGCACAATTTTCGATACATTTCAGCTTAATATCCAGTAATTCTCTTCCTCTGAGAACTTTATACACATTATCGTCCAGTGCGTCAAACTGCAAAAACACCGTGTTCAGCCCTGCGGCTTTAAGCTCTGCGGCGTAATCCTCCTGCCGGGCAAGCCGTATCCCGTTGGTATTCAGCTGGAAAAAAGTAAAGCCCTTTTCCCTGCCGATTTTGATTATCTGTGGCAGATCGTCACGCATGGTAGGCTCTCCCCCTGAGAGCTGAATATTGAAAGGGCCGCCGTGGCTCATCAAAAAATCGTAACTGCTTTCAATCTCCTCCATGCTCATGTCCCTGCCCCCGCTCTCCCCTGCGGAGGCAAAGCACACGCCGCAGCGAAGATTACACCGCTCCGTCACCTCAAGGAGCATACAGCAGCCCTTTCTCTGATGGCTTTCACACAGGCCGCAGTCATAGGGGCAGCCCTTTTCGGCGGCTTTAGGGTCAACGGGGCTTTCCTGTTTTTTCGTGCCCTTGTCCCACTG
This sequence comes from Candidatus Limivicinus sp., assembly GCA_029264685.1. Taxonomy (GTDB): domain Bacteria; phylum Bacillota; class Clostridia; order Oscillospirales; family Oscillospiraceae; genus Limivicinus. Next base: position 565 of record JARHZW010000011.1, read on the forward strand.
AACATAGGAGCTCAGATCCCCCTCCCAGATAAGGCTTTTGAAGCTGCCGTGGTCAGGGCAGGTCTTTACCATATATATTCCGTCGCTTTCGGCCTGTTTTTCTGCCTCAAGCACCCTCAGACACACAGGGCAAACGCTTTTGGTTCTGCCGATAAGCATTATATTATCCCCTTTTCCGTCAGAATTTCCATACATTTTTCGTAGGTTTTCCCTATTATTTCGGGGCAAAGCTCAACACGCTTTGCAGGGTTGCCCTTTGTTATATCCTCACAGTCCCAGCCGCCGTAATCCACCAGCATTTCCTCTTTGAACCACTGAGTAAACTCTCCCAAGGCGGCTTTATGCTCCCTGTGGTCACGCTCTGTGAGAGAGGGCTTGCCTGTAAAATAAGAAATCAGGCAGGCGCCCCCTGTCATGCAGCCGCACACATCCCCTGAAAATCCCACGCCACCGTTCAGCCCTGCCATGGAGCGGACAAAGCCCTCATCCTCCTGCCCCACGGTCTCCAAGGCAAGGATTGCCAGAATCTGGGCGCAGAAGTACCCCGCCCGACTCAGCTCTAAAATTCTATCAAATAAGTCCATTTCTACTCCTTTTCGCAGATTATGGCAAGATAGCGGCACTTTTTGCCTTTAATTATTGGCACCTCTTCACCACGCCAGATTTTTTCTATGTAATACTCCTGCCATAGGGATGTTAAATCCTGAGAGTATAAAAGCCTCAGTCCCCCGTTTTTTATATAGCCCTCCCAAGGCTCAAAGCACACATCCGACAGCATGAGCCTGCCCCCTTTTTTCAGCAGCCGCCCTGCCTCCGTAAAGGCTTTTTCCACATTTCCGCTGACAAAAAAGGCGCACTGGGACAGCACCCCGTCAAAGCTGCCGTCGGGATAGGGACAATGTAAAAAATTTCCTTTTTCCACCCTTTCACCTCTCGGCACAAGGTCTATGCCGTAAGGCACAAGCCCCAGCTCCTCCATGACAAAAAAGCTGTCTCCCGCTCCTGCTCCCATGTCCAGAACCCTTGCGCCACGGGGCAGATTTCCAAGCTGCAAAAGCCTTTCCGTCCCCTGTCTTCCGTCAGGATGACTATTCATCACTTATCCTCCAAGGCCCGCTCCACGGATGCCACCTTTCCCAGTGCCAGCTCCTCCGGCACATACACAAAGCCGCAGACGGGACAGACGGGCAGCTCCACGGGAAAGCCGTTATCCAGATACATGAATTTCGCCTTCCCCTTTATCAGCGGTACGCCGCATTTCATACACTTAAGCCTGCCCTCAGGGTCAACGGTGTAATAATTCTTATCCTCCATTTTCACGCCCTCTTTACTATATTCATTCTGTGGCTGTAGGCACGGCGCACCAGATAGCCCCCCTGAATCTCCGTAAATTTCACCCAGAAGGTCACATTGCCTATTCTGGCACGGCCTGTCAAAAGTCCGCTCTCCTCATCCAGAACGGCCTCCCCCGTTTCAGCTACCTGCTCCATGACCTGCTGCACATCCTCTGTTAAAATCATGCGGCTGTCCATCATTTCACGGGCTTCAGGGGTAAATTCAAGTTTAAAATCAAGCTTCAGCTCCTGCACCTCCTCTCCCCAAAGCTCCCGAAGCATGGAGTTTTTAAGGCTCAGACGGTTGTACCGCTTCTCGCTTATATCCGGCGGAGAGCCTGCATCCGTGCCGTAGACCAGCTCCAGAATATGCCGTGACTGCCTGCCCGCTCTTGCAAAGCGGTCCCGACAGGCCATGCAGTAGCTGATATAGGGTGCATCGGAGCGGCTGAGACAAAAATCGGTCATCTCCTTTGCAACTTCCGAATTTGCGTATGCGGTCAAACCGCCGTAGCCGCAGCAGGGGGAGCGATCCCCTGAATATTCCGTCTCCACAAGCTGGCAGCCCAGCATTTCCGCAATTTTTCTTACCGCCTTTTGGGTCTGTTCGTCTCCCCTTGCGCCGCAGGAATCGTGCATTGCGGCAGGTCTGGGCAGGGCTTGGGCACCCTCAGGCAGGCCGATTTCAAGAAGCACATCCCATATACCACGCACTTCACGGTTTTCATTCTCGGAGAGCCTGACCTTGCAGGTGGGACAGCCTGCAATTATCACAGGGTCCCCAAGCTTTCCAAGCTCCCTGTCAATAAATTCCTTTACGCCCTCATACATCTCCTCCCTGCCTGCCCAGTCGCAGATTGCGCCGCAGCAGCCAAGCATCAGCCCCACGCCGCCCTCAAGCCGTCTGCACAGATCCTCATATGCGGCTCTCACGGTTTCGGGGGCAATGGCCGTGGCCTGACAGCCTGGGAAAAACACATATTTGCACTGCTTAAAATCAGGCTGAGGGCGGCTCAAAAAGCCCTCCTCATTGGAAAAGCCCATGTCCAGCAGGGCAAACTCATGGGGCGCAAGGGGCATTTTGTCCGTTTGCACCATGTTTCTTCTGGCAATTTTGCACACCGATGCCATGTCATAGCCGTTGGGACAGGTGACGCTGCACTGACCGCAGAGAGAGCAGGCGTTTATGGGCTTGTTCATCATGTGGTCGCCCATTATTATGCTCACATTGTTATAAATTTCACGGGTCAGGGCCTTTGGATAAATTTTATAATGCTGCAAATAGGCGCAGCCCTTTATGCACTCCTCGCAGCGGCACTGAATACACCTGCCTGCCTCCTGCATGGCCTGCTCTCTGGTATAGCCCCCCTCAGGCACTGCCACGGCGGTGAGCTTATCCGCCCCCTTGGTGTCGGTATAAAGCTCAGTTTCAACCGCTCCCTCCTGACCTCTGGATTTTGCAGGGTCCAGATTTTGAGCCAGTCTGTCCACGGTCAATGCGGCTTTTTTTGCGCCGAAGGCAGCGGCAAGCACCCCCTCCGTCTCCCCCCAGACCAGATCGTTTTCCCTGTCATACATAAGCTTTTCATCTGAGCGGCAGTTGGGGTAGGCGGTTTGGGCACACTGCTTTGAAGCGCAGACCATATCAAAGCCCTCCCGCAGTTTTTTTATATTTTCCGCCCTAAGCTCAGTGCCGAAGCGAAAGTCAATATCCATGGCTTTAAGGGCCTCAGTATCGGCGGAAAGCCCCTCTTCATCCATGAATTCCGCACCTTTTGAAAGAAAGGCCTTTTCGTCCTGCTCCTCACAGAAAACCGTCACCGGATAGGCCTTCCCCCAAAGCTCCCCTGCCAGAAAAGCGCAGAACAGCCCTGAGCCGAAAATTGCGGCGGTTTTCTTCTTTTTGAACCTGAGCAAACCTTTTCCTTTGGGTTTTTCTCTCAGTTTTACGGCGGAGCGCTCAATTTCCCTTATCCGTATTCCGTCCCCCAGTGAGCAAAGCTTACATTGGCTCATGCAGGGAGCTTCACAGCCTGCGGAAAGGATATGGGGAAAGGGGGTGATTTTCTCGTACAGCTGCAAGGCTTTTATAAAATCCCCCTGAGCCGCCGCATTTATCAGCCCCTTTGTGTCAAGCTTCAGGGGGCAGGCGGCGTTGCAGTAGGGCGGCTGCTCGTGAACGCAAAGGCTCTCCACCGCCTCAAGCTCCTCTTTGGTGAACATTCGGAGCTGCTTATAAACATGGGTAGAATTTCTCTCCTCAATTTTCATTCCGTTCACTCTCTTTCCGCAAGCTCAAATACTTGCAGCGGGTTTAATAGTTTGTATTGCAGCACAGGATTTCCGTTTTTCCTGAATTGCTGCTGTCACGGACTGCAAGGCAAATAGAGCGGCCCCGTAAGCCGCTCTATTTTATTGCATAAAGGTATTTATTTCACTTTTCCTGTTCCTTCAATGCGGCAAGAACCACCTCAGGCTTTGCAGGCACACGGGTAATTCTTGCCCCTGTGGCGTTATAGATAGCGTTCAGGATTGCAGGGTGGGGCGCATCCAGAGGAGCCTCGCCGCAGCCTGCCGCACCGTAGGGGCCGTAGGGTCTGGGAGTCTCAATGTAGTGCAGCTCAATAGCGTCGGGCACATCCTTTATATAAGGAATACCGCATTTAAGCAGGCTGGTATGCTTGCTCAGATCCTCAAAATCCTCGCTGAGAGCAAGGCCTATGCCCTGAGCAAGGCCGCCGTAGAAGTTGCCGTCCACCAGAAGTCTGTTCATAATGGTACCCACATCTGCAACGCAGGTAAATTTTTCCACCTGAACCTTGCCTGTCTCAGTGTCCACCTTTACCTCAGGCAGGAAAATGGTATACATATACACGGAGAAGGGCTCGCCCTGTGCAGTGGCCTGATCTATGCCGGCGGAGCAGGAAGTGGCTACCCACTGACCCTGAACCTTGGTTTCTATGCCCTCGGCCGCCATTTCCTCATAGGTCCTGTATGTGCCGTCCTCCTTCCGCATGGCCGCAAGCAGGTTTTCAGCCGCCAGACGGCAGGCGTTGCCGCTCATTACCTGACTTCTTGAGCCACCGGCAGGGCCTGCGTTGGGGGTGAGCTTTGTGTCGTTCATCACAAGGCGTATCTTATCGGGCGTAATGCCTGCCTGACGGAGAGTCTCATGGGCAGACACCAGCACGCCCATATCCGCACCCTGACCGTGATCCTCCCATGCACAATACATGGTGACGGTGCCGTCGGGGTTCAGCTCTGCGTAAGCCTGTGAAGAGTCCACCCCGTCAAGGCCGCAGGCATAAACGCCTGATGAAACGCCAACGCCGTATTTATATCTGCCGTCGGAGGCGGCGTTCTTTTCCGCCACTCTCTTTTTTGCCGCCTCATAGAGCGGTCTGGCTTTTTTATACATCTCCTCAAGGCAGTACACATCGGGCTTGCCGCCTGTGGGAATGGTAGAGCCTTCGGACTCCTTATAGCAGTTAAGCTCTCTTATATCAAAGGGGTCCATGCCCATTTTTGCCGCAAGGCAGTCAATGGCAATCTCCGAGCCCATGTAGGACTGGGGTGAGCCGTAGGCACGGAAAGCCGAGCCCCAGGCATGGTTTGTAAAGACGGTGACGGACTTATTTCGTATAGTAGGTATATCATAACCCGCTCCCGTAAACTGGCTGAGGCGGTGAGTGAGCAGGTCTCCGAACTCGGAATAGGGACCGTGGTCAAGGACATTATCGCCCCAAAGCCCCAGAAGCTTTCCCTTTTCGTCCGCCGCAAGCTTAATGTGCATAAAGGCGGGAGAGCGCTTGCCTGTATATGTAATATTCTGAAACTGGTCAAAAACCAGAGACACGGGCCGCCCCGTGATTTTCGCCGCCACGCCAAGAATGGCCTCGTTGGTGGGAGAAAACTTATACCCGAAGGTACCGCCTGCGTGGTTCTGCACTATACGCAGCTTCTCCATTGGCACGCCGATACCGTCGGCTATCATGGGCATATGCAGGTGGATACCGATGGACTTTGAATGTATGGTCAGCATTCCGTCCTCGTCATAGTAGGCATAGCCGCAGTCAGGCTCCAGATGCAGGTGGGGCTGACGGGAGCAGTAGCTCTCTATTTCCACCACGTTGGGAGCGGAATCAAAGTCAAAATCAGGGCCTTTTATGCAGTTTGTCTCATAATAGCAGTTGGGAGTGCCGGGGTGGATCTCTATGGCATCCTCCGCCATGGCGTCAATGGCGTTCATGTAGGCCGGAAGCTGCTCTATATCCACCACCACCTTATCTGCCGCCGCTCTTGCGTGCTCCTCGGTATCGGCGGCAACGATTGCGACAGCGTCTCCGAACTGGAAAATTTTCTCATCGCAAAGCACGGGACGATCCCAGCCGTCGCACTTATTGTTGAGCGGCAGCATCACCAGACCGTTTATGCGGTTTTTACCGCCGGACTGCACAATGTCCTTTGCGGTGATTATTTTAAATACGCCCTCCATTTTCTCCGCTTCCTCGGTATGCACAGCCAGAATATTGGCATGGGACACCTTGGCCTGCACAAGGGCAAGGCGCAGAGTGTCCTGCGGCATTTTGAGGGCGTCATCGGCGCCGAAATCCCATGTACCCGTCACCTTCCGGGCGGCAGAGGGTCTCACATACTTTGTGCCTCTGATAGAGTCTCCCGTGGGTCTGAAAATAAGATCCTCCTTGCTTATCTCCCCCCGCATGACCCGTGCCGCATCCATCACCGCATCCACGATAGGCTTATAGCCTGTGCAGCGGCACAGGTTGCGGGTTTTATTGAACCAGTCTCTTACCTCTTCTCTGGTGGGGTTTGGGTTTTCATCCAGCAGCACCTTGGCGGAAATTATAAATCCCGGAGAGCAGAAGCCGCACTGAGCTGCACCGTGTGCCATCCACGCCACCTGAAGCGGGTGCATATCCCCCAGAGTGCCTATGCCCTCAATGGTGCATATCTCCGCATTTTCTCTCAGCCTGCTCACTTTCGTAATGCAGGCTCTTACCACCTTTCCGTCAACTATTACGTTACAGGCTCCGCAATGCCCCTGACCGCAGCCGATTTTACAGCCTGTCAGCAGCAGGCGTTCACGGAGAACCTGCGCCAGAGTCTCGCTGCCGTCAAGAACAAGATGTCTCTCAACGCCGTTAATGATAAAAGTTTTCTTAATCATTCCTTTGCCTCCTGTTTTTAGTTTTTCCCGTTTTTAATGCTGATGCTTTCCCTGTTCTCCGCCCCTGCCCGTCAGATCCTCCACACGCTCCATGCCTCTGGCAGAGAGAAAAACCATCTCCGCCATGCTGCCGTCCATGTGCTCTCCTCTCAGACGGAGAAAATTTGCGTTTTCATAATAGTCTATCGGCAGTTCCCTTTTATATACCTCTCCTGTTTTTCGGTCGGTGACCTGAATGGTCACGGTGTCGGCGGTAATTTCAAAAATATCGTCCATTTCCTACCTCTTTTCGGGGTCAGACCCCCGTTTTTCATCTCTTTATAGTCTCATACTATACTTCGCCGTACTCAGGGTCAAGTTTCAAGAATAAACAAGTCGGAGAAAAAGCCCGACACTTTTTGTTGCATTTGCAGAATTGTTTTTCCAAAAGCCTTTATATAAAGAGCATTTTTGTGCAAAGCAACCAATAAAGTATCGGGCCTGAGACATTCTTTTTCAAAGAAGTGTATTAAATTGTTAAAGTCATTCATAAACGGGCATAGGCAGCCTTCTGCCCAGCAGCACCCTGCCGAAGCACACAAGGTTTCTTTCGCAGCCCCTGTTTATATAGATATTGGCATCCTCACGCCGTGGATTTGCGGACAGCAGGCACACATTGCCTGCATAATCAACGCAGAACTGCTTGCAGTAAACATCGCCGTCAAGGTAGAACACGCCCACATCAAGGTCTTTAAGGCTCATGTCACGCTGAACATAGACTCGGCTTCCGTCTTTTATATATGGCTCCATGGAGTCCCCTGAAATGTCAATGCAGAAGTCCGCACCGTGGGGTGTGTTCACATCTCTGGGGATAAGCTCGAAGTCCTCTCCCTCTATGGGGGCGGCGTAGCCTGCGGCGGCGGCGGTGCGGTAATAGCGGATATAATCCACTCTGGGCTTTAGCTCTATGGCCTTCATGTCCTCACGGGACAGCAGATACTGACCGTAGCGGCTCAGTTCATCCTGCCCCTGAGAATTCAGGCCGTCGTAAATATCGTCTATCTCACGGCGGACAAAGGGCAAGGACAACGGCTTTTCCTGAGAGCTGAGACCCATAAGATACTCAGGACATGTGCCAAGCTCATTTGCAAGAATTTCCAGTTCGGCGTCGCTAAGCCTTGTACCGGATTTCTTTGCGTCTCTGAGAAAATAGGCAGGTCTGCCCAGACAGCGGCAGAGCCATGTTTTGCTCTTTCCCGTCTTTTTTACAAGGGCTTCAAGCCTTGAAAAATCAATATTTCCCATAGTCCATCTCCTTCTCGGTCTACGCCCCGAATTCTTTCAATTCTCATCTTTTTGAGATTGTCTCAAATAAAATTCTCAATTATTTGAGCACTATCTATTGCTTTACCCAGAATCATGGTGTATAATCCAGACACAAGGCAGGCAAAGAGTTCATGTTTTTCAAGTATATTGCGGTTTTTAGGTACTTTTCTGCTTATTTCGATATTTTTCGACCTTTTGTACTATTATATACGAGAACTGCTCTTTGTCAAGTAAACTCTCATAATTTTGAGATATTTTTGAAAGAAGGAGATCAAATGACCTGTAAGCATTACTGTTCATGCCGGCATTACTGTGTTGTAACCGACAGCTGCGACTACATACTCAACACCGGCAGGCGCCGCCCCCATAAGCCGGAGCTTTGCCCCGGATACAAAAGCTCTCAGCTGCGCCGTGTTACCGGACTGTTCCTGCCGAATTCCCTTATTTTCGACAGAAGCACAGGAGAAGTCAGGGGGCGGGTCCATGTCTGAAGCTGCGGGACAGCCTCCCTTACAGTGTTCTCAGTGCGGAGAGGACATGGGAGAATACGCCTATGAGACGGAGCAGGACTTTTTCATATGCGAGGACTGCTTTCGTCAGTGGGCGGAGGAAAGCATAAGGACGGTGCCCAGAGATTGTGCCGACGCTCTGGGAGTGCCATGGTACTATCTGTTCTGATGTCCCTTGCAAGCTTTAACGTGTACCACAGTTACCTTGAGTGTCTGGAGCCGCTGTGTGATGCGGAAAGAGGTCGGCTCTTTACCGCTCTTCTGGAATACAGCATTTCCGGCCGCACTCACGCTCTCAAGGGCAACGAACGCTATGTGTTTCCGTTTATGCGAAGTCAGATAGACAGAGACAAGGCGGCATATGAGGAGAAATGTGCCGTACGCTCCATAAACGGGAAAAAAGGCGCAATGGCAAAGCTGAAGGCCGACAGGCTCAGAGCTGCCGAAGGACAGGACGGAAAATCCGCACCGCTGCTTAAAGATATAGAGGACTACTGCCGTGAAAACGGTCTGAGCGTTGATCCGCAGGATTTTTTTGACTACTATCAGGTTGCGGACTGGAGGGACAGCAGCGGAAGAAAAGTGATGAACTGGAAGCAAAAGCTGCTTACATGGGAAAACAACGGTCTGAGCAGGACCGGACAGAAAAAGGAGCCGGAAGAACAAACCGGCGGAATAAGCTTAGCTGATTTTGAAGAAATGAAAAGAGGTATACATTTAATATGAGACACATTTACGCCTGCCCCCACAATCCGGGAATAGACTGCACCACAAAGCCCTGCCACGAGCGCTGCTTCAACTGCGGCTACAACCCCGTTGAAGCCGCCCGCCGCACAGGCTACATTCAGGCCGGCGGCATGAAGTCCGACTCGGACGGTCTGCACCGCCTCCACCTTAAAAGCGAGGCTGCGGTAAGGATATAACAAGGTAAAAAACGGTCGCTCAGAACCATGTCGCATAGCTCTCCGCTTTTGCGCTTCATGGTGAAAGCGGCCGTTTTCGGTCAAAATGTACGGATTTAAAAGCCTGAGCACGGCTTTTTGCCTGCTAATTGCTTATTAAGCTTTTATCTATTGACTGTTTCCCTCGGCTGTGCTTTACTATATAATAAGAAAATATTTGATAAAACAAAGGCATTGCCTTGGAAAGCGTAATTTAATGGATACCGACAAACGGGAAAAGCGTGAGCTTCAGGAAAAAGAGCGCAGAGAGCGCCGTGAACGGGAGAAGCAGGAGCGGAAGGAGCGGATCATCAAAAACGAGAAGCTGATTCTGAAAATCTCCTTCTTCGCAGGGCTGTTCTTTGCGGTGGGGGAGCTGATTTTCGCCATTTTCAGCCGCTCTCAGTCCTCTCTTATGGACGCAGTGTATGACTCTACGGAGCTGATTTTCATTGCCCTCATCCTGTTTCTGACTCCCCTTTTCCATATGCCCATTTCGGAAAAATACCCCTACGGCTTTTATCAGGTGGAGTCTATCTTCCTTATTATAAAGGGCTTTATGATGGTGTCCGTTACCTTCGGCGTGGCTCTTGATGTGGTGCAGACTGCAATGTCAGGGGGCAACATGGTGGACGGGGGTCTGGTCTCCGCCTTCCAGCTGGTGCTGGGGCTGTGCTCCGTCGTGGTTTACATAATCATGCGTCACTTCAACAGGCACCTGAATTCTCCCACCGTTGACGCTGAAATTCTGGGCTGGAAGCTGGACATCTGGTATTCTCTGGGAATGTCTCTGGCCTTTTTCGGCTCCACTTTTCTGGGAAAAACTCCCCTTGCACCTGTTGCGCCCTACTTTGACCCTTTGGTGGCGGTGGTCATCATGGTGGGCATGATTCCCGAAACCGTGAAAATGCTGTGGAGCGCAATCAAGGATGTGTTTCTGGTGTCCCCTGAGGAGAGTCTGGAGAATATCAAGGAGATAACGGGTGGAATTCTGGAAAAATATGAATTAAATCCCCTGTTTTATGATGTTTTGCGTACAGGACGGCACCTTTGGGTGTCGGTATATGTGAGCGTGGACAGGGAGCTTTTAAGAGTGGAGAGCTTCAAGAAGGCTCAGGACGAGGTGAAGCAGGCCGTCCGTGAGCAGTATGAGGATTGCAGCTGCGAGCTGATTTTAAGACCGTAAGCTAAAAGACATTCCCAAGAAAATCGGGGAATGTCTTTTTCATATTAGTTTGAAATTAAGTTTAAAATTTTCCTGCTTGATGTCTTTCAGAACCTGTGTTATAATCCAAAAAAACACAAGGGCAGGCCGTCGTAAGCCTGTCAAGGACGAAAAATTTCAGGAATTTGGAGGATTTCTCATGGATCGTTTCAGGAAAATATACACACAGGGCAAATTGACGGATATAACCGAGATATGGGTCGATACCCAAACCGGCGTAAATTATGTGTTCCACAGAAGCGGCAACGCCTCAGGCTTTACGCCCCTGCTTGACGAAAACGGAAACCCCGTAGTGACAAAAGAGCTTTAAGCCTGCGTTGCAGATACCCGCTCTTCCCCATGCCGATTTTGCTTTATCCCGAAAATCCCGAAAGTTTATTTATATTAAAACCGCTGATTTTTGTCAGCGGTTTTTTCTGTATGCACGCCCCTTTCAAGCCGCAAAAATCCCATCACAGGCGGGTTTTTATATTGAGGGCTGTCCATTTACAAAGCCGTTTTACAAGTGTATACTATTGTTAAAGATACGGTATGAAAATATGAAAAAGGAGGAAGAACCATGAACACAGGCGCAGTAATTGTGGCGGCAGGGATGTCCTCCCGTATGGGGGATTTTAAGCCCATGCTGAACATAGGCAGCATTTCCATTGCCCAGCGCATTGTTGCCACCTTCCATCAGGCAGGAGTGCGTACCATCGTAATGGTCACCGGCTACAATGCCACCGCTTTGGAGCGGCATTTGAGCAACAACGAGCTGATTTTTCTGCGTAACGAGAATTACGCTCACACGGAAATGTTCGACTCGGCAAAAATCGGCCTGCAATACCTGAAGGACAAGTGCGACAGGATACTTTTCACCCCTGTTGACATTCCCCTTTTCACCGCCGAAACGGTGACGGAGCTGATAGACAGCGGAGAGGAGCTGGCCTGCCCCGTTTGCGGCGGAGACAGAGGCCACCCCATCATAATCGCCTCACGGCTTCTGGACGCCGTTTTGTCCGACGAGGGGCAGGACGGTCTGCAAGGGGCAATCTCCCGCTGCGGTCAGCAGATGAGGGAAATTACGGTGCGGGACTACGGCGTTCTCCACGATGCGGACACCCCCGAGGATTACAAGGCTCTGCTGCGCTATCACAACAAGCAGCTTGTGCGGCCTGTCATAAATGTTTCTCTGGCAAGGGAGCTGCCATTTTTTGACAGCAAAATCGCAATGCTTCTCAGCCTTGCGGAGGAGACCCATTCCGTCCGTACCGCCTGCAAGCGTATGCAGATTTCTTATTCCACAGGTTGGAACATCATCAACACTCTTGAGTCGCAGCTGGGCCGCAGTCTGATACAGCGCAGTCAGGGCGGCGCAGGCGGAGGCCAAAGCTGTCTCACGGCAGAGGGAAAGCGATTTTTGCAGCTTTTTACCAACTATGAAAACGCCGTCCGTGACTACGGCACGGAGCTTTTCGAGGAATATTTTAAGGGTGTTTTCTGATGAGAAGCCTTACTCTTATTCGCCACGGCAGACCTGATTTTCCAAAGGGACAGCGGATATGTCTGGGGCTTACCGATCTGCCCCTTTCTGCCTTGGGCAGGCTTCAGGCCGCTCTCTACGGTCCCTTTTACAAGGCCGACCGTGTGTATTCAAGTTATCTGAGCAGGGCGGTACAGACCGCAGAATTCATTGACCCTCAGGCAGAGAGCGTGCAGGGGCTTGAGGAAATGTACGCAGGAGCTTGGGACGGGCTGAGTTTTTCGGAAATTCAGCAGCGCTTCCCTCAGCATTATGCACTGCGTGGCACAGAGCCAAACGCCCCCGTACCCGACAGCGAGGATCTGCTCCACGGACAGCGGCGTTTTTTCCGTGCGGTCAGCGAAATAATGGAAAATTGTGAGGGAAATGTGGCAATAGTTGCCCATGCAACGGTAATCGGCAGTTTTTTGTGCAAGGTTTTGGGTTTATCTGCGGAGGAAAGCAGACGCTTCAAGCTGCCCTATCTGGGGGCGTACAGCTTTGAATATGACGGTCAGTTTCACCATGTGAAAAGACCCCCTCTTCCGCAGGTGCAGCTTGACGGGGAAATCTGCGGCAGGCTGCTGAAAGCGGCGGAGCTGCCGAAAAATATATGCGACCACTGTCAGGCGGTGGCGGATGAGGCCGCTTTGATCGGAAGGGCTTTGAACCGCAAAGGCTGCAATCTGGATTTGGAGCTTATATATTGCTCCGCTCTGCTCCATGACATCTGCCGCAGAGAGGAAAACCACGCCGAGGCAGGCGCAGAGCTTATAGAGCAGCTGGGCTTTGGGGCTGAGGCGGAAACAGTCAGGCAGCACCACGATTTAAAAAGCAATTGCTCAGGCGAGGCGGCGGTGGTCTTTCTGGCAGACAAGCTCCTTGCAGGAACGAAAAAAATCAGCATAGAAGAAAGATTTTCCGCAAGTGCCGAAAAATGCAGCAGCCCCAAGGCTTTGCAAGCCCACCGCAGACGGCAGGCGCAGGCAGAAAGCACGGCGGAAAGGGTGGAGAATATTCTGGGATGTAAACTACCGCTTTAAGGAAAGGAAGGGCAGAAAATGAGAAATATGTTTAAGCTTATGGGTGAAAAGCTCAGTTCAGGGCAGGACATGGTCATGGTCTCGGTGATTGCCTCCTCAGGCTCAACGCCCCGTGGAGCAGGGGCCAGAATGCTGGTGACGGCTGAGGGCAGACTGTGCGGCACTATCGGCGGCGGCGCCGTGGAATACCGCTCGGAGCAGATTGCCGCAGAGGTTTTGAAGGAAAAGCGCTCAGGCTTGCAGGATTTCAGCCTTACAAGGGATGATGTGCAGAATCTGGGCATGATTTGCGGCGGCGCAGTCAAGGTGTTTTTCCGCTACATTCCCGCAGGGGATCAGGCTACACTGGGGCTGTGCAAAAGAGCGGAGGAGCTGTTTAAATCGGGGCGTGACCTGTGGCTGATTTCCGACATCGGAAAGGGCGGCAGCCTCAGTCTGTACACACGGCAGGAGGGCTTTTTCGGTCTTGAAAACCCGCCGCAGTGGCTTTCAGCCGCCATGACCGGCCACCCTGTACGCATTGAGCAGGACGGGCAGGATTTTTACCTTGAGCAGATAAATTCCTCCGGTCGTGTCTATGTTTTCGGCTGCGGTCATGTGGCGCAGGAGCTTGTGCCCGTTCTCAGCCGTGTGGGTTTTCACTGCGTGGCGCTGGATGACAGACCCGCTTTTGCAAACGCAGCCCTGTTCCCCGCTGCCGAGGAAGTGAAGCTTGTGGACTTTGAAAAGCTTGATGATTATGTTAACATAACTTCTGAGGACTACTGCTGTATTATGACCCGTGGTCATGCTTATGACGCAGTAGTGCAGGCGCAGCTGCTGAAAACCCCTGCCTGCTACATCGGCGTTATCGGTTCCAGAGCCAAGAAAGCAGGGGTGTTCAAAAAGCTGTCGGAGGAGTACGGCTACACGGAGGAGGACTTCAGGCGGATAACCACCCCCATAGGGCTTGAAATCAAGGCGGAGACTCCGGCAGAAATCGCAATTTCCATTGCGGCACAACTTATAGAATTAAGGGCGGAAAGAAATGAAAAGTAATTTTTTTGAACTGTATGATGCACTTTTGAGCTGTGTACCTGAAGAAAAGGTACTTTATTCCCAACAAGGAAAATTATGGACCATGGCAGAAACCGCCGCAGCCACAGGCATTGCCATGACCACTGCCGTTGACAGTATGCCGAAAATGTTTCCCGAGGGCATTGATGGCATGAGCACCAGAGAGGCGGCGCAGGCGGCGAAAAGCTGGAATTTTACGGAAGCTTCCTTTGGAATGGCAGCCATGAATGCGGCCTTTAATACCTCGCAAAGACTGGAAATGCTCAACTGTTATGAGCCTTTCGAGAATTACTGCACCGGAGGAATTGATTTTGAAGGCAAAACCGTGGGCATTATCGGCCACATGAACGGGCCGGAGGAAATGCGGCGTCACGCCAAAAAGGTTTACATAATTGAGCGTGCTCCCAAAGACGGGGACTACCCCGATTCCGCCTGCGACCTTCTGCTGCCCCAGTGCGACATTGTGCTTATAACCGGCTCAAGCCTTGTGAACAAAACTCTGCCCCACCTTCTGGAGCTGTGCGAAAACGCCGTCACAATTTTGACCGGCCCTACCGTGCCAATGTGCCCTGCCCTTCTGGATTTCGGCATAGACAGGATCGCAGGTCTGGTAATCGACGACAGAGAAAAGCTCCGCCGCCGTGTGACCGAGGGTCTGCACGGCACACCCTATTTTGAGGGACGGCCGTTTCTGATGATGAAATAATCGGCTCCCCCTCTGGGGGGAGCTGTCACGCAGGTGACTGAGAGGGGCGGCGTCCTAAAATCAAATTAAGCGCAAAAAATGAGTGTATCGCAATGATACACTCATTTTCTGTCAGCCCCCGAAATCATCGGTAAAGCCGGACATTTCGTCCTCATTAAAATCCTTATTTTCCTGAACACTCTGCCCGTTTGCGCCGGGTTTGGGTGTCTGTGGAGCAGGGACTTTATTTGCAGGTTCGGCAGGGGTTTCCGCCTCGTCCCTGTCCGGTTTTTCCACGTTCAGAGGGCTTTCCGCCTCCTCAAAGCTCATGGGCATTTCCGCCCCATCCTGAACCAAAGGCAGGTACCATGTGTTATAATAGTACGGAAGAGACTCCTTGT
>JARHZW010000012.1 GCA_029264685.1 Candidatus Limivicinus sp.
GTAGCAAAAAAGCTTTGCAGGCGCAAAATTTAAGATAATATCCATTTCCATGCCCCAAGCCGCCAAATTTCTGAGTGTAAATTGTGTTTTTGTTGAGTTGTTGACAAATTCTCTCTAATATCCGCCCTATATCTCGATTTAAAGTTCTGCACTTTAAATCAGCATATATAAAGCACAGTCAAGTCCTTTCCCATCGCCTTTCCCCTTCCCTTTCCCATCGTCTCCCCCCGATCAGCTCCCTTCCTCCCCTCCAAATTCCGCATTTTGCACATAAAACTTGGCAAAAAGTGTTGACAAGTAAACTTGGCTATCGTATAATAAGTACGCAAAGTAAACTTGGCATACGAAAGGAGCAGTATAATGACAAAAGAGGAAATTCTGGCGAAAGCCCAAAGCAAAAAGCCTAACACACCCGACGAAATGGAATTTGACATCATGCTCAAAAGCAATCGACTCGGTTTAATTGTCGGTTTGTTCGGCTGCATAATAGTGATGTTTGTAAAAATGTACTTCAAGTTGCCGTATCAGGATGTTTATGCCATTTTATGCAGCATATTTTGTACTCAAAACCTGTATAACTGGCACCGTCTGAAACAGAAGCATATGTTATTCTGCGGCATATGCTGGGGTCTTGCAGCCATACTGCTGTTTGCGGTATTTATAATGAGTTTAGTGTAAGAGAGTTGAGTGCAGTGGATGACAATTTAATCCTAAAAAACCACCTGAAAGAAGCTCGGGCAGAACAGAATCTGTCTCAGCTTCAGTTAGCAAAAATGGTAGGTGTTTCCAGAAACACCATCAGTTCAATAGAAACGGGGCAGTTTAACCCCACCGCAAAGCTGGCTCTGATTTTGTGCATTGCACTGGACAGGAAGTTTGAGGAGCTTTTCTACTTTGAATAAAAAGAAGGCGCAGTCCAAAGCCACGGACTGCGCCTTACATTATATAAATTTACTTGATTTCAGGCAGAGAGGCCGCAACAGCGGACTGACCCACACGGCGGAAATACTCATCGGGCAGAGCCAGATTGATTTTTTCAGCCAGCTGAGGATACTCGTCCTTCAGTACCTTTCCGCAGTTTTCAATGATAAGATCGCCGCCCTTGCCGGACATGACACGCCCCAGCAGCAGCACATTCTCGCAGCCGTAAAGGCTGTAGTAATAGGCCAGAGCATGGGCCAGATAGCAGCCTATGCTTCTGTAAACGGCAGCCGCTCTCTCATCGTCCTGAGCCATAAGTCCCTGAACCACCTTCAGCTTTTCCGCAGGAGAAAGGCTCTCGTCCAGCTCAATACCGGCTCTCGGGGCCAGCTTTATAACGCTGTCCTGAGAGAAATATTTCACGCCGCAGCCTATATCACCGCTCCACTCGTCACGCATGGCAAGGGGGTTTGCGTCCACAGGCACAAAGGCAAGCTCGTTGAGCCAGCCGGTGATTTTTCCCTCGGCGTCAACAAAGCCCACCGCCTCGCTGGTTCCCATGGCCATACCCAGAACATTGTTCTTTTTAAGGCTCATTGCGCCTGCAAGTGCGCTTACATCGCCGTCGTTTGCAACGCTGTATGGAATGTCCCCGAAGGTGTCGTGAATGGCTCTGATGTAGATATTCTTCACCTTTTTGTCGTAAAGCTCCTCAGGTACCTTGATGAACAGGGAGGCAGTCATAGCACGGTTGTTAATGAACACTCCGGCGGAGGACACGCCCACTGCGTCAACTCTTGGCATATGCTCAGCGGCGGAGCGGAAAGCGGAAACTATGCCCTCATAGTGATAGTCAGGGTCTGAGTTGGTTTTGGGGAACCAGACCACCTCTTCGGAATAAACGGTCTCCCCGTCGATAACGGCAGAAACCTTTCTGTCGCTTCCGCCGGCGTCAAAGCCGATGCGGCAGCCGTCCATATGTCCGCCTATAGCCTTGGGAGAATCCTTGGTCTGCGGCACCTTGTCGCAGAAAACCACCTGAAACTCATGCTCAAAAACATTTGCCATAAAGTGGTTATCGAAGGCCTGAATTCCGCTCTCGGAGAAAGCCTCCTTCAGGTAGTTGTAGATGTTTTCGTCGCCTGCCACATAGATTTTGAAGCCGCCCTTCATCCAGAGAATGGTTTTTACAAGACGGTTGATGTAGTAGCAGTCAGCCTGACGCATTTCGTCCGTTCCGTATATAAATGTATCAACAGAGGCCATCTCTCCCTCCGCTCTTTCAACTGCGATTGAGACGGGCTTTGCAGCGCCTTTAAGGAAAGCCTCGTTAAACTGTCCGAGAGGAATGAATTCCTTATCCAGTTCGGGTAAATTACGGGTGTTTAATTCTATGCCGAGAAAATTCATTGGAATTGCCTCCTTTATTAAGATAAAGCAATTATACCATGCTTTTGCAGGCTTGTCACGAGTGAGCTGTAATATTTTAAAGTAATTTTTTAAAATTTCTAAAGATGTGACAATATCTGAAAAGTAATTCCCAATTTAGCTATAGTCCCTATCCAATCCCGAAGCCTGAAAAAGCGTATCTGCTCTGCCTTTGGAAGGCCTGCCGCAGATTTCGGTGGTCCGAAAAAGCGAAGCGGAGAAAACACTTCTTATATAATGTATATTAAACCCCTCGCCTGCCGTCCGCACCCGTCATAATTCAGCACGATACAAAACAAAAAAGACCGGGAACAAAGGTTCTCGGTCTTAATATGGTGGGGGAAGATGGATTCGAACCATCGAAGGCATCGCCAGCAGATTTACAGTCTGTCCCCTTTGGCCACTCGGGAATTCCCCCATATGATATTAAATTAAGCCGTCTGGAGCTGGTGGACGGACTCGAACCCCCGACCTGCTGATTACAAATCAGCTGCTCTACCAACTGAGCTACACCAGCATTTCGTCGGCTTGATTATAATAACAAAAGAGGAATTAAAAGTCAAGTATTTTTTATTATTTTTATTGAATTTCTTAATTTTCCTTAAGCTTCATTGAATTCTCTCCCTGTATATGCTAAACTTGTAGAAATTGCGGGTAAAACCCAGATTGGAGATAATATGAAGACTGCTTGTAAAAATAAAGTGCTGCTTTTGTTTCTGGCTGCTGTTTTGGTGGTCGGACTGGCCGTGCTGCTGATGGTTCAGTTTTTCAAGCCCGAGCCGGTGGACCCCCACGAGGGTCAGGTGTACATAAATGACGGCTTCGGTATGGTGTGGATCACGCCTCTTGAGGGTGTGGATGTGAACCCCCTGAAAACTGAGGATTTCAAACTGGTGGACGGTCATCCCGTGCTTTCAAGAGAGGGCTACACCGTGACAAGGGGCATAGATGTGTCTGAGCATCAGCTCCAGATTGACTGGACACAAGCCGCCGAAAATTTAGATTATGCCTATATCCGTCTGGGCTATCGTGGCTCAACCGAGGGCGGACTTTATGAGGACCCCTACTTCAAGGCCAATATGACAGGTGCCTCCTCAAACGGCCTGCAAACCGGCGTGTATTTCTTCTCTCAGGCTCTGAATGTTTCGGAGGCTGTTGAAGAGGCGGAGTTTGTGATTGAAAGGTTAAAGGATTTTAATGTGGATCTGCCTGTGGTTTTTGACTGGGAGAAGGTTGACGGCGGCGGCAGAAGCGACCGGATGACTCCCGAAGTGCTGACCGACTGTGCGGTTGCCTTCTGCGAAACTATAAAAAAGGCCGGCTACACCCCTGCGGTTTATTTTAACCGCTATATGGGCTATTATATGTATGACCTGTCAAAGCTCACGGATTATGAGTTCTGGCTTGCAGTTCCCGGTGATTTTCCGGATTTTTATTATGAAAGCGATATGTGGCAGTACAGCTTTACCACCACTATTCCCGGCATAAGCGAGCTTACCGACATGAATTTGCGCCTTGTTCCCGACGCTGACAGTGCCGAGAGCGGCGAAGAAAGTCAGGAAAGCAAGAAAAATAAGCCCGAAAAGGCAAAAGATGATGAATATTCCGACCTTCCCGTGGTTGAATATAAAAATTAGTACTTGAAATTTCGGGGAAATTGTTGTATAATTTCTCCCGACGTGCCGGTGTGATGGAATGGTAGACGTAGCGGATTCAAAATCCGCCGGTGGCAACACCGTGTGGGTTCGAGTCCCACCACCGGCACCAGAAAAAGAGACAGCCTTTTGGCTGTCTCTTTTTTTCTTTCCGTCCTTCGGACGGTTATTCCCCTTCGCTCAATTTTCTTGAGAGGGTCATACCCTCCCCTCTCAAGCTCTCCCCATGCAGATTTTTTCCTTTGCCTGTTCTTAACTGTTGCCCATTTTCAGACATCTTTTTGAGGCTGTCTCTTTTTTTCTTTCCGTCCTTTACCTTTTCCGAGCTTTAAGTCTTCCCTCCGCTTTCTTTAGCGATTGACTTCATTTTCAAACCAAGATATAATGGTGTTTAAATGATTTTTTCCTGA
>JARHZW010000040.1 GCA_029264685.1 Candidatus Limivicinus sp.
GGTTTCTCTGCGGACTCCAACCATTTCTGCCAGCTGCTCCTGTGTCAAATCCTTTAATTGCCGATACTTTTTCAATCTGCATTCAAACTCTGCCATATCTCAATCCTCGCTTTCAACCGCATGGTCATCATGGTCGTAGCGATAAAGCAGATATTCAGAGAGAAACATTCTTAATGCAAGGGCAAGTGATAAGGCTATGATGACCCCAATCAATGTGTAGTCAAGGCTGCCGAACAATTTTCCCTGACAGAGAATGAGCAATGCCAGAAAAATAACCGAGAGCGCAATGTTGGACGCTTTCAAATTTGCTCTCGCCGCATTTTCACGGAATCTCTCATCCATAAAGGTTCCTGACATTTTCCCTTCATAGTAAAATCCAAAGAAGCCAAAGAACAGGAAAAATGCAAACGGAAAAACGCTGCCATCCACGGAATATGTCCAAAAACCACCAAATCCCAAAAAACCGAAAAAGCCCAGGAAGCCCAGCTTCGGATTGAGCTTGCGTGTTTTGTTTGTGCTTTCTATCTGCTGTCTCTGCCTGCATCCGCTGAATGCAAGCGTGATCAACAAGGTGATTCCGTAAATACAAGCAAGGGACACCGAAAGCATCATCGGCAGATCCTTAATCTGAAATTTATAACTTTGAAAGTCCATTGGAACAACCAGACGGGGATCATTAAATGTGACAGCATACCAAGATGAGGCAAGCAGCAGCACAACACACCCAATTCCCCAGCCAATCAGCAGTTTAGTTCTTTGTTTCATAATCAATCCTCCAGCTAAAAGTGATATATACATCTCTTTGTGAGATAAATATATCTCTTTTTGTTGTAGATGTCAATAGGAAATAATGCCACCCGATTTTACCGTGGCAATTCTGTCATTTTCCATGCTAAAATAAATCCGGCGTTCTTTATGAAATCTTGAAAAATAGCTGCTATCCTGAAAGTACCACTTAGAAGGAGGCAATTTATGAAAAGAAAACCACATCATATTGTATGGCGCATTTTACTGTGCGTATTTATAATTTTAGCAGCCGCAGCTATGATTTTCATGCGCTTTGGAGGTTTTAACACAGGAAAAAGTGCAAACGTCGGGCAGTTAAAGTCATATGCACAGGATGTAGACAAAATTTCCGTCCCATCAAACACGAAAGTAATCGCACTGGGCGAAGCCACCCACGGAAACTCAGAGTTTCAGCGCCTGAAGTTGGATGTATTCAGAAATATGGTAGAGAACGAGGGCGTTCGTGCCTTTGCCATTGAGGGCGACTTCGGCGGCTGTGAGCGGGTAAACCGCTTCATCCACGGCGGTGAAGGAACAGCAAATGAAGCTGCGGCAGCAATCGGATTTAAGATTTACCAGACCGAGGAAATTGCAAAACTCATTGAATATATGAGGGAATACAATGAAAATGCAGCTGATGGAGAGGATCTTCGCTTCTACGGTTTTGATATGCAGAGATTAGAAAGCAGCTTTGGCCTTGTTATGAATGCCTGCAAGGCAAACGGACTGGATACCGCTAAGTTAGAAGCTTTAATTGACGGCGAAAACTGGAATGAGGCCTATGACGATACTGCAATAGCAGACATTATTATCGAGATAAAGACCCAGCTGGAAAATAAGCCCTGTACCGAGCAGGCAGTCCACGGGGCAGATATGCTCCTTCAGCAGCTGAAATTAAATGCTCAGATGGCCGACGATCCAAACGCCGCTATTGATTTAAGGGATGCTTTTATGGCAGAGAATGTGCAGTGGATTCTGCGGCAGGAACAGTCCCTTGGAAAAGAGAAAATCTTTATCTCCGGCCACAATTCCCATGTGGCAAAATGGGGAAGCTATGACGCTATGGGAAAGCTTCTGGAGGACCGTTTGGGCGACGACTACTATGTGATCGGTACGGATTTCTACAAAACAAAATGCAATCTGCCAACCCCTTCCGGAAAGCGAACAAATCAGGTATTCTATTCCCATGACCCTCTGGCAAAAGCCGCCAAAGAAGCCGGATTTCAAATGTGCTGGCTGGACTTCTCTCAGATTCCCGATGATTCAGAACTGGGAAATCAGGTTCGGGAATACAGCTTTATGGGAAATTTAGGGGAACAGTACTCCCCTGTCATGCGTCTGCTGCCTCCAAGTTACCGGCTGTTCCAGCCGCCGGCACAGCTTTATGACAGCATTATCCTTGTAACGGATGCTGCTCCTACCGAAATTAACATGATAAATTGAGCTTTCACTCATGCAGCCCTTTTATAAAAACATTTTTTCGTAATTTATGTTATAATAAAGCAAAGGAGGCGAAGCCATGGGAAAAATACTCGTTGTGGATGATGATATTGATATGCTGAATCTGATAAAAACGGCACTCCAAAAGGATGGGCATCAGGTGGATGTGGAGTCTGACCCCACAGCTGTGCAAAGTACCCGCTGCCGCAGGTACGACCTTATCTTACTGGATGTGATGATGGCAGAAGAGGACGGCTTTTCCCTATGCAGCCGCATTCGGGAAGAAGTAGACTGCCCCATACTTTTTTTAACTGCAAAAACGGAAGATGCAGATGTTGTGCAGGGATTTGGTCTGGGCGGCGACGATTATATAAAGAAGCCCTTCAGTATCGCAGAGCTTCGTGCCAGAGTGAACGCTCATCTGCGGCGGCAAATGCGCCGACCGACCCATGCCCTCAATAGCGGCGGAGTACATTTTGATATGCAGGCAAAGACTGCCAGCGCAGCAGGTACTCCCCTCCCCTTGACGAAAGGAGAATACGCTATCTGCGAATATCTGGCATTGCACGCAGGGCAGGTATTTACCAAAGAGCAGCTGTACGACCGTGTTTTCGGCTTTGAAGCGGAGGGAGACCCCTCAACGATTGCTGAGCACATCAAAAATATTCGGGCAAAACTGAAATTCACCGGACTCAGTCCCGTTGAAACAGTTTGGGGAGTAGGATATAAATGGAAAAAAGACCCCATTCTTTAAGCCTTTCCTTTGTTCTTTTACGCTTTGGCTTTGCAATGATGGCATGTATGCTTATTTGCTGTGTGGTATGGTTTGCGGCGCTGAGTTTTCTGGAAAGCAGAGAAATAGTTTATCCGGGGCATATCGGAAACCGGCAGGTAGAGAAAATAATCACTGAAAACCCCCGTGTATTTCAAATACCAAACGATGATTTTCTGGCGGAATATGCGGTGGTTGATAAAAACGGGAATCTGATTATCAGCAATGTACACGGAAAAGCTCAGAAAGCTCTTATAGAAAAAGCTTCAAAGGGTGACAACAATACATTGCTGCATACTTATGCTGACGGTAGCTGCGGGGTTTTCCGTTGGCATTTCCGAAAAGAGTTTTCAAATCCCGTCTGGCGTGCTGCTCTTCCGCCCTTTGAATATCTGTGGTGGATAACCTTGGGAATTGCCTGCATACTTTGCTGGCTGTTGAATGCAGTGTGGCTGCGCAGACAGCTGGTAAAAAAGCTTGGCTTATTTCAAGAGGTAAGTGAAAAAATAGGCGCTCAGGAGCTGGACTTTGAAATTCCCCATGCCGGAATCAAGGAATTCGATCAGGCACTGGATGCAATGGAACATATGCGTATTGCACTCTATTCCTCCCTGAGTTCCCAGTGGGCGGCACAGCAGCAGAGAGATTCTGAAATGGCCGCTCTGGCTCACGATCTGAAAACGCCAATTACGCTGATAGGCGGCAATGCGGAACTGCTTCTGGAAGATGATTTACAGGAAAACCACAGAAAAATGGTGGAAACCATTTTAGAGAGTAATACTCGGGCAAAGCAATATGTGAGCAGCCTGTTGGAAACCTCACGGGGAGAAGAAGAGGTCTTTGCAGACACGGACTTGAAAGAATTTTTTGACCTGCTTTGCCAAAACCTCCGCCCTCTTGCACAGGCGCAGCAGGTTAAGCTTGAGCTTCAAAACAACCTTACAGGCCGTGTCCCCATGCAGTTCCACCGACTGCTTCGTGGGGTTGGAAACGTGGTGCAGAACGCCGTTGAATACACCCCGAAAGGCGGAACGGTCAGCGTAAAAGGCTCCATGCTTCCACAGGGCTGGCAGCTTGAGATAGAGGATGAGGGTCCCGGCTTCAGCGCCGCTGCACTGTGTCACGGGACGGAGCGTCTGTGGCGTGGAGACAGTGCAAGAGCGGCCACAGGGCATAACGGTCTGGGGCTTTGGTCTGCCTCTCAGGTGGTGCAGAAGCATAAAGGGCAGATTTTTCTGAGTAACGGTGACCGTGGCGGCAATGTGCTTATAAGCTTTAATAAGGATGCGGAAAAAGGGCATCCCTGCCATCAAAAGCAGGAATAAACACCCCGCTTATGCGGCCTGCGTAAAATTAAACGGCAAATAAACGATCTGCAAGCGGAGCTGAAAAAGCTCCGCTTATTTTCTGTAAATTTTCTATTGACAAAATAATTATCCTGTTTTAAAATCATAACATCGTTATGAAACAGTGTTATGAAATGAGGTTCAGCCATGAGAAAACGCTTTGAGGGCGTTCAGGAGCGCATAATAGAATGTGCAGTTGCCGAATTTTTAGAAAAGGGTTACACTCAGGCCTCTCTCAGGTCTATAGCGCAGAAAGCCGAAACCAGCACAAACGCAATCTATGTCCGCTTCCATGACAAGGAGGGTCTCTTTTCCGCTATTGTGGAACCGGTTGCTCAGGAGTTTCTGGCTCTGGCGCTGGACGGGCAGAACCAGTTTGCCGCAATGGACTCAGGCTTTCAGAAAGAACAGGCAGACGATTATTCCAATCAGGAAATCGTTCGGCTTCTGGACTATATTTATGACCATTTCGATGTATTTCGCCTGCTTCTGGATGCGTCCTACGGAACGAAGTTTCACAACTTCATAGATCAGCTGGTTGAAATGGAGGAGACCTATACCTGGCGCTGGCTGGAAGTTACGGGAGCCGATACCAAAATGAATGAAATTCTACCCCGTGAGCTTTACCACATGATGACCACCTCCTATTTTGAAGGGGTTTTTGAAGTGGTGAGGCATGAAATCAGTCGGGAACGGGCGAAGGAGTTCGTCCTGCTTATGGGAAAATATCATCAGGCAGGCTTCAAGGCAATCTGCGAAATTTAATCAGGATTTAGGACCGCCGGCCTTTGGCAGAGAGCGGTCTTAAAATAAAGCATGAGTTAGTCAAGACTAACCGACAGGAGGAAGAATATGAATAAACAAAACCCCCTTCTTCGCATATGGCAAATGGGAGAATCAGAGCATAAGCCCCTGATTTTTTCCATTGTCAGTGCCTTTTGCGGCGTTGCGTTGGGGATGCTGCCCTATTTTTCGGCTGCACACATCATTGTGGGTCTTCTGAACGGAAACCGCACACTCTCTTTTTACGCCGTATGGCTGGCCGTGGCGCTGGCAGGCTATGCCGCCCGCACGCTGCTTTACAGTCTGGCCCTTATCAAATCCCATAAGGCCACATTTTCAATTCTGAAAACCATCCGCCAGCAGATACTGGCAAAGCTGCCCAAGCTGCCTTTGGGAACGGTAATGGATATGTCCAGCGGCAAAATGAAGCAGATAATAGTTGACATGGTGGAAGCCATGGAGACAACACTGGCTCATCTGCTGCCGGAGCTGACCGCAAATATCGGCGGTCCTCTGCTCATTCTGGTGTATCTTTTCATACTTGACTGGAGAATGGCGCTGCTGTCTCTTGTATCCATTCCGGTAGGAATGATCTTCATGATGGCGGTAATGGGTTCTTACACAAAAGACTTTGCAGGCGCTGTCAAAACCACTCAGGAAATGAACGGCACAATAGTGGAGTACATAGGCGGCATTGAGGTCATCAAGGCCTTCAATCAGGGGAAGAAATCCTACGCCAAATTTACTGACAGAGTGAAAGCCAATGCAGCCTATTATTATCAGTGGATGAAGCGGAGCCAGTTTGGAATGAGCATGGCCTACTCCATAGCCCCCGCAACCTTGATTACAATTCTTCCCATCGGCTGGATCTTTTACCGCAGCGGAAGCCTCACCATGGATGTATATATTACCACCATTATTCTGTCTCTCGGAATTGCAGGCCCTCTTCTTGCCGCTATGAACTTTGTTGACACTCTGGCTCAGGTGGGAACCACGGTAGAAGCAGTGGATGAGCTGCTGACTGCCGAGGAGCAGCACCACGGCCAGACCCCCGTACAGTTAAAGGACGGGAAAATTGAGCTTTCCCATGTGTCCTTTGCTTACCATCAGGATAAAAAGGTTCTTGATGACGTGTCTCTCATTATCCCTCCCAACTCCATGACCGCTCTTGTAGGCCCGTCAGGCTCCGGAAAATCTACGATAGCGAAGCTGATTGCAGGCTTTTGGGATGTAAAGGACGGCACGGTGTCCATAGACGGAACGGATATAAAAAACATCCCCCTTACTCAGCTTTACGATCAGGTAGCCTTTGTTTCTCAGGATAACTACCTTTTTGACGACACAATCCGTGAAAATATACGCATGGGCCGCCCCTCCGCATCGGACAAAGAGGTGGAGCAGGCCGCAAAGGCTGCCGGCTGTGACAGCTTTATCCGTGAACTGGAGCAGGGCTACAGCACTCGGGTAGGAAGCGGCGGCGCTCACCTTTCAGGCGGAGAACGGCAGAGAATAACCATTGCAAGAGCCATGCTGAAGGATGCGCCCATTGTGGTTCTGGATGAAGCCACTGCCTATGTAGACCCTGAAAACGAGGCAATTCTCCAGAATGCCGTTGCGGAGCTGGTGCGTGGCAAAACGGTCATCGTGATTGCACACAGACTCTCCACAATTCAGGGTGCAGATCAGATCGTGGTAGTAGACAACGGAAAGATTGCAGCGGCGGGAACTCACAGCCGACTGTTAAAGAGCTGCCCCCTGTACGAAAAGATGTGGCAGGCTCACATTGGAACAAAGGACGGTGACGGAGAATGATAGGAACATTTCGGAAAATCTGGCGTTTTTCCGGCCAAGAGCGTGGAAACATCAACAAATCTGTATTAGTCAGCTTCTTGAATGCTATTTTAAGAATGTTTGAAGTCAGTGCCGTTTATTTTGTTATCTTGGCTTTGGTCGGCGGCGACAAAAGCGCTGCCCCCGCATGGATTGCGTTGGGCTTCATGCTTGTAAGTATAGCAGGAAACGGAATTACAAACCGTTTTTCCAAGCTTCAGCAGACCCACGCCGGTTATTTTATGGCAGCCAACGAGAGAATTCGTCTGGGTGAGCTTTTAAAAAACGTCCAGATGGGTTATTTCAACGAAAACAGTCTGGGTGAAGTAAGCGGAGTATGCACAACCGTACTGGGAAATGTGGAAACTCTGGTTCCTATGGTACTGGTAAACATTTTAAGCGGTCTTATCGGAACCGTTGTTTTCACCGCCATGATCATTGCCTTTGACTGGCGTATCGGTCTGATTGCCGCAGCAGCTATTTTGCTTTACCTCTTTGTTCTCTCCGTCATGGAGAAAAAATTTGCCTCTGAGGCTCCCAAGGCGCAGAAATCCCAAACCGCAATGACAGCTGCCGTTCTGGAATATGTGCAGGGTATGGGCGTTGTAAAATCCTTTAACCTCAGCGGAAAAGGGGATCAGAAATTGCAGGATGCGCTGGAATTTAACCGCAAAAGCAATTTTGACATAGAGTTTCTCCTTACGCCCTTCTCCATAGCTCAGGATCTCATATTGCAGATTGCGGGAGTGGGTATGATGCTCTCGGCAGTGCTGCTCTGGCTCAACGGCAGTATGTCCGTTGCAAATGCTCTTATGAGCATAGTAATGTCGTTTCTTGTTTTCGGGCAGATAAAGCTCTTCGGCATGGGCATTACAATGATGCGTCTGGCCGACGCCAGCATCGACAGAACCCTTGCCACCGAAAACATGGACCAGATGGAATCCGGCAGCACCGATACCGCCCCCGAAAGCCACGACATCTCATTGGAAAACCTGCACTTCTCCTATGGCGAGCGTGAAATCATCCGTGATGTTTCCGCATATATCCCCGATCGGACCACAACTGCCATCATCGGTCCCTCAGGCTCCGGAAAAACCACCCTGTGCAATCTCATTGCCCGTTTCTGGGATGTGGACAGCGGCAGCATCAAGATAGGCGGAAAGGATATAAGGGACTTCACGCTGGAAACCCTGATGGACCAGATGAGCATGGTGTTCCAGAACGTATATCTCTTTGCCGATACCATTGAAAACAACATAAAATTCGGAAAACCCGATGCCACCCATCAGGAGGTGGTGGCCGCTGCCAAAAAGGCCTGCTGCGACGACTTTATAGAAAAGCTCCCAGACGGTTACGATACCGTCATCGGAGAAGGCGGCGCTTCCCTTTCCGGCGGCGAAAAACAGAGACTCAGCATTGCACGGGCACTGCTCAAGGACGCACCCATAGTAATTCTGGATGAGGCCACCGCCAACGTGGACCCTGAAAACGAGGACAGACTCCAAAAGGCCATTGAAGCTCTCACCAGAGATAAAACCATCCTGATGATTGCCCATCGGCTGAAAACCGTCCGCCACGCAGACCAGATACTTGTGGTGGATCACGGTCAAATCGTTCAGCACGGAACCCATGGGGAGCTTATAGCGCAGAAGGGAATATATGCAGACTTTGTCAACGAAAGACAGAGAGCTATAAGCTGGAAATTAAATTAAGTTTTAAAAATATGAGCTGCGGAAACCACCCAGCTCATATTTTTTATATCACCTATTGACAAAGCGCCTGCTGCTTTGTATAATAATGGCGTTATCGATAATCAGATTATCAATTGTGAGAAAGGAGCGGTACATTGGCTACAGCAGACCGCAGCATTGACCCCCGTTTAACAGAAAGCGCAAAAAAACATTTTCTGATGCACGGCTTTCAGGACAGTTCTTTGAAGGAAATCTGCAAGGACGCCGGAATCACCACCGGAGCAGTCTACACCCGCTTTAAAGGCAAGGAGGGGCTGTTTGACGCTCTGGTAGAGGATACGGTAAGTGAAATATATGCAGAAGCCGAGAGAAGAGGCAATGTGGACATGGAAACAATCTCTAACGAGGATTTGTTCAAAGCCTGGGACATGGACGAAAACGCCATGATGGACTGGTTTGACTTTCTTTATCAGCGGTACGACGGCTTCATGCTGCTGCTTTGCAGCTCCGAGGGCACAAAATGGTCCAATTTCAAGCATGACCTTGTAGACAAAATGACCATGCATACCTTCCGTTTCCTTGAAGAAGCCCAAAGGCGGAATATTGCAGACAAGTCCATTGACAAAAACGAACTTCATGTCCTTTTGTCCGCTTTCTGGACTACAATTTACGAGCCCTTCATCCACAATTATGATCGAAAAGATATTCTGGCTCACTGCCGTGTCATATGCCGTCTGTTTGACTGGCACAATGCCATAGGCTTTAAAGCGAAGCTCTGACCTATGCCTCCCTCTTTTAAAGACGGGAGGCAAACCGAAAGCGAGAAGTTAGAGGAAACTAACTAAATAAAAAGGAGGAACCTATGTTCAAAAAAGTATTGGAATATGCAGGTGAGAAGCGGCGGCTGACCTATCTTGCCGGATTTTTCATGCTGCTGGGAACCATATGCAGCGTTGTTCCCTATCTGTTTATCTACCAGCTGCTGAAGCCTCTTCTGCTAAAGCAGTCACTCAGTCTCGGCTATGTGCTGTGGAGACTGGCTGCCATTGCGGTTTTTTCAGCCTTATACGGGCTGCTGTATGTAAAAGGTCTGGATCTGTCCCATAACGCCGCCTACAACACTCTAAAAAATCTCAGAGTATCCCTTCAGGGTAAAATGGAGCAGCAGCCTCTGGGTGTTATTCAGGAAAAAGGCGTAGGCGCCGTAAAGAAGCTTTTTACGGATGACATCGAAACCATAGAGCTTTTGCTGGCTCATGCTCTTCCTGAGGGCTTTGCCAATCTGATAATTCCCCTTGCAATATACATCGCAATGTTCTTTGTGGACTGGAAGCTTGCGCTGCTGTCTCTGGCCGCTCTTCCTCTTGGCATTTTGTCCATGGGCATGATGTATAAATCAGGCATGAGCAAAATGGGCGCCTACTACGGCGCAGGTCAGGTGATGAACAACACCATTATCGAGTATATAAACGGCATGGAAGTGGTAAAAGTTTTCAACCGCTCCGGTGACAGCTACAAGCGTTTTGAGCACGACATCATAAACTATAGGGATTTCACTCTGGACTGGTTTCGCTGCTGCTGGCCGTGGATGGCCCTTTACAACAGCATTATCCCTACCGTGGCATTGGTAACTCTGCCTTTGGGTGCTTATTTTGTGCTTACCGGACTTTCCACCCTGCCGGATCTGGCGCTTGTGCTTTGTATGTCCTTCGGCATCGGCTCCCCTCTGCTGAGAGCAATGAGCTTTGTCTCAACTCTTCCGCAGATAAATTACAAAATCGAAGAACTGGAAAAGGCCATGGCCGGAACTCCCCTTCAGCAGACAGAGGCAGATTTTACAGGTAAAAATCATAACATTGAGTTTGAAAACGTTCATTTTTCATATGATGACACCGAGGTGCTCCACGGAGTAAGCCTGAACATTCCGGAAGGAGGCATGACCGCTCTGGTAGGCGAATCCGGAAGCGGAAAATCCACTCTGGCAAAACTTCTGGTGCATTTTTATGACATTTCGGAAGGCAGCATACGCCTGGGCGGACAGGACATCAGGAATATGAGTCTGGAAGCGCTGAACCGCCAGATTTCATATGTTGCGCAGGAGCAGTTTCTGTTTAACACCAGCCTTCTGGAAAACATCCGTCTGGGTGACCTGTCCGCAACGGATGAGCAGGTCATGGCGGCTGCGGAAAAAGCCCAGTGCGGCGAATTTTTAAGCCGTCTGCCCAACGGAATCCACACCATGGCAGGAGACGGAGGCAAGCAGCTTTCCGGCGGAGAGCGCCAGCGTATTTCTCTGGCAAGAGCTATCCTTAAAGACGCTCCCGTTGTGGTTTTGGACGAGGCCACCGCATTTATGGACCCTGAAAACGAGGAGAAGATGAACCGTGCCATATCCGAGGTTATCAGGAACAAAACCGTGATTGTTATCGCCCATCGGCTCCAATCCATTATTAAGGCCGACAGGATATGCGTTATGGATAATGGCAGTCTTATTGCCGTCGGAACCCACAGTCAGCTCCTTGAAAGCTGCGAAAAGTATCAAAAGCTGTGGAAATCCGCAGAAGAAAGCGCCGTATGGGGCGTTGAAAATACATATAAGGGAGGCAGCAGGTCATGATTCAGCTAATAGCAAGAATATTGAAGCTCTCAAAAAAATATAACGGGCGTATACTGGCCGCCTTTGTGTTTTCTTTCCTGAGAGCCATACTGAAAGTCTCGCCCATATGTCTGTCTTTCTTTGCCTTGACCGCATTTTTTAACGGCACCATGGACTCGGCTATGTGCCTGTGGCTTGGTGCAGGCATGGTAATATGCCTGCTGCTGATGATAGTTTTCCAGCTGGCTTCCGACAGGCTCCAGTCCACCGCCGGATATATGCTGTTTGCAGATATGCGCCTGGCCTTGGGCAGGCATCTGCGTAAAATGCCCATGGGTTACTTCACCGAGGGAAACCTTGGTAAAATCAGTTCCGTAATTTCCACCGATATGCTGTTTATAGAAGAAAACGCCATGTCTGTTCTTGCCGACAACATGAGCTTCATTTTCTCCCAGTGTGTCACTGTTATTTTTCTGTGGTACATTGATTTCAGACTGGGTCTTACCGCCGCACTGCTGTGCGCCGTTATATGTCTGATTGCCCGTGGAATGAACACCCACGCTCTGATTCACTCCGCAAACCGCCAGCAGCAGAACGAAAACCTGACAGACGCCGTTCTGGATTTTACAGAGGGCATAGGAATTATAAAGACCTACAATCTGCTGGGGGATAAATCAAAGGAGCTTACACGCAATTTTGAGGAGAGCCTGCGTACCAATATCGCTTTTGAAAAAAATCAGGCTCCCTGGCAGTCAACTCTTTATACCTGCTACGGTCTTTCCTCCGTGATTGTTCTGTCAGCGGCGGTATTTCTCTATTTTAAAGGGATTCTGTCCCCTCAGTACTTTATAGGTATGCTGCTGTTTGTTCTGGAGCTTTTCGCCTCAATCAAGGCTCTCTACAGCCAGAGTGCAAGATTCACGGTAATGAACAGCTGTATTGACCGCATAGAGCAGGTCTTTGATCAGCCCGAGCTTAAAGATCAGGGAACGGAGCATCTTCCCGAGAGCTATGACGGACCCGAAATAGAGTTTAAGGATGTGAGCTTCGGCTACGGAGAAAAAGAGGTTCTGCACCACATTTCCTTTAAGCTGAACAAAAACAATATGATGGCTCTGGTAGGTCCCTCCGGCGGCGGAAAATCCACCATTGCCAGCCTGCTTGCCCGATTTTGGGATGTACAGCAGGGAGAAATCCTCGTCCGTGGAAAAAACATCAAGGACCTTCCCCTTTCAGAGCTTATGGACAATATAAGCATGGTGTTTCAGCGTGTGTACCTGTTTCAGGACACCATTTACAACAACATTTCCATGGGCCGACCCGATGCCCCCAGAGAAGAAGTAATAGAGGCTGCAAAAAAAGCCCGCTGCTATGACTTTATCATGGCTCTGCCCGATGGCTTTGACACAGTGATAGGCGAAGGGGGAGCTTCTCTCTCCGGCGGAGAAAAACAGCGGCTTTCCATTGCACGCTGCATTTTAAAGGACGCCCCCATAGTCATTCTGGACGAGGCCACCGCAAACGTGGATGTGGATAACGAGAGCTACATTCAGCAGGCAATCAGCGAGCTTTGCCGTGGCAAAACACTGCTTGTCATCGCCCACCGCCTCAATACCATACGCAATGCAGACCTTATAAATGTGATCTCCGACGGAAGAATTGTCCAGTCCGGCAGACATCAGGAGCTGGTGGAGCAGGAGGGCATTTATCAAAGCTTCGTAAAGCTGCGCAGCAGCAGCTTATGCTGGAGCAAAAGCGCAAATCTTAATCAAGGATGAGCAGAATTTTTATTGACAAAATACTGCCGTAATGCTAATATAGTTAAAGGTATCTAACTCTAAAAACAACATCTCAGAGCGGGATGTTGTTTTTTAGAGTTATTTGGTTAGATAAGACTAACTAATATAGGAGGAGCAGGGTGAAGAAATACATTGGGAAGCGGCTGGCAGGCATGATTGTTGTTCTGTTGGGAGTCAGTATACTGAGTTTTGTGTTTATTGCGCTGTCCGGCAGAGATCCGGCTGAAATCATGGCCCGAAAGGGCAGTCTGAATGCCACTCCCGAGCAAATCGAGGCTGTCCGCACCGAGATGGGACTTGATAAACCCCTGCCCGTGCGTTACGTTCACTGGCTGAAAGGACTTTTTTCGGGAGAAATGGGAGACTCATTCTACACCCACAGACCCATTAAGCAGGACCTGAAGGAATTTCTGCCTGTGTCCTTTTACCTTGTTTCCCTGTCTCTGCTGTGGATAATCCTGCTCACCGTGCCCATCAGTCTGATCTGTGCCCGTTGGAGAAACGGTGCGGCTGACCATATAATCCGCTGGCTGTCACTGGGCGGCGTGTGTATGCCCACCTTCTGGCTGGGCTTTCTGCTCCTGCTGGGCTTTGCCGTAAAGCTGGGGTGGTTCCACGTTCTGCCTGACCCAGGAATAAAGGGCTATATTCTCCCATCCTTTACTCTGGCTCTTCCCTGCGCCTGCGGCCTGCTTCGCCTGATGCGCTCTTCCCTGCTGGCTGAGTTGGGCTCGGATTATGTTCAGTACGCAAAGGCCAGAGGCTTATCCTCCTCCCGCATTCTGGTAAGGCACATACTTCGCAACTCCCTGCCCCCTGTCATCACCCTTTTCTGCCAATATCTGGGTTATCTTGTGGCAGGCAGCGTAGTTGTGGAGAGCGTGTTTTCTCTGAAAGGGCTGGGAAGCTACCTTGTGAACTGCGTCAATGCAGCAGATTCCATAGCCACGGCAAGCTGCATTGTTATTATTGCCGGAATATTTGTATTGGCAAATCTGGCGGGAGATGTTCTGAACCGTTTGCTTTGCCCATGGATGGTGAGGGAGCAGAATGCATAATAAACTTTTAAAAAATCCTCAGGCCATTGTGGGTCTGGTCTTAATTATTCTGGTCATTCTTACGGCTGTTGCGGCGCCTGCTATTGCGCCCAATGATCCTGAACTGATCGACCCTGCCTGCAAATATCTGCCGGCGGACGAAAATTTCCCTCTGGGAACGGATCAGCTGGGACGCTGTGTTTTCTCCCGTCTGCTTTACGGGGCCAGATATTCAGTTATCATAAGTATCCCCACTTTGCTTATTCTGTCCGTTATAGGCCTGCTGATCGGTACGGTAAGCGTTTGTGCAGGAAAGAAAGTGGATTATGTAATTAACCTTGTTTGCGACATTTTCATAGCCTTTCCCGCTCTGATAATCGCCATTGCGGTTATAGGTGTTCTGGGAAAGGGAATAGAAAACATTGCCTTGTCCGTGTTGATTGCCACATGGGCATGGTTTGTGCGGGTGGTGCGCTCCTATGCTCTTACGGAAATGAGCAGGGATTATATTCTGGCTGCAAGGATTTCCGGAAGCAGCACCCTTAAAATTGTTTTTCAGCATTTGCTGCCCAATATTATCCCCCAGTTTCTGGTATACGTCAGCACCAGCGTGGCCTCTGCCATAATCATGGTGTCAAGCTTTGCCTTTCTTGGTCTTGGCCTTCCCGCAGGCACTCCCGAATGGGGCGCCATGCTCAACGATGCCAGAACCTGCCTTTACAGCCACCCTGAGCTGCTGGTTTATCCAGGACTTTGCATTCTGCTCACCTCCGCCGGCTTTAATCTTTTCGGAGAAGCCCTGAGAGACCACCTGACACCGGAGGAAACCAGCCTATGAAACTTTGCGTAAAAAATCTTCAAATTACTGCTCTCGGCGAAAATCGGGAGCTTGTGAAGGGAATAGATTTCTCCGTTTCACAAGGGGAATCCGTAATTCTGCTGGGGCAGTCGGGCAGCGGCAAAACTATGACCTGCCGAGCCGTTATGGGTCTTCTGGACCCTAAAAACTTTTCGGTAAAAGGCGAAATTTTGTCAGACGACCGAGATCTGCTCACCATGCCCCTGCGGGAGCGGCTGGGCATTTACGGTGGGGACATAGCCTTTATTCCCCAAAACCCTATGACCGCCCTTGACCCGTCCGTGCGTATAGGCCGACAAATGGACGAAACCCTTGCCCTGCATGGCAAAGCTTCAAAAGCGGAGCGAAAGGCAAGGATTCTGAAAAGCCTGACTCAGGCAGGGCTTCCGGACGGGGCTGAGATATACAGCGCCTATCCCCATATGCTCTCAGGTGGAATGCTTCAGCGTGTGCTCATAGCCATGACAATGATGGGGCAGGCAAAAATAGTGATTGCGGACGAACCCACCACCGCACTGGACGTTATTCACAGAAACGAAACCATAGATTCGTTTATACGGCTGCGGCAAAACGGCACAGGTATTTTCATGGTGACACACGATTTTTCCGCCGCAGTGCAGCTTGGGGGCAGGGTAATGATTATGAAAGAGGGAAATATTCTGGAGCGTGGTCAGGTAAAGGAAGTTCTGTCCGCTCCCAAAGCGGATTATACAAAGGCCCTTATCTCCGCCTCTTCTCTTTCCCGTACACGCACAGGAGGTCTCAGCTGATGTTGGAAGCAAGAAATTTATCAAAGCAATACAGCAAAAGCACGTCCTCTTCCCAGGATTACGCCGTTAACAACGTGAGCTTCTCTCTGCCCGACGGTATATTTTGCTCACTGGTGGGAGAGAGCGGCTCAGGCAAAAGTACTCTGGCCCAGCTTTTGTGCGGCGTTCTGCCGGCTACAGGCGGAACTATCCTTTTAGATGGTGAGCCTGTCTCATGCCGTCAGTTCCGCAAAAATCCCCGTCTCCGCTCAAAAATCCAAATGGTTTTGCAGGACGGAAAAAGCGCTCTTGACCCCCGCTATTCGGTATACCGCTCAATTGCGGAGCCTTTGAGGAACTTAAAGCGGCTGTCCCGCTGTCAGGAGCAGGAAAGGATCTTCAGTCTTATGGAAGAACTGGAACTGCCCTCCTCCCTTGCAAAAAGGAAAGCATATGAGCTGTCAGGCGGGCAGCAGAAGAGAGTGTGTATCGCCCGTGCGCTGGCTGCCGAGCCGGAGCTGATCATTTTTGACGAAGCGGTAAGCGGTCTGGATGTTCTGCTTCAAAAAAATGTGCTGGATCTGCTTAAACGGCTTCACTCCCGTTTTCACATGAGCTGTCTGTTTATCACCCATGACATGGATGCAGCCCTATATCTTGCTGACAGGGTCATGGTAATGCAGAGGGGCGAAATTGTTGAGGATCGGCTGTTTTTCGGCGATACAGGCTGTTTTACCCATGAATACAGCCGCCTTCTGCTGGCCTCCGTTTTGTCTGAAAAATCTGAACAAATTTAATATATCCGCCTTTTGGCGTGCTATATACCATATTGTACCATATCGAAAGGAGAATTTTAATGAAATTCAAAAAACTGCTTGCCCTTGGTCTTTCGGGCGTAATGTGTCTTTCTATGGCCGCCTGCGGTCAGAAGGATGCTCCCGCTCCCGAAGCGTCCGAAGCTCCCTCCGCTCCTGTGGCCGACAAAGCTCAGGAAAAAACCATAACTCTTACTGAAAGCTGGGACTTTTCCTTCGGCTTCTATCCCGTTGTGACAGAAGAACACACAAACAACTACGCCGCCGGATACTGGACCCACAATTTTTACGACACTCTTGTTAAGTACGATGAAAAAGGAGAGCTGACAGGCGCTCTGGCAGAGCGCTGGGAGGTATCCGAGGACGGCAAAACCTACACCTTCCATCTGCGCCCCGATGTAAAGTTCTCAGACGGCACTCCCCTCACTTCCGACGCAGTCAAGCAGAGCTTTGAAGCAATAGACGACAGTCTTGGAGTATATAACGGTTCATTCGGTAAGCTTTCCACACTTTTTGAAGAGCTGCTTACTCCCGACGAAAGCACCTTTGTCATGAAGCTCACCTCCCCCTATTACGGCGCACTCAACGACCTTACCATGATGATGCCTATGGCAGTGGTTAACCCCAAGGCCTTCGAGGGCGGCGTTGAGAAAGTGTTTGAAAACTGCAAAAACGCAACCATGGGCACAGGCCCCTATATGTTTGACAGCCGTGACGGGGACACCACCACTTTTGTCCGCAATCCCTACTACTGGGGCACTGCTCCCGAAGTGGATGTATTTAAGGTCAAAGCCATTCCCGACAACGATGCAAAGCTTCTCGCACTTAGAAACGGTGAAATCGACGCAATTCTGGGCGTGGACAAAATGAGCACTGACGGTTTTGACGAGCTTTCAAAGGAAGCAGGCTTTGGCTCTGCTGTGGATACGGCCAGCAACAGAACCCACTATCTGGGTATGAATCTTGCCGCCGCTCCCTTTGATGATCCTTTGGTAAGACAGGCTCTTGCCCTGACCATAGACCAGCAGGGACTGGAATCCTCCGTATTTAACGGCCTTGAAACCGCCGCCGAGCAGCTTTTCCCAAAGGATAAGCCTTTCTGCAATGTGGAGCAGACCACATACGAGACAAATCTGGACAAGGCAAAAGAGCTGCTGGCTCAGGCCGGCTATGCAGACAGCGACGGAGACGGAATTGCGGAAAAAGACGGCAAGCCCCTCACCGTCCGCCTTATCTACTCCCAGAGCCTTTCCTCCGTTGACGACGCCGTTCTTGCCATTGCCGCCCAGATGAAAAAAGTCGGCTTTGACACAAGCATTAAAGGCTCCGACATGATGTCATGGTACGGCGAGATGATGGCAGGCAACTACGAGCTGAGCTTCTACTACACCTACGGCAGTGCCTACGATCCCTTTACCGTAATGACTAATATCAACCCAGAACTGGGTGCCGACCCTGTAGCCGCTCAGTTTGCAGCTTTCCTGCCTGACTCCGGCATTATCAAAGAGCTGGACTCCACTGATGACACCGAGCGTGTGCAGGAGATCTACACTCAGGTTCTTCAGACCATATCCGATCAGGTCCTTGCCGTGCCGGTAAGTTATATGCATGAGCTGGCTCTGTGGAATGACTCCGTAATTGCAGGATATGACTTCTGCTCCGACCCCAGCTATATTTATGTTCCCGCTGTACATTTAAAATAATTCCTTCCATAAAGCTGCGGCTGCCCTTTTTGGACAGCCGCAGCTTTATGCAAACTTCTGATTCTAAAATTCAGCACCGCACCCGAATTTTTCTCCATGAACAGCTCAAATAGCGAAAATTCACTTTACTTAACATATTGTTCATATTTAAAGGCATACTTCTTAACATTTGTGAGATAATATATATATGAAGTGAAACAAAAGATATAAAGTTTCATTCCAATATGCGTAAATCGCAAAAATCTAAATGGAGGTATATATAATGTTTGAACTTATTCCTTTTGACCGTAATATGCGCAGTATTGCTGATTTTGACCCTATCCGTGCTTTTGACCGCATGGAAAGAAGTTTTTTCGGAAACGAAGGCATGGTATCTACCTTCCGCACTGATGTTAAGGACACAGGCGACGCCTTCATTCTGGAAGCGGAGCTGCCCGGTTTCAGCAAGGATGACCTGAGTCTGGACATTGAAAACGACTGCCTGACCATATCCGCCAGAAGAACCAGTGAGAGCAGTGAGGAGAAGCCCAACTACATTAAGCGTGAGCGCTGCTACGGCTCATTCAGCAGAAGCTTTGATGTTTCCGGCATTGACATTGACAGAATAGAGGCCGCCTATAACGACGGTATTCTGACGCTGAATATGCCGAAGAAAGCGGAACTTGTTCCTGCAACAAGAAAACTGGAAATCAAATAAAGCCTTTTTCTCCCTTCAGCCGCCCGAAAACAGCCTGCTTTTTCTCATTGAAGCAATACCTGTTGTCACAAACAGCAGTGCAGGCGCAAGGCAAGTCCTGTTAGGTCTTAAAGGCGCAGAAAGTCCCCCGTTATGCCACGGCATAGCGGGGGACTTTGCTGTATTTTATGTCAGCTCTTGGCTTTTGATTCGCAGTAAATGCAGCGATACTCGCCTTTTTCTCTGTCGGTAAGCTTAAAAATATGGGGAATTTCCTGTTCTGTGGAGCTTATGCAGCGTGGATTTGTGCAGTGCAGCACATTGGTGAGAGTTTCGGGAAGCTGGGGGCGATACTTCTTTGTCACCCTGCCGTCCTCGATTATATTCACCGTAACACCCGGATCGATATAACCCAGAGCGTCAAAATCCAAATCGAGCAGCTCGCCTATCTTGATTATATCTTTCTTTTCAAACTTGGGACTCTGAGCGTTTATGATAAGAGCCACGGAGCAGTCAAGTGCGTCCAGATTCAGGAATTTATAAAGGCTCATACCCTTTCCCGATTTAATATGGTCGATTACAATTCCGTTTGTAAGAGCATCAATTTTCATCATTCTACCCCCAAAAGCTTTAAGATAAGCGCCATTCGCATATATTTTCCGTTTTTCACCTGCTTAAAGTAGCAGGCTCTGGGGTCGTCGTCCACCGCCACGGAGATTTCGTTCACTCGGGGCAGAGGG
The DNA here is from genome assembly GCA_029264685.1 of Candidatus Limivicinus sp. Classification (GTDB taxonomy): domain Bacteria; phylum Bacillota; class Clostridia; order Oscillospirales; family Oscillospiraceae; genus Limivicinus. Next base: position 19,623 of record JARHZW010000040.1, read on the forward strand.
TGGAGAACGGGCATATCCGGTTTTGCCGTTTTCAGCTTTTCGGGAGTGAGCACATAGCTGTCTTTAAGGCGGATATAGTCGGCCTCATTGAAGAAGCGCTCCTTCTGAACTCTGGTCATGTAGAGAATGTCAAGCTTGGGCATAGCATCCTCAAGGCTTGCAGTCTCCTCATACTCAATACCTGCCTTGTCCATTTCCTGTATCATATAGCCGGGAAGTCTCAGTTCCTCGGGAGACACAAGGATAAAACGCACATTGCTGTAGCGGCTCATGGCGTGTATGAGAGAATGGACTGTACGGCCGAATTTAAGGTCACCGCAAAAGCCCACTGTCAGATTATCGAAATGTCCTTTTTCACGGTAAATAGTGAGCAGGTCTGCCAGAGTCTGGGTGGGGTGGTTGTGCCCGCCGTCACCGGCATTTATTATAGGCACATCCGCTCTCATTGCAGCAATTCTGGGAGCACCCTCCTTGGGGTGGCGCATGGCGATTATATCTGCGTAGCAGCTCACCACCCTTACGGTGTCCGACACGCTCTCGCCCTTTGAAGCGGAGGAGTTCTGAGCGTCGGAGAAGCCTATAACATCTCCGCCCAGCTCGTGCATGGCTGCCTCAAAGCTCAGTCTGGTTCTGGTGGAAGGCTCGAAAAACAGAGTTGCAAGCTTTTTGTGTTTGCACTTGTCCCAGTATTTTTCGGGATTTGCAATAATGTCATTGGCGGTGGCAATAAGACCGTCAATTTCCTCAACGCTCAAATCTGTAATGTCAAGAACGCTTCTCATTTGCCCATGTTCCTCCAGCTCTCATCGCTTGGATCGTTGCGGAAAGCCATGAGCTTTGCAATGTCCTCTTCCTTAATGTATCCGTCTCTTGCCGCGACTGCTGCCACAGCATCCAGATTTGAAAGGCTTACATTTTTTACCTTTGCCTCTGCAAGGCGCTCAATGCCTTTTTTAAGGCCGTAGGTGAAAATGCTCACAATGCCCAGAACCTCAGCTCCTGCCTCACGGAGAACGTTCACAACCTCTATAACGCTGCCGCCGGTGGAAATAAGGTCCTCAACCACAACCACCTTCTGGCCCTTTTCAAGCTTTCCCTCGATCTGGTTCTGTCTGCCGTGGTCCTTGTGGCCTGAGCGCACATAGCCCATGGGCAGATCCATAAGGTGAGCGGTGATGGCGGCATGAGCTATGCCTGCGGTGGAGGTGCCCATAAGCACCTCAGCTTCGGGGTATTCTCTCTTTATAGTCTCTGCCAGTGCCTTTTCCACATGGTTTCTCACTTCGGGAGCGGTAAGAGTCAGGCGGTTGTCGCAGTATATGGGGCTTTTAATGCCGCTTGCCCATGTAAAGGGGTCCTGAGGCTTGAGGAAAACAGCACCTATGGACAGCAGGTCTTTAGCTATAAATTCACTTGTGTTTAAAACTTCAGCATTGACGGTCATTTAATTTTCTCCTCCTAAAAATTCCTTTACGCATCTTCTGTATGCAGCCACCGGGTCATCTGCCTGAGTGACGGGACGACCCACCACAATATAATCCGAGCCGAGCTCTCTGGCCTTTGCAGGCGTGGTAACTCTCACCTGATCGCCAACGGCCCCGTCAGCAAAGCGGACACCGGGAGTTACGGTCAGGAAGCTTTCGCCGCAGGAGTCTTTTACCTTGCCTGCTTCAAGAGGGGAGCAAACAACGCCGTCAAGGCCGGAAGCCTTCGCATTCTGAGCATAATGGATAACCACCTTGTCCAGCGGCTCTTTTATAAGCAGATCCTCCTCCATGCGCTCCTGACTGGTGGAGGTGAGCTGAGTCACCGCAATAAGCAGAGGCCTTGTGCCGTCGGGACGGGTAAGACCTTCAAGAGCAGCCTCCATCATGGCCTTTGTGCCGGCGGCGTGCAGGTTGCATATATCCACATCCAGAGAGGACAGAACCGCCATGGCTTTTTTTACGGTGTTTGGTATATCATGGAGCTTCAGGTCAAGAAAGATCTTGTGTCCTCTGCGCTTTATTTCACGGACGATTTGGGGGCCTTCGGCGTAGAAAAGCTCCATGCCCACCTTCAAAAAGGGCTTTTCATCTTTAAACTTGTCCAGAAAAGCATAAAGCTCATCTGCGCTGTTAAAGTCACAGGCTATTATTACATCTTTTGCCATCAGTGGGCGCCTCCTATTATGTCTTTCAAATCTTTTATGTTATATTTTTCCATTACTGCGGGCAGGTTTTCAACAATTTCCTTGCAGGCAAAGGGATTGACAAGGTTTGCCGCTCCTACCTCAACTGCTGTGGCTCCCGCCATCATCATTTCGATTACATTTTCGGCGCTCTGTACGCCGCCCACGCCTATAACGGGAATATTTACGGCCTCGTAAACCTCATACACCATTCTCACCGCCACGGGGAAAATGGCAGCGCCTGAAAATCCGCCTTTTTTATTGGCCACTATCGGCTTTCCCGTTTTCAGGTCTATACGCATACCAAGCATGGTGTTTATAAGGCTGATTCCGTCTGCTCCTGCCTCCTCACAGGCCTTTGCTATGGAGACAATGTCGGTCACATTGGGAGTAAGCTTTATAAAAACCGGCTTTGTGGTGACGGCTTTTACGGCTCTTGTCACTTCTGCCGCTGCCTGCGGAACGGTGCCGAAGCTCATTCCGCCGTGGTGAACATTGGGGCAGCTTACATTAACCTCCAGAATTCCCACCTGTTCTTCCTTATCCAGCTTTTCACAGCTGTATGCATAGTCCTCAACAGAAAAACCGCTGACATTTGCAATAACACTTTTGTGAAAGACTTTTTTCAGCTTTGGAAGTTCTTCGGAAATAACCTTCTCCACTCCGGGATTCTGAAGTCCCACGGAATTTATAAGACCTGCGGTGCAGTCTGCAATTCTGGGGGTAGGGTTTCCGAAGCGTGGCTCTCTGGTGGTGCCCTTAAAGGAAAATGAGCCTAAAATATTTATATCGTAAAGCTCTGCAAATTCATAGCCGTAGCCGAAGGTACCGCTGGCAGGTATTACGGGGTTATCAAGCTGCAAGCCGCAGAGATCAACCTTGGTGTTTACCATATGACTTCCTCCTTTTGGAGAACAGGGCCGTCCTTGCAGATACGCTTTGAGCCGTACTTTGTCTCACAGGAGCAGCCCATGCAGGCGCCGAAGCCGCAGCCCATACGGGCCTCGAAGCTCAGCTGGCCTGAGGTATCCGTTACATCTGAAACAGCCTTCAGCATAGGCTCAGGGCCGCAGGTATAAAAGTAGGTGTAGCCTGAAAGCTGCTTTATAACGTCACTTACAAAGCCCTTTGTGCCTCGGCTTCCGTCTATGGTGGAGATATGCACATTAAGCCCAAGGGCTTTGAATTCCTCTTCAAAGAATATTTCTTCCTTTTTGTTAAAGCCTAAAATAACTTCCGGCTTTTTGCCCTCATCTATAAGGTCTTTTGCAAGGCGGTACATGGGGGAAATGCCCGCTCCGCCGCCTATAAGCAGAGGGCGCAGGCCGCTTTTCGATGTGTCAAACCCGTTTCCCAGACCTGTGAGAACGTCCAGCTTTTCGCCTGCTTTCATGTCACTTAGCATATCCGTGCCTTTTCCCACAGTCTTATACAGGACCGTGAAGCTCTCTCCGTCATAGTCACAGACGGAGAGAGGGCGGCGAAGGAAAAGTCCTTCTATTTTTATGTTTATAAACTGGCCGGAGCAGGTAATTGCGGAAGTGTCCCCCGCCAGAACCATTTTATAAGTGTTAGGCGCTATATTGGTATTGCTTTTAATTGTGAAAATAGACTGTTTCACAAAATACCTCCTTGGCTTTTATGCGTCGATAGTGGAAATGCAGAGGGTGGTTTCCTCCAGAACATCCAGAAGAACTCTGACAGTGTCAAGGGCGGTAAAGGTAGTCACACCGTTTTCTATGGCACACTGGCGGATTTCCTGACCGTCGGTGGCACTGGTGGGAGAGCTGAGGTCACGGGTATTTATAACATAGCTCACATAGCCCTGACGGAGAGATTCCACGATCTCATCGCTGCCCTCGGAGAGCTTTTTCTTCACTCTGGTGCGGATGCCGTGCTCTTTCAGGAATGCGGCGGTACCGGAGGTGGCTTCAATGTTGAAGCCCAGCTCATAGAAGCGGCGGATAAGGGGCAGAGCCTCTTCCTTGTCGCTGTCGGCAATGGTGGCAAGCACAGTGCCGTAGTTCAAAATTGTCATGCCCGATGCCTGAAGAGCTTTATACAGCGCACGGTTCATGGTTCTGTCGTAGCCTATGGCCTCACCGGTGGACTTCATTTCGGGGGACAGATAGGTGTCCATGCCGTGAAGCTTTGCAAAGGAGAAGGCGGGAACCTTAACGTACCAGCGCTTCTTTTCATCGGGATAGAGGCCGAAAATTCCCTGCTCTTTAAGGCTCTTGCCCAGAATTGCAAGGGTGGCAATATCGGCAAGTGAGTAGCCTGTGGCCTTGGACAGGAAGGGTACGGTTCTGGAGGAACGGGGGTTAACCTCTATAACATAGACGTTATCCTGCTTGTCAACAATAAACTGTATGTTGAAAAGACCTACTATGCCTATGCCCAGACCCAGTTTCTTTGTGTATTCAAGGATTTTTCCCTTGGCCTTGGAGGACACGGAGAAGGTGGGGTATACGCTTATGGAGTCGCCGGAGTGGATACCTGTGCGCTCTACAAGCTCCATGATACCGGGGACGAACACGTCATATCCGTCGCATACGGCGTCAACCTCAAGCTCCTTGCCCTGAATATATTTGTCAACCAGAACGGGCTGGTCCTCGTTGATTGAAACCGCAGTTTTGAGATAGGTCTGGAGAGCCTCCTCATTTGCAACTATCTGCATTGCTCTGCCGCCCAGAACGTAGGAGGGACGGACCAGAACAGGGTAGCCGATTTCGTTTGCAGCCTTGATGCCGTCCTCTATATTGGTAACTGCACGGCCCTTAGGCTGAGGAATTTCCAGCTCCTCCATAATTTTCTCGAAGGAGTCTCTGTTTTCGGCTCTCTCTATAGCTGTAACATCAGTGCCTATGATCTTGACTCCACGCTCCATAAGGGGCTGGGCAAGGTTGATTGCAGTCTGGCCGCCCAGAGAGGCGATAACGCCGATGGGGTGCTCCATTTCCACAACGCTCATAACGTCCTCAACGGTGAGAGGTTCAAAATACAGCTTGTCGGAAGTGGTATAGTCGGTGGAAACGGTTTCGGGGTTGTTGTTTATGATAATGGCTTCATAGCCGAACTGTTTAATTGTGGTGACGGCATGGACGGTGGAGTAGTCAAACTCTACGCCCTGGCCTATACGGATAGGACCGGAGCCCAGAACTATGATCTTGTCTCTGCCGCTGATGCGGGATTCGTTGCCCCAGTCGTTGTAGGAAGAATAGAAGTAAGGAATATAACCGCCCTTGCCGGAGGTCTCGATCATCTTGTACACAGGGAAGAGCTGGAGTTCCTTTCTCAGATTGTAAACCTGAAGCTCGCTTACATTCCACAGCTTTGCGATATATTTATCTGCAAAGCCCATTTTCTTTGCCTCCTTGAGCAGGCTTACATTGTTGGGATTTTCGCTGAGTTCGGCTTCAAAATCCACGATGTTTTTAAAGGCTTCAAGGAAGAACATGGTTATCTTTGTAGCGTCGAAAATCTCCTGCAGGCTTACGCCGTTTCTGATAAGCTGTGCAATGGCATAAATTCTGTCGTCGGGACTGTCTGCAATGTAGCTCAAAAGCTCCTGATTCTCCCAGCTGTCAAACTTTGCCATATACAGGTGGCATACGCCGATTTCAAGGGAGCGAACAGACTTCAAAATGCACTCTTCAAGGCTGCGGCCTATACCCATGACCTCGCCGGTGGCCTTCATCTGGGTTGAGAGGGTGTTGGCAGCGGTGGCAAACTTATCAAATGGGAAACGGGGCATTTTGCATACTATGTAGTCAAGCTCAGGCTCAAAATTTGCGTTGGACTCGGAGATTTTGATTTCATCCAGAGTCATGCCCACGGCAATCTTTGCGGTAACTCTTGCAATGGGATAGCCGCTGGCCTTGGATGCAAGAGCGGAGGAACGGGAAACTCTGGGGTTGACCTCTATAAGGTAGTAGTCGGAGGAATTGGGGTCAAGAGCAAACTGAACGTTGCAGCCGCCCTCAATTTCAAGTGCGCTGATTATCTTCAAAGCGCTGTTTTTAAGCATAAGGAAGTCATGCCGGCTGAGAGTCTGAATAGGAGCAACTACTATGGAGTCACCGGTGTGAACGCCCACAGGGTCGATGTTTTCCATACCGCAGATAGTTATTGCTCTGCCGGTACCGTCACGCATAACCTCAAACTCAATTTCCTTATAGCCCTTTACGCTCTTTTCCACAAGGACCTGATGGACGGGAGAAAGCTTGAGTGCGTTTTTCATTATCTCCTTCAGCTCTTCCTCGTCGTTGGCAAAACCGCCGCCGGTGCCGCCCAGAGTAAAGGCAGGGCGGAGAACAACGGGGTAGCCGATTTCGTTTGCAGCCTCTATGGCCTCTTCAACAGAGTAGGTAATGCGGGAGGGAATAACAGGCTCCCCTATATCCTGGCACAGTTCCTTAAACAGCTCTCTGTCCTCGGCTCTCTCTATGCTCTCGCAGCTGGTGCCCAGAAGCTCCACCTGACACTCTTTAAGTACACCCTTCTTTTCAAGCTGCATTGCAAGGTTCAGACCTGTCTGACCGCCTATGCCGGGGAGAATTGCGTCGGGGCGCTCGTAACGGAGAATTTTTGCAATGTATTCCAGAGTCAGAGGCTCCATGTATACCTTGTCTGCAATGGCAGTATCGGTCATAATTGTAGCAGGGTTTGAGTTGCAGAGAACAACTTCGTAGCCCTCCTCTTTAAGTGCAAGGCAGGCCTGAGTGCCGGCGTAGTCGAATTCGGCAGCCTGTCCGATAACGATAGGTCCGGAACCGATAATCAGAATTTTTTTAAGGTCTTGTCTCTTTGCCATAGTTAATTTCCTCCTTGGTGTACTCTAAATACCTATAACTATATATAATAAAATTGAAATATACAAAATCAAATGTCTTTCCAGACAATTTCGCCCTTTACGGCGGTCATCAGACAGCGGCCGTAAACTTCTTTTCCCGCAAAGGGGGTTGCCCTTCCCATGGACAGGAATTTTTCAGGGTCCACGGTGTATTTTTCATTAAGGTCGTACACCGTAAAGTCGGCGCTCTGTCCGATTTCAAAGGGGCTGCCTATATTAAAGCGCTTTCTCGGGTTAACGCACATAAGCTCCACAAGCTTTTCCAGACTTATAACGCCTTTTTTCACAAGCTCCGTATACAGCACCGGAAAGGCGGTTTCAAGGCCTACCACGCCCATAAGGCTCTTTTCCAGTCCCCTGCTTTTTTCCTCTGCGGAATGGGG
>JARHZW010000045.1 GCA_029264685.1 Candidatus Limivicinus sp.
AGATACTTCCAGCCCCTGTACAACAAATAATTTCAGGATTTCTGCAACAGGAAGGTCAACATCCATCAGCTGAATATTGTGAGCATCTGTAAGTGCTGCGTTTTCTGTATGGAAGGAGGTTTTTAGTATGCCAAGTGCCTTCTTGCCATCCGATACTGTGAAATGAATGTAATGGCGGTTTTTACGCTCAAGCTCACGGAGGCTCTCTTCCTCCAGCAGAACGCCGTGGTCAATAATGCCCACATCATCTGCCAGCAGTGCGATTTCTGAAAGAATGTGGCTGGAAATCAAAATTGTTTTCCCCCTTGCATCGCACAACTCACGAATAAAGGAGCGAACCTCGGCAATACCGATGGGGTCAAGGCCATTGATGGGTTCATCCAAAATGAGAAGCTCAGGGTCATGCATCACAGAAAGTGCAATGGCAAGTCGCTGCTTCATACCCAGAGAGTATTGGGAGAACAGCTTCTTATCTCTGTAAGGCAGGCCAACAAGATCCAGAGCATCCTTGATGGGCTTATTGCCTTTCAGGCCCCGAAGCTCTGCAAAAATCTTCAAATTCTCGGTAGCCGTCAGGTTCGGATAGAAACCCGGCGATTCAATCAGACTGCCAACGCGGGGCAGAACCTCTCGGCTGTGGGTGTGCATATCTTCATCGAAGATTTTCACGGTGCCTGTTGTGGGCTGAGTGAGACCCAGCAGCATTTTCATAGTGGTGGTTTTTCCGGCACCGTTTCGTCCCAACAATCCATAAATACGGCCACGCTTTACATGAATCGAAAGGCTGTCAACGCTTTTCTGCGTGCCGTACTGCTTTGTCAGATTTTGAGTTTCAATGATAAGTTTATCCATGGTGTACCTCCTTTGTACACCGTCATTGTAAGTGGGCATCCTTTATTTATCTTTGCGTTAACCTTAATATAAGCTTAATTTTCTTTCAAAGCATATACAGTGCCTGCCTTCTGAGCTATAATTAAGTCACCTCATAAACACAGGAGGAGGAGCATAATGAACGAAAAATCAATTCTAATTGTTGACGATGAAACAGGTCTTCTCAAAATGACCCGTTCAATTTTTGAAGATGCGGGATTTACGCAAATAACAACGGCATCCTCCGCAAAAGAAGCCTTACAGCTGCTTTCAAAGAAGATGCCGGATATGCTGATTTTAGATATTATGATGCCCGAAATGGACGGACTGGAGCTGCTGCAAGAGGTGCGTGCAGTCAGCAAAGTCCCTGTTCTGCTGCTCACCGCAAAGGGAGAAGCTGAGGACAGGTATGCAGGCTTCGAGCTTGGTGCAGACGATTACCTTGTGAAACCTTTTCTGCCCAAAGAGCTGCTTTTGAGGGTCAAAGCCATTTTAAACAGGGTCTACCCTGATGAACGCCGTGTGGTATATCTGGAATCCGCATCCGTTGACCTTGACACAGCCGAGGTTCACCGAGGCTCTCAGGTCATACCGCTTACGGCAAAAGAATTTGAAATTTTTGAAAAACTGGCAGCCAACGCAGGGCATATCGTAACCATAGGGTCCCTCTGCCAGACAGCCTGCGGAGAAATCTGGCAGGGATATGAAACCACACTTATGGTGCATATCCGCCACCTGCGGGAGAAACTGGAGGAAAATCCGTCTTCACCCGTATCCCTGCTCACCGTAAAAGGTCTTGGATATAAACTGCTCGTAAAGGGGATGAAGTAATGGAGAGTGCTTATCGTTTCTTTCGGAAGTATTTTATGTCTACGGTCTCCATTATACTGCTCTTTTTCCTTGTTAACCTGTTTCTTGTTTTCGGAGTGCTTTTATTTGCCGAAAACAAAGCCTCTGCTCCGGATATTTCTTTAGAAAAAATCCATGACGGAATCCGTAAGCTGGATAACGGGACAATCGTTGCGGATAAGTTTACCTGTGACACATTGCGGCAAAAGCAGGCCTGGGCCATGATTTTGGACACGGAGGGCAGCGTGTGCTGGCAGCTGGATATGCCGGAAAATCTGCCCGCAAAATATACTCTCACGGATGTGGCAAAATTCAGCCGATGGTATATAGAAGATTACCCCACCTATGTCTATGAGCATCCGGCCGGTCTGTTGGTAATAGGACTTTGCCCTGACAGCTTAGTAAAATGGAATTTCTCTCTGGATTCAAATTATGTGTCTTCCCTGTTATTCGGTTCTGTGTTTGTTATTGCCGCAAACCTGCTCATGCTCCTGTTTCTGCTTTTGAGAAACACACGAAAGGTGGAGCGTGCCGTTTCTCCCATACTCCACGGTATTGAGCAGATTTCCGATGGCAAATCGGTAAGGCTTCCCGAAAAAGGCGAGCTTGCCATAATCAACGAAAAGCTGAACCGTGCCGGTGAACATCTGCTGAAAAAAGAGCAGTCCCGTGCAGAATGGATAAACGGCATTTCCCACGATATTCGCACTCCTCTATCTTATATTCTGGGCTATGCAGGAAAAATGGAGGATAACCCCTATCTTCCTGCCGATGTGCGGGAACAGGCAGGCACAATCCGAGTGCAGGGTGAAAAGCTGCGCCGCCTGATAACCGATCTGAACCTATGCTCAAAACTTGAATACTCCATGCAGCCCGTTAACAGACAGGCTGTGGATTTGTTGGAGATTGTGCGGCAGGTCATAGTGCAGACCATTGAAAGCGGTCTTGACGAGAAGTATTCCATTGATTTACAGACGGATAACAAGTGTACTCAGCTTGTTCAGGGAGATACTTCCCTTCTTATACGGATGCTTGAGAATTTGATCGGCAACAGTATTGTTCATAATCCAAGGGGCTGCAACATCAATGTCTGTGTTTCACAAGAAAACGGAATAATTCTCCTGACTGTAAAGGATGACGGACAGGGAACTTCTGCGGAAACATTGGAGCGGCTGAACGATGCAGGCTTCACGGCAGAACCATATCAGGCCAGCGGCGAGGCTGCGCACGGCATAGGCCTTCGACTGGTGTTCCAAATTGTAAAAGCACACAGCGGCACAGTGGATTTTTCCAATCTTGACCCCCACGGATTTGAAGTCAAGGTGAAACTGCCTGTTTCATAATCGGTCAATGCCTATAAAGTTATATCACCCATAAAATACTACACATATATAAGCGTAATTTTTGCAGATATATTTCTCACATCAGGTTTTATTTTCCTGTCTGTGAGCTTTGTTTTCTCATTCTCCCAGCTTGAGCCGTTCGGTAATGCTCTGCCTTGTAACTGTTCGGCAGGCTATATACGGAGTCAGTGCTCCAATGCCAAGCAGCAACAAAATTAAGACCACAGCCGGCAAAAAACTCACCCTAAAACTCAGGAACCAGATTTGCGAGCATATGGGGCGAACAATTATTTCCTCGGTAATAATACACAGCGGAACTGTCACTGCTGCCGATATAAGCACATAGCTGCACCCCTCCTGCCTCAGCATTTTCATTACCTGTCCGCCTGTCATTCCAACGCTTTGCAAAACGGCCAGTTCTCTTCTTCGTGTGAAGATGCCCGTTAACAGGGTATTGATATAATTCATTATGCCTATGAGTCCCACAATAAAGGCCATTGTACCTCCCACAGTCACAACCATATTCTGAATTTCTTTTGTCCCCTCCATTATCGTAGTCTTGGATTTATAGGTCATAAGAGGTTCTGTGCTGCTTGTATAGTCTTTTAAGAACTGATCCATGACCTGCTCTTTTCCGTCACTTACATCAAAGCTGTAACTCATGGGGATGCTTATGCCTGTAAATTCCTTATATATTTCATCCGGCAGGAAAAAGCATGAGCCTACCCAGTCATAGGTATTTGACTCGTTGGCTATAATGTGGCCAAGAACGGTGAATTCCCGCTGTGTGCCGCCTACAGTCAGCACAAGCTTGTCACCGACGGAGTGGTTTATACTGCTTTCATCCAAAGTGCCGCGGCTTTCCACATATGCCCCCTCTAAAATATAATTGCCGGATGCAAGCTTCTCCAAATCAATTTCCCCGTCCACCAGCTGCAGCCGTGAAAGCAGTACAGAATCAAGGCCGTACAGGTGGGTGAGAAATGACCCATCCGGAAGCAGATTAAAGTCCTGCGTTGTTGTGGGGCTTTTGTACTGCGCTTTGCATCCGTATTCGACCCCGCCGTTTTCAAATCCCTCCTGCTGCTGCACAGCTTCCATAAAGCTTGCGCTCAGTCCGCTGTCACCGTCTATCTGCGAATAGTCCATCAGGCTGCTCTGAGCTATGCAGTAATCAAAGCTTATAATATTTTTAATTGCGTTTTCAGGGTCAACACTCCGAGAAAAAACAAAAACCGTATTGGTCAGAATTATGCTCAAAGTAAGGCTCAATACCACTAAAGCGGTTCTCCTCCTGTTTCTGCCAAGATTACCCATTGCTATTCTGCCTTTGAGACTGCCCGAGCCGGTTTTCTTCTTCCTGCGTTTAGGCAAGTCGTAATCGGTAAACCTGACAGCCTCTACAGGTGAAACTTCTGCCGCCATTTTTGCAGGTCTGCGTACGCTTACCCATACTGTAAGCAGAGAAAAAAGTCCGGCTGCAATAAATACAGCAGGGTCAGGTTTTACCCTTGCATAATCCGCCGAAAAAGCGGTATGCTCAACAAACATGGGCAGAAATGCTTTTCCCGTAAAATATCCCAGACAAAGCCCTATCGGAATTCCTATAAGTGAAAGTCTCCGTGCCTGCCTGCGGATAACAGAGTTTATCTGCCGCTGTGTAGCTCCGATGGTTTTCAGCATTCCGTAAAAGTGCATATCTCTTAGAACGGAGATACGAAAAATATTATTTATGATCAGGTATCCCACCGTGAGAAACATGAGAGATACAAATCCAAGAGCAAGAAAGGAACCCGCTGTGTGACTATCGTCATAATAGGGGTTTACGCTGGCGTTTATATACCGCTCCGACTCAGGGTCGGAAGAATATCCGCATTCCTCAATCACCGTTTCAAGGTCTTCATGCAGGTTCCGTGTATCCTTGAATTTCATTATCCCGATAAGGCGCCCTGTGTATGTATGACTTGGCTGCGCTGTATCGGGAAATTCATTTATATGGGCGTCCACATAGGCCTGAGAGGCCACCACAGTTCCGTACTGTACACCAGGATAGCTTTTCCACCAGCCGGACAGCACAAAATCCCGTGTGACCTTCTGCCCATTAACGCTCAGCTCAAGGCTGAGCTTTTCCCCTTCTTTGCACGGTACGCCCAGCATTTCCAGTGTTTTTGTGTCAGCAATTACCTCGTTTTCAGCTGAGGGCAGGCGCCCCTCATCCGGTTCTATGAACTTATATTTAAGCGCCGTATCGTCGTAATACATAAAGTAAGTTTTCCGTTTTGACAATGCGGCATTGTCCACGCTGTCAGCCAGCTGCCGTCCGTAAGCCATTTCCTTAACCAGAGGATGTGCCGAAAGAGCTTCACTTTCCGCCTGACTTAAATACAGACTCGCATGTCCGTCTCCGCCGGATAAAATCAGGTTTGCCGTCTCTGCGCTTTCCGTAAGGCCGTGGCCCAGCGTAAAAAGTGCGGAAAACAGGAGAGAAGTCAGCACAATGGCAACAACCGCAAAAATATTGCGTGTTCTGTCGGCATGAAAGCTCTTATATGCTATTTTCTTCTCCGCAGCTCCCGTGTCATTTTCAAAAGGCCAGATCAAAGCCGGTCACCTCCCGAGCTGAAAATTTTTCCGTCTTCGATCCTTACTATTCTGTCAGCAAGCAGGGCATTTCACTTAGAATGCCTACAAAAATATTACATTTCATTTGAACATATCAAGAAGTCATTAAGTTGTGAGTATGGTCGAAGCAGACCAAAAATTTTTTCTATTTAGAGATTTAGACATAGGAAAAGCAGGAAGACCTTTTACGGCTTTCCTGCTCAGTAATACTACAATAAGAGTAGCGATTATTTAATTGTTATTGAGTTTTATAAATAGGAATTATCTATTTATCCTCTTGATTATCCTTAAAATCATCTTTTCCTGGCAATGCTAATAAAAAGGAAATAATAACGATAGAAAAGGTTGTAGCCGAAACAG
>JARHZW010000058.1 GCA_029264685.1 Candidatus Limivicinus sp.
CTAATAAAGCCGCAGACGAACTCAAAGCAAGACTTCAGAATATGCTTGGACCCGCAGGAGACGATATTTGGGCCTGCACCTTTCACTCGGCCTGTGTCAGAATCCTAAGAAAAGATGCGGAAAGAATCGGTTTTTCAAGCAGCTTTTCTATTTATGACACCTCAGACAGTTTAAGCCTTGTAAAACGGATTATCAAGGACATGAGCCTTGACGACAAAACCTTCAAGCCGAGAAGCGTTTTGAATGCAATCAGCGCCGCCAAGGATGCTCAGATCGGCCCTTCTGAATTTGCCAAAGATGCAGACAGGGCATTTGATATGAGGAAAAAGAAGATTGCTGAAATTTACGCCGAGTATATGCGCCGTCTGTTTTCTGCCGATGCCATGGACTTTGACGACCTGATTTCTTTCACGGTCAAGCTCCTGCAGGAGCACGAGGATGTAAGAAATTACTGGCAGAAACGCTTCAGGTATGTACTTATTGACGAATATCAGGACACGAACCATCTCCAGTACCTTTTGGCCTCCATTCTCGCCGGCGGCAGCAATAATATCTGCGTTGTGGGTGATGATGACCAGAGCATATACAAATTCAGAGGCGCTACCATAGAAAATATTCTGTCCTTTGAAAGCCAGTATAAAAACAGCCGTACTATACGCCTTGAGCAGAATTACCGCTCAACCGAGCATATACTTAACGCCGCAAACGCAGTCATCAGAAATAACACAGGCAGGAAAGGCAAAGAGCTGTGGACAAATAACGGCACAGGCGATAAGCTGAAGCTTTATGTTGCCGATAATGAAAATGAAGAGGCGCAGTACATTGCTTCGACTATCATGTCAAACTACGGTCAGGGCGCTAATTTCCGTGACCATGCAGTACTGTACAGAATGAACGCCCAGTCAAGCCAGCTTGAATTTGCTTTTAAAAGGGCAGGTATCCCCTACCGTGTTATCGGCGGAAACCGTTTCTTTGACAGAGCGGAAATCAAGGATGTGCTTTCCTATCTGAACCTTATCGCTGTACCTGCCGACGACCTGAGGCTTTTGAGAATAATAAACTCTCCTCCGAGAGGGATAGGCGCCAAAAGCATTGACACTCTAAGTGCCATTGCCGTAAGGGAAAACCTGAGTCTGTTTGAGGTTGCCGACACGGCAGACAAATATCCTGAGCTTCAGAGACCGGCTATCAAGCTTCGCCAGTTTGCAAACATGATAAAGGAACTGAGGGCATTCTCAGAAAAGCATAGACCGGATGAACTGTTTGACGAATTGCTGGCTAAGAGCGGGTATCTGAGTATGCTCGAACTATCGGACGATGAAAAGGACCATGAGCGGGCAGAAAATGTCAAAGAGCTTAAAACCAGCATAATCGAATACTTCAAAAGCTCGGGAGACAGCACTCTTGAGGGTTATCTGGCCAATGTTGCGCTTTACAACGATATGGACACCTACGACAAAGATGCTGACTGCGTGGTAATGATGACTATGCACAGCGCAAAGGGACTTGAATTCCCCACTGTGTTTATAAGCGGCATGGAGGAAGGCATTTTCCCCGGAACCAAGGTAATCGGTGAGCCTGACGAAATGGAAGAGGAACGGCGGCTTTGCTATGTGGCGCTCACAAGAGCAAAGGAACGGCTTTTCCTTGTCTGTGCAAGACAGCGTATGTTTTTCGGCCGCACCACCGCAAACAAGGTCTCACGCTTTGTGGATGAAATTCCTGACAGTGATATCGAAAAGAACATTCCTCAGGGCTATTCCTACAGCGACAGAAGCTATAATACGCCATGGGATTATACTCCTCCTGAACGGAGGCTTAATTACGGCAGTGTACCTGCCTTTGAGAAAAAAGCCAAGACCGTTTCCTATGACTTCAGCGAGGGAGATAATATTCAGCACAAGGCCTTCGGCAGGGGTATTATTTGTAAAATGACTCCTATGGGCGGAGATTTTCTTATTGAAATTCAGTTTGAAGAAATCGGCGTGAAAAAGCTTATGCTCCGTGCCGCAGCTCCCCACATGACAAAAGTATAAAGCTTTTCTGTTTACGCTGAATTGCTCAGTAATCAGCATCGTATTTCATATCAGGAAAAAGGACAGTATATTTTGCCCTTTTTCCTGATTTTTTTCATTTTCTAGACTTTAAATATGTATTGTATGCAAATTTTCTCCAAAACAGTCACTTGTAAAGCTTTAAGGCAGTATGCTAAAATAAACCCGAGGTGATAAAAATGAAGTATCCTCAGTTTCTTATCCGCCATGAACGGCTTAAACGAAATTGGAGTCAGGAAGGACTGTGCAATGGTATATGCACCGTTTCCTATCTTTCAAAGATAGAACAGGGTAAGGCTGACCCGTCAGATGAAATCCTGTCCCTGCTTTTTGACCGTTTGGGCATTGAATGGGAGAGTACCGGAATATACGGAGAGCTTATAGAAAACGCATGGGAGCTGCTTTTATCCGGCCACAGTGAACGGTTTCAGAAGCTCTGTTCCTCCCCTATCTGGAATAAATATTTAAACAGCGTTTACGGTTTGGATGCACTGCTGCTTAAAACCGTAAGTCAGGATGGCGCAGAAGCTCTGCCTGAGGCTGTAGAGGTTTGCATGGACCACAGGCAGCTGTCTGTTCAGCGTGCTCTTCAGGGCAGATATGAAGAGGCAATCATGCTGAATCCCTGCTCTTTTATCTATCTGGCCGCAGGCAGCGGCCGTTACTGGAAAGGTGAGAACACAAGAGCCATAGAGCTTTTACAGCTTGCAATTCAGCAGGCCGCATCCGAGGGAAGAGCGCTTAACATTATGTATGCCCATTATTACATAGGCTCATGCTACTCAAATCTTCTCTATTTTGAAGCTATGAGTTCCCACTATAAAATTGCCCGTAGTCTGGCTCTCGACCTTGGAGAATATTCGATTTTAAATTCCATTGATTATAACATAGCTTCAACCAGAATCGAGCTGGATGAATATACGGAAGCGCTCCGATATTTTGAAAGCAGCGAAGAATTTGTAATGAATTTGCACAAGCTTGCAATCTGCTATGAAAAGACAGGACAGAAAGAAAAAGCTCTTGATGCTCTCGGCAAGGCATTTTCCCTTTTACAGGAATCCCCAAGCAAGCCATGGGAAAAAATCTGCCGTCTTGTTGAGCTTCGTTTAATTGATGATGATTATTTGAACAACAGTGAATACGGAAAAACCCTTGAGCAGTGTTTTAAAGAAATGCGAGACACCATGCCTGTGGGCTTTTGTATCTTTCATATGCCCTGGATGCTGGAATATCTGGAACACAAACGAAAATACAAGCAGGCATACGAGCTTTTGCTTGCTTTTCCTGCCTATAGAGCTCAGAAGGCCTTCAACTGCAAAATATAGAAAAATTTTCCCTAATATACAGCGTTGGTGGGCGCTTAGGCTATATGGTAAAATATGTAACGAGGTGAGAGAATGAAAAAAACTCTTTGGACAAAAAATTTTACTCTGCTCATAATTGCCACTATTCTGGGCGGCATAGGCGGAATAGCAGGGAATTTTGCCCTGTCCTTTCTTGTCTATGATGAAACAGGCAGCACATTGGCCTCCGCTATTATAGTTGCGGTAGCCTTTATTCCGGGATTTATTATCCCCATATTTGCAGCCCCTTATATGGACAGGCTGCCAAGAAAGCTCTTTCTCGTATGCGGCGATTTGGTAAACGGCTTATTATACACCTTAGCCGGAATTTACCTGCTCAAAATGCCCTTCTCCTACATCGGTTACCTTTGTTTTTCCCTGCTTCTTCAATCCCTCGGCAGTTTCGATATGCTGGCATACAACAGCATTTATCCTAATTTAATTCCTGAGGGCATGGAGCAAAAAGGCTTCGCTGTATCCTCAATGGTTTATCCCGTGCTGATGGTTATAATGATGCCCGTTGCCGCATGGCTCATGGATGCTATAGGCGTTGCGTGGATACTTATTTTTCAGGGCGGACTATCCATTCTCGGTGCAATTATTGAAAGCGGAATTAAAATACACGAAGAAAAAAGATTATCCGATGAAAAATTTTCCCTTAAACTGTGGTGGAAGGATACAAAGGACGCTTTGAATTTCATGAAGCGTGAAAAAGGCATATTTTATTCCTATCTCTATACCGGATTTGCAAGCGGACTTGCCAATGGCTACGGGCCGATAATGATAGCCTTCTTCCGAACAGCCGCCGGCTTTACCGTTGCAATGTACTCTTTTTTCTCTGTGGCCGAGTGCATAGGCAGAGCAATAGGCGGACTGTTCCACTATAACCTTAAAATAAAAAAAGAACACAAATTTAATTTGTGTTTCTTTATATATGAGTTTTACGATTTTATGGACGCCTGTTTACTCTTCCTCCCATATCCGCTAATGCTTTTTAACCGTGCAATCTGCGGATTTCTGGGTTCTAACAGCGCTTCCTTGCGTGAAGCTGCCATTCAGAGTTATATTCCCGACGAATACCGAGCCAGAGTAATTGCATTTTCCGATATACTGTACTTTGCAATAGGTGGAATTTTCTCTCTTCTCATTGGTGTAATGGGCGAATTTCTGGACTATAGACTCTGTATGCTTGTGTGCGGAGTTTCAGGAATGTTTCTGGCTTATATAATTATCTGGAAAAACAGAAAATACACAAAACAGGTTTTCACAGGAAAAACAGACCTTTAAAAAAATCAGCCGTTAAGGCTGATTTTTTTGACCAAATATGATTTTAAATACAAAATTGCCTGTCTGTAGCCCTCAAAGCCCATGCCCTTTACAGTCTTAATGCAGGCCATTCCTGCATAGGAAATCTGGCGAAAATCCTCCCTCAGGCTTATATCAGACAAATGCACCTCAACGGCAGGCAGATTGACCGCCTTTAAGGCATCCAGTATTGCAATGCTGGTATGAGTATATGCGGCGGGATTTATGACGATACCGTCTGCGTTGTTATAAGCGCTCTGAATTATGTCAACCAGTTCTCCCTCGTGGTTTGACTGGAATATCTCACATTCCACTTGGGCCTCTTTACAGCAGCTCTCCACAAAGGCGCACAAGGAGGAGTAATTTTCACTTCCGTAAATATCAGGTTCTCTAAGCCCCAAAAGGTTTAGATTGGGACCGTTTATTATATAGAATTTCACTTTAAAACCTCCAAAACCCTGTTTGCCGTGCAGCGAGGGTCTTTATCATTGTCTGCCGCAAAATCGGAAAATGCCATGTACAGACTTTCTCTTTCGGAATACAGCTGCTGCACTGACTTTGCCATGGATATGGGTCTGCCGCTCGATGGCAAAAGAGATAAGTCTCTTTTTATCCAGACTATACGGGAATTCTGGTGAAGCAGCGGATAGTTTTCTTCCCTTGTGACAGCGCCGCCACCGGTTGCGATTACCGCACCGGACATTTTTCCAAGTTCAGCCAAAACTTCTGTTTCAAGTTTTCTAAAGCCGTCTTCCCCGAATTTCTCAAAGATTTCAGGAACAGTCATTCCCGCTCTTTTCTCTATTATAGCGTCACTGTCATAGAATTTTCTTCCGGTAAGCCGAGAAAGTTCCGCTCCGACAGTGGTTTTTCCGCAGCCCGGCA
Source organism: Candidatus Limivicinus sp. (assembly GCA_029264685.1). Taxonomy (GTDB): domain Bacteria; phylum Bacillota; class Clostridia; order Oscillospirales; family Oscillospiraceae; genus Limivicinus. The sequence goes on from JARHZW010000058.1 coordinate 5,588, forward strand.
TACCCACAAGGACAATGTTCTCCATGGAAAAGGAGAGACGGGAGTAAATACCGTCTGTAAGGCTGTTGTCGGACTGCTTCCCCAAAAACCGCTCGCTGCTGCCCTTTGCCTGACTTACCAGCATGTATAGTCCGCCTATGCAGGGAATATTCAGTCTCTCCGCCTGCATTATAAGCTCCGTTCTGGCGGGATTATAAACAAGGTCAAAAACCGCAATGCACTTTGGGAATAGCCTTAAATCAACCGCCGCCCTGCCGTTATCGGGATACATTCCCAAGGGAGTAGCGTTTACTATGATTTCAGCGTCGCTGTGTCGGCTGAGATTTGTGTAGTTTTCCTGCCCGTGTCTGGAAATTACACTGAGCTGAGCAACTCCGGCTTCTTTCAAAACCGCACAAACCGCTCCTGATGCGCCGCCGCTGCCAAACACAAGGGCTTTACGGTTTTTTACGTCCACGCCAAGTTTTTTTACAAGACATTCAAAGCCGTACACATCCGTATTATCACCGTAAATACCGCCCTGCGGCAGCCTCACAAGAGTGTTTACGCTGCCTGCCTGTTTTGCCCTTTCCGACAGAACGGAACACATGGGCAAAACGGTTTTCTTATAGGGAATCGTAACATTAAGTCCGTTCCAGCAGCCGTCTTTTATAAAACTTTCCACTTCATCGGGGGCTTTTTCATAAAGTCTGTACTCATATTCTCCCAGTTCGGCATGGATTTGGGGAGAATAGCTGTGGCCTAATTTTTCGCCTAAAAGTCCGCATTTCATGCGCTGCGTATCACGGCTAAGTTCAAATATTTTCCTGTAAAGCTCTTCAGCTGCCTCACTGTATTCATCCGAGCAAAGATTTTTAATACTTTGCAGCTTCTCTTTTTCACGCTGTTCATCCTGAATCGGCAGGGAATTTTCCCTTTTGTACTCCCCTACCTTTCGGGATAGATCCATACGGGCGCAAAAAAGCTTTACCAGTTCACAGTCTATTTTGTCAATTTCATCCCTTAAACTACTTAAATTCATTTTTATAGTTCCTTTTTACGGCCTAAAAACACATCATATATTGCCAGAGCCGCCACTGCTTCTACGCAGGGCAATGCTCTGGGTACAATACAGGGGTCGTGCCTGCCGTGAACGCTGATGTCTTTCTCTTCCATACAGCTTAAATCCACGCTTTTCTGGTTTTTTGCTATTGATGGTGTAGGCTTTATATATACCCTGAATTCCAGCGGCATTCCGTT
>JARHZW010000065.1 GCA_029264685.1 Candidatus Limivicinus sp.
TGAAGATTGATGTTGTCCAGAGCATTTTTACTGCCGTAACTCATGCAGAGGTTTTTACATTCAAGAATTGCCATTTTTTCTTTCCTCCTTGATGCTTTCGTCAAGCAGAGACATGATCTCCTCCTGACCGTAGCCCAGTTTTGTCATGGACTCTACAAAGTCCTTTATCCGGCTTTTAGCCAGAGCTTTTTTAGCGTTGTTTATCAGCATTAAATCCTCCGTAACAAATCGCCCTGCCGTGCGCTGAGAATATACCATTCCCTCACGCTCCAGCTCCTGCAATGCTCTCTGCATTGTGTTTGGATTAACTCCTGCTTCCGCTGCCATGTCTCTCACCGATTGAAGCCGTTCTCCCGGAGAATAGACACCGGAGACTATGGCCAGCTTTATTTGTTCAATCAGCTGAGAGTATATCGGAAGGTCATTTCTGAAATTCCAGTCCACGCTGCACCTCCTGTATCGCTGTATTAAGTGATTAACACAATAATACATGCTTTGCCATTTGTCAACAGATTTTTGAAAAATTTTTTAACGGGAAAAATTCAGCAGGAGCGGAAATAATTATGGAAAAACCCACGCTTCCTCAAACGGACAGGAAGCGTGGGTTCAAAAAAAGAAGGCATAACGGAGGTTATGCCTTCTTTTTGCAGCGATAAAGTTTTACATTGCTCCGGGCTTTCCAAGCATACGGAACATATTCTTCTTGTATGCCTCGACGCCGGGCTGGTTGAATGGATTGACTCCCGACATATATCCCGAAATGGCACAGGACATCTCAAAGAAGCAGACAAGAGCGGCAAAGCCTGCCTCGTCTCTCTTCTGCACCTGAATCACCATGTTGGGTACTCCGCCGGAAACATGGGCTTCTCTGACGGCATCGGCAGCTACACGGCAAATGTCTGCCATGTCTCTGCCTGCAATATAGTTTAATCCGTCGGCGTTTTCCTCATCTTCGGGGAAAATATATGCCTTGCGGCTTTCGGTAAAGCGGACAATGGACTCCATAAGATTTCTGGGGCCTTCCTGTATAAACTGACCCATGGAGTGCAGATCTGCGGTAAACTCAACGGAGGCAGGGAATATACCCTTGTGGTCCTTACCCTCGCTTTCGCCGTAGAGCTGCTTCCACCATTCGGCCATGAAGCGGAAGGAAGGCTCGTAGCAGCCAAGAATTTCAATGCCGTAGCCCTTATTGTAAAGGCTCTGTCTTGCGGCGGCATACTGCCAGGCGGGATTTTCCTTTGAGGGGACGGAAAGGGCTTTGAACTCCTCAATGGCGCAGTCAATGACCTTTTCCACGTCTATTCCTGCCACTGCCATGGGCAAAAGACCTACGGCGGAGAGAACGCTGAATCTGCCGCCCACATCGTCAGGCACTACAAAGGTTTTCCAGCCCTGCCTCTGTGCAAGGGACTTCAGAACGCCTTTGTGAGCGTCGGTGGTGGCAAAGATATGTTCATCTGCCTTGTCTCCGTATTTCTTTTCAAGCAGACCGCGGAAAATGCGGAAAGAGGCGGCAGGCTCCAGAGTTGTGCCGGACTTGGAGATAACATTCACATCAAAATCCATATCGCCCAGCAGCTCCAATGTGTCGCACAGGGCGTCGGCGGAAAGGCCGTTGCCAACAAAAAACACCTTGGGGTCATCCTTTGCGGGGATAGGCTTCAAAAGCTCTATTGCGCCACGGGCGCCTAAGTAGGAGCCGCCTATGCCGATAACAACCAGAGCCTTTGAGCGGGAGCGGATAAGCCGTGCCGCTTCCAGAATTTCCGGCAGTTCGGTGTCTTTTATGCGCTGAGGAAGACCAATCCAGCCGATAAAATCGGAGCCAAGACCGGAGCCGGTCATAAGCGTCTTGTGGGCAAGCTCCGCAAGAGCGTAGTCAGGGCCGGCGGCAGTGAAAAACTGCTCTGCGCCGGATAAATCAACTTTAACCATAATTCCTCCTGTAATAATACAAAGTGTTATTATCATTATATACTATTTTCGGAGGAATTCAAGTAAAGTAAGACTATTGTCAGCGTTAATTTTACAGCCCGAACAGGCTTCTGCCCAGCATGGCGAATATGCCGAAGAAACCAAGCTTTTCTACGTCCGCATCTGCCATTATCGGAATTCTGGCAAGCTCCCTGCCGTCCTCTGCTTTGACAAGCATTTCACCCAGAATCTGCCCCTGCTTTACGGGTGCCTTTACGCTTTGGGGAAGGGAGAGCTGATAGTCGGGATTTGAATTTCCCTTTGGCACAAGGGCGTATTCCTCTCCGGCGTATTTAAGGGGCACAGTGGATGCTTTTCCCATCTCCACCGACAGACCGGGCAAAGGCTCCTGACTGCGGAGACGGCACAGAGCAAAATTTGCAAAGCCGAAGTTTAAAAGTGCGGCTGCATCGGAGTTGCGAAGCTCCGAGTCCTTAGAGCCCATGACCACCGCCACAAATTCCATGCCGTCTCTTTCGGCAGTTGCGGAGAGACAGTATTTTGCAGCGCCGGTATAGCCGGTTTTCAGACCTGTGCAGCCCTCGTAGCGGTTTACCAGCTTGTTAGTGTTGCTCAGACCGAACTCTCCGCCACGGATGCTGTCCATCCATATGGTGGTGTAGTCCTTTATCAGGTCGTGAGATATAAGCTCCCTTGACATTACGGCCACATCGTATGCGGTGCTGTAGTGGGCATCATCGTCGAAAAGCCCGGTACAGTTAGTAAAATGCGTGTCCTTCAGCTCCAGCTCCTCCGCTCTTTTGTTCATTCGCTCCACGAAGGCCTGTTCCGTGCCGCAGAGATGCTCGGCCATTGCCACGGCGCAGTCGTTGGCGGAGACCACGGCGATGCACTTTAGCATTTCGTCCACCGTCATCCGTTCCCCCTCCTCCAGATATACACAGCTTCCTCCGAATGAGGCCGCTCTTTTACTGGCGGTAACGGTGTCGGTCAGGGAGAGTTTTCCGCTTTCAAGGTCCTCGACTATCAAAAGCATGGTCATTATTTTCGTTATGCTTGCAGGAGCTCTCCGCTCATTGGCGTTCTTTTTGTAGATTATCTGGCCCGTCTCCTTTTCCATAAGCACGGCGGAGGGGGCGGTGATCTGAAGCTCCCTGTCCGTCAGCGGCTTTAAGGCGTAAGCGTGTACACTTGAAAACAAACCGCAAATAATTACAAAAATAAGTATAAAACTAACTGTCCTTTTCATATGCTGCCTCCACTTCATCTTCCGATTTTCTTCTTACGCAAACCTATGAGAGAGAGGCGGCGGATATGAGCTGTTTTACAGCCTTGCAGCCAAAGTGACGAAATTTGTTCAAATGTAAAAATTTTCTACATGAGCAAAAAAATAAGGCTCTGCAAGGAGTTATCAACATTATCAACATAGTTATCAACAGCCTGTTTGTGAATAATTTGGGGCAAAAGCGGATTTAACTGTTTAAACAGGAAGAGAATGCGAGAAAAGTGCGAAAACCGAACATTAAAAACAAAAGTTTACATTTTACAGTTGACTGTCGTAAACGCAGATAGTAAAATATTGTGCAAGCAAAATTATGAGATTTTCCGGAAGAGGGTTATTTATGAGAAAACACTTCAAATGGGACAAAAAATACCTGTATTGGGGCATAACGGGCTTTTGCGTTATTGCCTGTTCAATACTGTTTTTTATGGCCCTGAATTATATTTCAGACCTTAAAGAAGGTTTGAAAGCTATTGTTCACATCCTCAGCCCCTTTGTGTGGGGTGTTGTTATCAGCTATCTTCTTTGCCCGCTTATGAGAGCGCTGGAAAGAAATGTTTTCGGCCCTTTGGGCAGGCGCATATATAAGAGTAAGAAAGACGGCGGCAAAAGCTTTGCAAGAGGCTTCTCGGTTTTTGTGTCGGAGATAGTTCTCGTTGCCCTGATGGCAGCTCTGGTTTACCTCATCCTGCCTCAGGTGTACAGCAGCATTGAGACCATAGTTTTAAACAGCAATACCTATCTTGCAAATATCAGCCGCTGGATCGCAAACCTGCTCAGGGATTTCCCCGAAATGGAGCAGCTTGCAAAGAGCGTTATCGACACCGTAAACTCCGGTATTATGGAGTGGCTGCAAAATACCATACTTCCGGGAATAGGCAACCTGATTTCCAGCGTTACTGCCGGTGTTTACTATGTGATAATGGCAATATATAACATTGTCATCGGCATTATTGTCTCCGTTTATATTCTCGGAAACCTTGAACAGTTTCAGGCAAATTCAAAGCGTATGCTGTACAGCCTTTTCTCTATCGAGAATGCAGAGAAGATCCGTGAGTGCGTTGCTTTCACGGATAAGACCTTTATGGGCTTTATAAACGGCAAGCTTCTGGATTCCGCCATAATCGGCCTTATCTGCTATGTGGTGTGCGTGATTCTGGATATGCCCTACGCAATGCTCGTCAGCGTTATAGTCGGCGTTACAAACATAATCCCCTTCTTCGGTCCTTTTATCGGTGCAATACCCAGCGCAATTATAATTTTAATGGTAAGCCCTGTAAAATGCCTTATTTTCATAATATTTATTATCATTTTGCAGCAGGTGGACGGCAACATTATCGGACCCAAGATTCTGGGCAGCTCCATAGGCATAAACGGCTTCTGGGTAATGTTTGCGATCATTCTGGGTGCCGGTCTCTTCGGCTTCTGGGGAATGCTGCTGGGTGTACCTGTTTTTGTGGTAATATATACGGCTATAAATTCCGGTATAGAAAAGCGGCTTAAAGAGGACGACCTGCCTTGGGAGACGGAGGACTATGAGGCCATGGACCATATAGACCCCGTAACCAGAAAGGTCATAAAAAAAACCGCCGGAACCAGATACGGTTCCGGACGGGAAGAAAAGGCTGAAGATAAGAAGGAGAGCGATACTCAGCAGTGAGCGAGAGTGTCGTGTGCCTCCTGCAAGGCCTGACATAAAGCGCTTATATCCTCTTGGGTGGTGTATCGGGAGAGACCTATGCGTATTGCCCCGTCAATCACCCTGGAGTTATAACCCATCGCCTCAAGCACATGGCTCCGCCCGCCCTTTTTGCAGGCGGAGCTTTTTGATACATAAATTTCTCTGGACTCCATGAAGTTCATAAGTACCTCGCTGCGCCAGCCGGGCAGGGAGATACTGAGTATATGGGGGGCGCCGCCGGACACCAGCACAAGCTCGGGTATGCCGGAGGACAGCCGCTCCACCGCCATGCTGCGAAGCTTTCCCATCCTTTCGGCGTTTTCCTGCACGTTTCCCGCAGCCTCGCAGGCGGCGGCGAAGGCTGCTATCTGGGGCATTGCCTCCGTTCCTGCCCGTCGGCCCTCTTCCTGAGCACCGCCCACTATGAAGGGCTTGAGCTTCAGGCCGTTTTTAATGTAAAGAGCGCCTATGCCCTTGGGGGCGTGAACCTTGTGACCGCTTATGCTTATCATATCCGCACCCAGAGTTTTGGCGGAGAAGGGGATTTTCATAAAGGCCTGTACAGCATCAGTGTGCAGAAGAGCCTGAGATTTTTCCCTTTTTAAAAGCTTTGAAATACCGTTTATATCAGTTATTGCACCGGTTTCGTTATTGACCAGCATGAGAGAAACGAGTATAGTATCAGGGCGGAGGGCGTTTTTAACGGCCTGCGGGCTGACGGCACCGCCCATGTCGGGCACAAGCCTTGTAACTTCAAAGCCCCTTTTCTCCAGCTCGTCCAGCGCTTTTCTTACGGCGTCATGCTCGGCAACGGAGCTTATAATGTGATTGCCCTTGCGCTTCATGGCCTCTGCGCCGCCGATTATGGCCCAGTTGTCGCTTTCGGAGCCGCAGGAGGTAAAAACAAGCTCTGCGGGGGTGCAGCCCAAAGCCTTGGCTACGGTGGCTCGGGATGAGTCCAGCAGCTTTTTGGCCTGCCTGCCCAAAGTGTGGGTGGAGCTGGGGTTGCCGTAAATCTCACACATTGCCTTGCAGGCAGCCTGCGCCGCTTCAGGGCATACTTTAGTAGTAGCAGAATTATCAAGATAATGTTCCATATGTATCTCCAAATTTTAAAATTAAGGTGAATAAGATGAAATATATTATAAACACTCTTGGCTGTAAGGTCAACCAGTATGAAACTCAGGCCATGGAAACCGTTTTGAAGGCTCACGGTCATACGCCTGCCCTTGAGGGAGAAAAGGCGGATGCGGTCATAGTCAATACCTGCGCCGTCACCGCAGAAAGCGGCAGAAAATCAAGACAGCTGATAAGAAGGCTGAGAGATGAAAACCCCGATGCTCTGGTGGCAGTCTGCGGCTGCTATTCCCAGATAGACCCCAAAGAGGCGGAGGAACTGGGCGCCAAGGTTATTTTCGGAGCCGCAGACAGAATGAAATTTGTGGAAGCCATAGAAAAGGCGGCGGCAACAGGGGAGGGCGAGGAAAACATCGACGAGCCCTTTAAACGCCGTGTGCTGGAAAAGCTGCCTGCCGGTGCAGTGGCGGGCCGCACAAGAGCTATGCTCAAAATTCAGGACGGCTGCGTTAACTTCTGCACCTACTGCATAATTCCCTACACCAGAGGCAGACTGAGAAGCCTGCCCATGGACGAGGCGGTAAAGGAGACCGAACGCATAAGAGACGAGGGTTATAAAGAGCTTGTTTTAACAGGCATAGAGGTGGCCTCCTACGGGGTGGATCTGCCGGGAAAACCTGACCTTGCCGATGTTATCTGCGCCGTGGCTCAGGTTTCGGGGGATATGCGTATAAGACTGGGCTCTCTGGAGCCTACCGTCATAACCGAGGACTTCTGCCGCAAGATTGCGGCAACGGGGAAGCTGTGCCGCCATTTCCACCTGTCCCTCCAGTCAGGCTGTGACAGAACACTTAAAAATATGAACCGCAAATACGACAGAGCGGGATTTTATAACGCTGTGGAGCTGCTGAGAAAGCATTTCCCAGGCTGCGCTCTTACCTGCGACCTTATAACGGGTTTCCCCGGTGAAACCGATGAGGATCAGAAGGAGACTCTGGAGTTTATAGAGCGCTGCGGATTTTCCCAGATGCACATTTTCCCCTATTCCAGACGCCCCGGAACTCCTGCGGATAAAATGCCCAATCAGTGCTCCAACGCCGTCAAATCCGCCAGATCCCATGAGGCACAGCAGGTGGCAAATAAAATGCACGAGGAATTCCTTAAAGCGGGTGTGGGTCAGGTTCTGCCTGTGCTTTTTGAAACTCCCGAGGGAGAGGGCTATACAGGCCACAGCGACACCTATGTAATGGTGTGGGCAAAGGGAGAAAATCTCAGAGGAAGAATACTCAATGTGCTTATAAAGGCTGTGGATGGGGACAGACTTCTGGGAGAAATTGTTTGACGGATTTAAAGCGTTAATGTATAATAGTGCGTTGAGAAACATAAATTCAATTTCATTATTTGGGGAGATGATTTTCCGTGTTGAGAGAACAGGTTTTTAATTTTTCGGCAGGCCCTTCCATTATGCCTGAGAGCGCTCTTCTGAGAGCACAGAAGGAACTTTTGAATTGGGGTTCAACAGGAGTTTCAGTTATGGAGATGAGCCACAGAACTCCCATGTTTGACGAAATATTGCAGGGAACAAAGCAGAAGCTCCGTGATATTCTGAGAATACCGGACAAATACGAAATCCTGCTTATTCAGGGCGGCGCAACGCTGCAGTTTGCCTCAATACCCATGAACCTTATGGACGGAGGCTTTGCAGATTATGCCATGACCGGAAACTTTTCCACCAAGGCCGCAAGAGAGGCGGAGAAGTACGGAAAGGTGCATATAGTGTGCGACACCGCTCCCACAGGCCACGACAGAATCCCCACCCAGTCTGAGCTTAAAATAAGCGAGGGAGCAAAGTATTTCTACTACTGCTCAAATAACACCGCTTTCGGCACCGAGTGGAGCTACGTTCCCGAAACAAAGGCACCTATCGTGTGCGATATGTCCTCAGACATTCTTTCAAAGCCCATAGATGTTTCAAAATACGGCCTTATCTATGCAGGCGCTCAGAAGAACATGGCTCCTGCCGGTCTTACCGTTGTAATTATAGACAGAGCACTTGCCGGAAAAGAGCTGCCCATAACTCCCGAGGTTATGAGCTATGAGACCTTGATAAAGACAGACTCTCTGCTGAACACTCCTCCCTGCTGGTGCATTTATATGCTTGGGCTGGTGCTTGACTGGCTCAAGGAGCAGGGCGGCGTGGAAGGAATGGAAGTCATAAAGAAGGAGAGAGCCTCCAGGGTTTATGATCTGCTGGATAACAGCTCTTTCTATATTCCTCATGCGATCCCCTCAGGCAGAAGCGACATGAATATTACCTTCCGTACCCCCAGTGAAGAGCTGGATATGGCTTTTGTGGACGAGGCTGCCGCCCATGGGCTTATAAACCTTAAAGGCCACAAGGTGGCAGGCGGAATCAGAGCCTCTCTCTATAACGCAATGCCTATGGAGGGCGTTGACAAGCTGGTGAGCTTCATGAAGGAGTTTGAGGTAAAGCACCGTGTTTAATATAAAGACCATGAATTCCATTTCTCCTGCCGGTATTGAGGTGCTTGTAAAAAAAGGCTGCAATGTGGGGGAAAACATGGAGGAACCTGAGGGTCTGCTTTTAAGAAGTGCCGACCTTCATGAAAAGGTGCTTCCCGAAAGCCTGCTCGCCATAGCAAGAGCGGGAGCGGGATATAACAATATCCCCGTGGAGGAATGTGCCGAAAAGGGAATAGTGGTGTTTAACAGCCCCGGTGCCAACGCCGAGGCGGTAAAGGAACAGGAGATCTGCACTCTTGTTCTCTCTTCCAGAGACATTCTTGGAAGTATAGAATTTGTTAAAAGCATTGCCCACAGGGGCGATGAAATTCCGAAACTTGTGGAAAAAGGAAAGTCTGACTTTGCAGGCCCTGAGCTTCTGGGAAAAACTCTGGGAGTTGTGGGCCTTGGCGCAACGGGTGCTTTGGTTGCAAATGCGGCAGTGGCTCTGGGGATGGAGGTCTACGGCTATGACCCCTTTATGTCCGTTGAGGCTGCATGGCAGCTGAGCCGTGATGTGGAAAGGGCGGAGACCGCCGACGAAATTTTCAGCAGGTCCGACTATATAAGCATCAATGTGCCGTATACGGAAAAGACAAGGCATATGTTCAATTCCGCCGCCATCGCCCGTATGAAAGACGGGGTCAGAATAATAAACGAGAGCCGTGCGGAGGTGGTGGACGACATTGCAATGACGGAGGCTTTGAAGTCGGGAAAGGTTGCAAAATATGTGACTGATTTTCCCAATGAGACCATTCTGAAAGCCCCTAATGTGATTGCCATGCCCCATTTGGGGGCCTGTACGCCGGAAAGCGAGGATCGCTGTGCAATTATGGCGGCAAACCAGCTTTACGATTACCTGAAAAACGGCAATATCAAAAACTCCGTCAACCTGCCGGATGTAAGTCTGAGCCGTATGGGCGTTTGCAGGCTTTGCGTTATCCACAGAAATGTTCCCGGTATGATAAACCGCATACTTGAGCTTATAAGCAGGCTCAATATAAATGTTGAGCACATGATAAATAAGCCAAGGGGCGGCTATGCCTGCACAATAGTGGATCTGGGCGAGAAAATCGGAAATGACACTGCACGGAGCATTGCCGAAATGGACAATGTACTGCGTGTAAGAGTAATATAAAAAACTGCTCCGCCCTGAAAGCTTTCAGGGCGGTTTTTGTCGGGAGGAAAGTTTTTTGACAGAGAAATTATACTATCAAGACAGCCATATGAGTCGGTTTGACGCAAGGGTCACGGAGTGCCGAAAAGCGGAAAAGGGCTTTGCGGTCATTCTGGATAAGACTGCCTTTTTCCCTGAAGGCGGCGGACAGCTGCCGGATACGGGGTCTATAGGGACGGCAGAGGTTTTCGATGTTCAGGAAATAAACGGCGAAATTCTCCACTATGTGAATGAGGAAATCGGTGCAGGAAGCAGTGTTCACTGCGCCATAAATTATGAGCAGCGCCTGCGCCGTATGCAGAACCACTCAGGCGAGCATATTGTTTCGGGTATTACCCACAGACTGCACGGCTACAATAATGTAGGTTTTCACATGGGGCAGGAGTGTATGACTCTGGACTTTGACGGGGAACTGGACGATAAGGACATTCTGGAGATCGAAACCCTTGCAAACAAGGCAGTAAGGGACAATCTTCCCATAACTGCCGCCTTTCCGAAGCCTGAGGAGCTTATAAATCTGGATTACAGAAGTAAGCTTGAGCTTACGGAGAATGTGCGTATAGTCACCATAGAGGGCATAGACTGCTGCGCCTGCTGCGCTCCCCATGCGGACAGAACAGGCGAAGTGGGAATTATAAAAATCCTTGAGGCGGAGCGGCACAGAGGCGGCATGAGACTGAGCGTTGTGTGCGGTATGGACGCTCTGGATAATTACCGTCTCCGTCAGGACAGCAACAGCGCCATATCCGTTCTGCTCTCCTCAAAGAGGGACCAAACGGCTCAGGCGGTGGAGCGGCTCATAAATGAGCGTGACGGATACAAAGAGCGCATTTCTGCCCTGAGTATGGAGCTTGTGAAGCTGAAAGCAGACAGCTTCACGCCGAAAGAGGGAAATATCTGCGTGTTTGACGATATTTTAGACGATGTTGCGCTGAGAGAGCTTGTGAACCTGCTGACGGAAAAATGCTCAGGCCTTGCCGCCGCATTTTCAGGCAGTGATGAAAAGGGCTGGAAGTATATTATAGGCAGTAAAACCCTTGACCTGAGGAAAAATGCCGCCGCCATAAATTCAGGCATAGGGGGCAGAGGCGGCGGAAAACCTGCCATGATTCAGGGCAGCGCAGGAGAAAGTCGGGAAAATATAGAAAAATTTGTGGAAAATTTCAGCGTTTGACTCAAGTGTTAAAAAAGTTTTATTTATTTTTCTTTTTCTTTAGGTTATAATCAATATATATTTTAAAACAGGAGGTATAAAGATGAAGCAGTACTTTGAGATAGTAGATGTAATGGCAAGGGAAATTCTGGATTCCAGAGGCAATCCTACCGTTGAAGTTGAGGTCACTCTGGATGACGGCACCATCGGCAGAGCCGCCGTGCCCTCAGGCGCATCCACAGGTATGTATGAGGCCTGCGAGCTGAGAGACGGCGATATGAGCCGCTACGGCGGAAAAGGCGTCCAGATGGCCGTTGAGAACGTCAACGGCGAAATTGCGGAAGCCATGGTCGGCCTCAATGCTCTTGACCAGACCTCTCTTGACAAAATGCTTATAGAGATAGACGGCACTCCCAACAAGACAAGACTTGGCGCAAACGCCATTCTGGGCGCATCTCTGGCCTGTGCAAAGGCCGGGGCAAAGGCAACAGGTCAGAGCCTTTATAACTATATAGGCGGCGTTAACGCCCACACCCTGCCGGTGCCGATGATGAACGTTTTAAACGGCGGCGCTCACGCCACCGGCTCCAACGTGGACATTCAGGAGTTTATGATAATGCCTGTAGGTGCCGAAAGCTTTAAGGAAGCGCTGAGAATGTGCGCAGAGGTGTTCCACGCTCTTAAAAAGATCGTTCCGGCTTCCGGTGTAGGTGATGAGGGCGGTTATGCTCCCAACCTTGACAGCGACGAGGACGCTCTCAAGGCCCTTGTTGCCGCTATCGAAAAGGCAGGCTACAAACCAGGCGAGGACTTTATGATAGCCATCGACGGCGCAGTTTCCGACTGGTACAAGGAGGACAAGTGCTACCACCTGCCCAAACGAGGCACCGTTATGACCAGTGAGGAAATGGTGGATATGTGGGAGGACTTTGTGAATAAGTACCCCATAATCTCCATTGAGGACGGTATGGGAGAAAACGACTGGGAGGGCTGGCAGCTGATGACAAAGCGTCTGGGCAGCCGCATCCAGATCGTGGGTGACGACCTGTTTGTTACCAATACAGAGCGCATTAAAAAGGGCATAGAGCTTAAAGCCGCAAACTCCGTACTCATTAAGCTCAACCAGATAGGCACTCTCACAGAGACTCTGGAGGCCATTCAGATGGCTCACAGAGCAGGCTGGACCGCCGTTGTGTCCCACCGCTCCGGTGAGACCGAGGACACCACAATAGCCGACATTTCCGTTGCGGTAAACGCAGGTCAGATAAAGACCGGCGCACCCTCACGCACCGACAGAGTGGCAAAGTACAATCAGCTGCTCCGCATTGAGGAAGAGCTTTTTGATGTGGCAGACTATCCCGGAAAAGACGCTTTCTTCTCCATAAGATAAAATTACCAATCCGGAAAGAACCTATGTTCTTTCCGGATTTTTTTCGGCTGCGAGGCGGCAATCAGCACAAAACAGTTGCTGAAAAATGTTGAAAATCTGAGTGAAAAAGAGTAATTTATGTATAAAAGAGGTGATTTCCGTGAAAAAGAAAACTAAAATTATCATTGGCGTGATTGGGGCAGTACTTTTGATTGCGGTTCTGGCTGTGGCAGGGGTCATGCTCTATCTTGGAGGTACATGGAACTCAAACCGCAAATTTGACGAATATGTCTATTCGGAAGGCCCGTGGGGCTTTGAAAGCACATGGGTGTCTGAGAATGGAAACAGTTATCTTGTTTGTGACAGGACAAACCTCGATAAAGGCTCAGTAACTGCATGGTTCAAAAATGATGAGGAATGGACAGAATATGAAATGAGCGGGATGAACCGAATGGTGTATCTGGATGTAGTACAGGACGGCGTTGTGGTAGAGAGCAGCAGCGCTTATATGAAGTTTGACGGCACTACATTCACAATTTATGATCTGGATAAAGAGGTTTTCGGGGCAGCGGAATTTAATTATTCCCTTACGGATGAAAGCTTCAGTCCACGCTGAAGTTAACAGACGGATTCAACCGCAAAATGGTTGAAAGCTCTGAATTCAAAAGCTCCACACGGGGAAAAATATGTCACAGGCCGCCTTCGGGTAAATATTTTTTAAAGGTGTATAATTTTTACCTCTCATGGCAAGAATAGGAATGCAAACCTAAATCTTGCAAACGGAGGTTAAGCAGATGAACAATAGAAATTCCGGCGGAAAGCTGGAGAGGTTTTTCGAGGGTAAGGGCTTTTACATAGTCCTTTTCCTGTGCGCCGCAGTGATCGGTGTTTCCGCATGGATGCTGGCATCAGGAAACAGGACTATGGTTAAAGAGGCCAAAGAATCAAACACAGCCAGACTGGACAACAAAAAGGTGGAGACGGTAATAATCCCTCCTGCACAGGAGGAAGTAAGGCCTGTCATAAATCCGCAGCCGCCTCGTCCGGCGGAAGAACCTGAAAAGCAGGCCGAAACAGCGGATATACCTGCTGAGGAAAAGGCAGAAGAAGCTGCGGAAACATGGCAGGAGAGTCAGCCTGAAAGCAATGTTTACCTCTGGCCTATATCCGGAGAGACAGAGAGAGGCTTTGACGGCGATAAACTGAGCTACGACGACACTTTGCAGGACTGGCGTGCCCATCAGGGAATAGATATACTCTCTCCTCTGGGAACTACGGTCACGGCGGCTCACGGGGGCACTGTGGAGCAGGTTTACACTGACTCCCTTTACGGCACCTGCGTAAGAATTTCCCACGGAGACGGAACTGTGGGTATTTATGCAAACCTTGCCGAACCCTGCGCCGTAAGTCAGGGAGATGTGGTGAAAGCAGGAGATGTGATAGGTGCGGTGGGAGACACTGCCATATGCGAAAGCGGACAGAGCAGCCACCTGCATTTTGCAATAGAGGCAGGCGGAAAGCCGGTTGACCCTGCTCAGTATCTGCCGGCATAAAAGAAAAAATGACACGTTGCCGAACGTGTCATTTTTTTACTGTTAATTCTTAATAATTAAATATGGCTTCCGCAAGAAGAGTGCCGTCGTTATCCGAAACAAGAAACCTTACGTTGCTGTCCTCCTGCACTGGTCCTGCCGAGGCCACGGTTTCCGTGGTGTAGCTGTAATCAACAAGATAGCGGCCGCCCAGATCGGAAACAAGATTTATGTTTCTCGATACAATATCGCAGGAGTAGACTGTGGAATATCCGAAAGCCCAGAAAGCGTTGTACATACGGTCGGTAAGAGGACTGTCAGGTTTTACCAGCTCCTTCAGATAATCGTGGTTGGCATATTCGTTCTGGTTGGTGTTGGCACAGAAGAACACATACCTGCTGATAAATTCATCCGCAAATTGACTTATTCGGGCCACAGTGTCCTCGTCGCAGTTGCTGAGGAAACGGGTCTCGTTCAGCTCTGACGTATCGACCTGATTTCCGCTGCCGTCTTTTACAGTGATGTCAGCATCACCAAGAAATTTGCCGCTCTCGTATAAAACAAGTGTAGGCAGATCGTTGTAATGAGGATAAAAACCGGAAAGGGTATTATATTCTATATCCTTTTGTGTAATGTATTTTTCCCCAAGCTCCCGACCGTTTACGGAAAGACTGAAATCGGAGGGCAGGGTCATACTGACTGAATTAAAGAATTTGGAGTAATCCAGCTTTTCCTCTGCAAGCTCCCAGAACCGCAGACCGAAGGAATGGCGATCGGAATTTTCCAGTTTTAAACTGCCTATAAGCCTGTCGCCGCTGTACAGATTGTAGATAAGCTCATCATGGGTGCTTGCTACGGAGTCTTTGCGGAAGCTGAGATTTTTCAGCTCATCCTTTAATATGCTTATGCTTTCCTCAGCGGGCCGAATATTTGTGTCCAGCTCCGCAAGGGTGTTTTCCGCAGCTTCACCATCACATTTGATAGCCAGACTCTGAATATACTCCTTTACGGTGTTTTCGGGTCGTGACTGCTCATAAGCCCTCAGAAAACAGTATAAAACGGAAAGAGCGGTCAAAGCAGCAAGCAGGAAAACGCCGATGTAAACCAACAGGCCTTTTTTAAATGCAGAAAGCGGTTTTCGGTTTTTCATTTTCTGCCCTCCTTTAAAACAACAAAGCTTGAGGGAATATCCCGTATACCGATAACGGAGGCGCAGTTGTTTATATATTCGCCGTTATACCACATGAGACTGGAGGAGCCGCCGTCAAGATTGCAGGCGTTTACCGCACCGAACTTCAGCATAAGGTCAACCTCATCCGTATAGGTTGCGCCTATGCTTGAAGGCTGCCTGCCGTCGATAACAAGCATGAGAATTGCCCCGTCGGAACGCTGTCCTATGGCCGTTCTGGGATTCAGACCGCTGGCAAGAGCACCGCTGGTGTCCTGCGGCTGACCGTTTGCCACCAGTACAGGCCCGTAGCCTGCACCCTCCTGAATATCCCATTGCTCAATCTGGTCCGTGGAGGTGAAGCCTACATGGAGGATGTAGCTGCTGTCTATTCCTACAAAGCCGTAGCCTACGCCTGAACCGCCGTTATATATCTGTCCGCCGGAGACTAAAACAGTGTCGGGAATACTGCCGTTGCCGCCGCCGTTTAAGTCCATAAAGCCGCCGCCGTTAATGGCAGCTACGGCGTCATACCGCAATGCAAACTCCTCAACGGTGCATCCTGATATACCGAGCCTTTCGGGAGCGCAGCCCAAAACAACTCTTGACGGGTCAAGGACTATCATCATTTTGCCTACATAGCTTTCTCCTGCCACCGGAACTATAATAATTCCGTCCCCGTCATCATCGGTGTAACCCCACGGATCGGCGGCGGGCTCAGAGCCTTCTGGTGCGGCGGCCATGGATATAAGAGAGGTGTCGGTTTCCTGAACCTGAGCTTCAGGCCTTGCCACGATTGCCTCTATTTCTGCCTCTGACAACACCAGATTTGCAAGGAAGCCTACGGCACTGGTCTCACGGACGGAGTGCACAAACAGATTTCTTGCCGATTCCGAGGGACCTCTGCATATGATAAGCAGTGCGGAGTAAAGAAAAGCGAGAATAAGTGCGATAGTGAGGAAAAACACGCCCAGAGTGCGGAGTAGATACTTTAAGACGGTTTTCCCATGTCTGCTGCTGACCTCTGTAATTTCTTCCATAACATCACCTTAAATTTCATGTAATACTACTATAATAATGGATTATTCTTTTTGTGTCAACTCAAAAGAGAAAAAGAAAATAAAAGGCGAAATTAGGGGAAAGCAGCAAAAGAAATAAAAAAAGAGCCGGTACAAAAGTACTGACTCTTTGTGGTGACCCGTACGGGACTCGAACCCATGTTACCGCCGTGAAAGGGCGGTGTCTTAACCACTTGACCAACGGGCCATATGAAAGGTACAGAAAACTGCACCTTTATTTGGTAGCGGCACCTGGATTCGAACCGGGGACACTGCGGGTATGAACCGCATGCTCTAGCCAACTGAGCTATGCCGCCAAATACTGCTCAAACAGCAATTGGAATTCTATCAGATAAAGAGCCGATTGTCAACTGTAAATTTGAATTTTTTTCAAAAAATTTCAAAAAATTTTTCTGTACTATATATTTCCCCTTTGCGAAAAAAATAGTCTTGAATTTTTGAATTTAATGTGCTATTATTAGTAAGCCTATGGAGGGTTAGCTCAGCTGGTTAGAGCGTCCGCCTCACACGCGGAAGGTCGACGGTTCGAGTCCGTCATTCTCCACCAAAAATGCCCGTCTTATGACGGGCATTTTTTTGTCCTTTTTCAGTTTTCGCTTATTTTGTATTCCCAGACTGTATCTGTTCTGTCTCTGCCGTCCTTGTATTTTTCGGCTCCGGACTCAAACAGGATAATAATTGAGCCGTCCTGTCCCAGACATATGCCCTCGCTCATGGGCATAAGAACGGTTTGCTCAAAATTGCGCTTGGAATCCAGAATATATGCCGGCAGCTGCTGACCGCAGATTTCGAGAGTGCTGTCGCATTCTTCGTCCAGCTTCAGACTGTACTTATAAATGGCGGAGTCCGCCTTTCTGCCGTAGGACTTGCTCAGATATATGCTGTCCTCAGACAGGGTGATGCCCTGAATTTTGTCAGGGGCGGCGATAACAAGCTTTGCTTCGGGGAACTTTGCTCCATCTTTGATCTGAGGAAGAGCCCCTGTTTCGTCAAGTTCATAGCCTAAGATGTAGCAGCCGTATTCGCCGTCGGCGGTTTCCACGGTCTTTCCGATTTCGGGGGGAAGCTTATAGTCACCGTCGGGATGGTAAAAGTTTCCTATCCACAGCATACCCTGAGAGTAATTTATAAATGATGGCTGAAGGGGAACCACTATCTGCCGTTCAACGGTAATGTCGTGGCCGCCCTCGGCAGGGAGCTTGTCCAGAGAAATTTCCGCAATACGGGCGTTGCCGTATTCGTCCTTGCTGTCGGAAACATAAATTTTGCTGTCGGTTACGGCTATTCCGCCCATGTGGCTTGTAAAGGGACTGCCGTCAGGGTTTAAAATCCTGTATTCGGCTTTGAGCTTGCCGTCACTGAGGCCCACTGCACTTATGACGGAGGGAATACTGGGGGCGGCAGCATAGTTTGAGATATAGACAATTCCGTTTTTAAGGTCGGCACTTATGCCCTGAGGGATAAAGTGCTGCTTCAGACCCGGAACAACAAATCCGGCTTTGGCTTTGGAGAGAAAATCGGCGTAATCGGGATTTTCCAAAAAGCTGTCCCCGTCCACATTTTTATCCTGAGTAAACTTTAAGCCTGTGTCCTGAGGCTGAACGGTTTCGGTTAAATTTTCCTGAGCAGGGGGTGCAGGAGCTTTGCCGTCTGTCGGCACATCCGTTCCGCAGCCGCTCATAAGCAGGCTCACAGACAGGGAAAGGCCCAATGCAAGAGATATAAAAGTTTTGTTCATTTGGTTCCTCCTTCGTAAATTGTGAAAATAAAAAGGCAGACCTGAAGATTTAAACTTCGGAAAGTCTGCCTTTTGCTTTTACTTCATAGCTGCCTTTGAGTAGCCGGTCATCATGTACTTCTGGAATATTATAAACAGAATTACAAGAGGGAGAACGGCAAGCACGGCACCGGCCATTATCTCATGGTAGTTGGATACGGCCTGACCTGCAAAGGTGTTTTTCAGCTGTGCAAGGCCGACGGTAAGTACACGGCGTACTTCATTTTTAGCGATGATTTTAGGCCAGAAATAGGCGTTCCAGCCGTTTGTAAAGGTGACCAGCGTAACGGTGAAAATAGTCGCCTTGCTCATGGGCATAAGCACATGGCGGATAATGCCGAAGTGACCCAGACCGTCCATTTTGCCGGCGTCGATATAACTCTGGTCAACGGAAAGAAAAGTGTTTCTTATCATAAAGATGTAGTAGGCCGAAACGGATTCCGGAAGAATAAGACCCAGAAAAGTATCGTTCAGCCCCCAGTTGGCACACATAATGTAAATGGGAATAAATGTCACCTGAAGAGGAATCATAAGTGCGCCCAGAACCAGATAGAAAAGCACGTTTTTTCCTTTGAAGCTGCCGCAGGCAAAGCCGTAGGCGGCAAGAGTTCCGGTTCCTATCTGCAAAACCATAATGCCAAGAGTCATCACAATGGTGTTCCAGTAATAGTGAAGAAAGTTAGCCTTGGTCAAAACGGACAGATAGTTCTCCGGATGAAAGCTGTGGGGGAAAAGGGTGGGAATAACACGCTGAACCTCTTCTGCGGATTTAAAGGAAGTGGCAATCATCCAGTAAAGAGGGAAAATCATTATAAGGGTTATGAGTATTGCCACCACGGTCTGAATGTGATAGCCTATGCTGCGCTTTTTGCGTATTGAGTTTAGATTTGAATTCAAGGTGATTTTCCTCCTTTCCTAAGAGTCGTAGTTGACTTTGTTCTGAGAGAACTTCATGGTGCATATGGTTCCGATCAGCAGAATTATGAAGAAGAAAACTGCGGATGTGGCCGCTCTGTCCATGCGGAAGTCAACCATGGCGTACCTGTAAATCAGATAGACAAAAACCTCGGTGGATCGGGCAGGCCCGCCGGAGGTCAGAATATCTACGGACTGGAACACCTTCATGGAGGACAGGAAGGTGGTGACCAGCAAAAACAGCGTGGTGGGGGACAGCAGAGGCAGGGTAATTTTGAAAAACTGCTTGGTGGAGCTTGCCCCGTCCAGAGCTGCCGCCTCGTAATACTGGGGCGAGATGCCCATCATGGCAGACAGATAAATCATCATGCCGTAACCTACAACTCGCCAGCAGGTAGTCATCAATACGGAAATAAGGGCCGTGGATTCCTGATTGAGCCAGTCCACGGGAGCAATGCCTATAAGCTTGAGCAGATAGTTGAGCACGCCGTGGTCGGTGTTGAGTATCCAAAGGAATACAACTGCACAGGAAGACATTGCCACATATTTAGGAACAAAAATTATGGCTCTCATGGCGCTGAAAGAACGGGTCATGCGCTTAAACAGCAGGGCAAAGAGAATACCGCCTACCAGAGTGGCGAAAATCTCACCCAGTGAGTAAAGAAATGTGACTTCAAGAGAGTTCCAGAGGTATTTTGCGCCGGAACCGTTGAAGAGCCATTTCCAGTTCTTCAATCCCACAAATGTCCATTCGGGTCTCAGCAGATTCCAGTCAGTCAGGCTTATCTGGAACAGCTTTGCAATGGGATAGTATGTAAAAACAGCCAGCAGGATAAGAGCGGGCAGCACAAAGAGAAATTCCTGAATTCGTGATTTCTTCCTGTTTGAAAGCCGTCTCTTTTTTTCTGAGCCGTTCACTGTACCAACCGTATTTTTTTCAAGTGTATTTTCGGCCATTACAGCAACTCCTCTCTCTTTTGCAGCGAAAAAATGGCGCTCAAGCCCTGCCCGAGAGCAGGACTTGAGTATTTTAGATATTTACAGGAAAAATCAGCCGACACTGTCCTCTAATATTTCGTTGACTTCAACTACTAAATCCTCGGAGTTCTTGTTGATGTCACCGCCCTGATTCATCATAATTTCCATGTAGTTTTTCCATGTGGTTGCAAGCTCGCTCCATGCGGAGTGCTGGATGCGGGGGTTGATGAGGTTCAGGTTGTCGAAAATGCACTGGAAAGCAGGCTTCTCCTCAAGGAATTTAACGCCTTCATCGGTGCTGAGCACGGAGTTACGGGTGGGCAGATAGCCGGTGCCCTTTGCCCACTTCATGTTAACTTCCTTGCCGCAGAGGTACTGGAGGAACTGCCATGCGGCATTCTTTGTGGCCTGGTCGTTGCCTGCGGGGATACCCAGAACGCAGCCGCCTACCTCGGAGTTCTTTTCTCCGGTGGAGCTTGCGGGATACCATGCCATGCCTACTTCAAAGTCGCACTTGTCTACATAGTTGTTGTAGAGGGAAGAGGTGTGCATGACGGAGAAAGCTTCGCCGTCATAGAACTTCTGTCTCATGGCAGAGGAGGCATCGGTGCCGGTGGCAAAGTAGGCAAGACCCTTGTCGCACCAGTCTTTTATCATGTTGGTAACACCCAGAGCGGTTTCACTGTTAAGATCGCAGGTGCCGTCCTTGGTGATGATGTCCACGCCTTCGTTAAGGTACAGAGTCTCAAAGTACCACTGGTCCCAGCCGGGAACAACAGTGCCGTAACCGCCGGAAGCCTTCTTTCCTGCTTCAAGGAATGCGGGGAAGTCCTCAATGCTGGTGGGAACCTCGATTCCGTTTTCGTCAGCCATGGTCTTGTTGTAGTAGATTATCTGAGTGGAGTGGAGGAAAGGCATTGCGACCTGCTTGCCGTCATACTGAGAGGAAAGCAGAAGACCCTTTGAAAAGTCGTCCACATCGTAATTTGTAGCGGCAATGTAGGGGTCAAGGTTCTCAAAAACACCGCCTGCACCGTAGGATGCAACATAGTCGGTGTTTGCAACGCAGAGTGCGGGCAGACCGGTGCCGGCAGCGTGTGCGGCGACCAGAGCCTCGTTAACATCCTTGTATGCACCGATATACTGAGCCTTGACGGTGATAAGGTCCTGAGAGCTGTTAAAATCATTGACAACCTCGTTTACCAGATCTGTGTACTGCTCCTCCAGAGCGTGCCACCATACTATCTCTATAGGCTCGGTGACGGCGTATTTGTCTGCGTCGGCAGCGGTCTCGTCGGGGCTTTCAGCAGGGGTCTGAGAGTCTTTTTCTTCAGGTACGGGAGCACCTGTACTGCCTCCGCAGGCAGCAAGTGCGAATACCATTGACATTGCAAGTAAAATTGCCAGCAGCTTCTTCATTTTGTAATTCTCCTTTTAAATTTTTGTGCTGTTATAGCATGGAATTGCCTTATAATTCCATCTGTTAAAAAAAGTATATCATGGGGAAAGCGTTTATTCAATTAACCAGTTGATATAAAAAGGCCGTCGGCAATTTGGATAATATTACCAAAGAATTTGTTATATTATTAACTAAATTCAGAGCCTGTTGTGGAAAATATATATGAATAAGAAAATTTTGTGTTTAAAACTGCCGAAAAGAGTGTTAATATTGAAAACAGACAGGTAAAATGCTATACTTCTGAAGGCATAGATACCATAACATGACTTTATCTAAAGGAGATAACTATGAATACCATTAAGTTGGACAGTAAAAATGTAAAGATGATTGCTCACAGAGGTCTGAGCGGCCTTGAAAAGGAAAATACCTGCTCGGCATTTGTTGCGGCAGGAAACAGAGAGAAGTATTTCGGCATTGAGACCGATGTCCACAGAACCAGTGACGGCAAATATGTTATTTTCCATGATGACAACACCGGCCGTGTGGCTCTGGACTCAATGATTATTGAGGACACCAGCTTTGACACTCTCAGAAATCTCCAGCTTACCGATATTGACGGCAAAAGAGGCAGAAAAGACCTGATAATGCCTACAGTTGAGGAGTATATCCGCATATGCAAAAAATACGGCAAAACCTGCGTTTTTGAATTCAAGAACGAGTTTGCCGAGGAAGAGATTTACGAACTGGTGGAGATATTTGAAAAGGAAGAGTATCTGGACCATGTAATATTCATTTCCTTCCAGCTTGTAAATCTGGTCTATCTCCGCCGCCGCTATCCCAATGTGAACGCTCAGTATCTTGTTGAGCACAAGTGGGAGGACAGCATTTATGACTCTCTGGAAAAATATTCTCTGGGTCTTGATATTGACCACCACCTGCTCACACAGGAGATCGTGGACAGAGTTCACGCAAAAGGTCTGGAGGTCAACTGCTGGACAGTAAACGACCTTGAAGCAGGCAACAGAATGGTGGAGATGGGCGTTGACTATATAACCAGCAACATATTGGAGTAAGCAATGTATCGGCTGTTCAATCCGGAAAATAAATTCTGGCAGTTTTTAGGCAAAATTACCGATGTTTTCTGCATGGGAATACTCTGGTTTTTCACCAGTATTCCCATTGTCACTATCGGCGCTTCCACCACGGCCTTTTATGAGTTTACCATAAATCAGGTAAAAGATACCGAAGGCTCGGTGTGGAAAAGCTATTTCAGAGCTTTTAAAAAGCATTTCAAAAAAGCCACTGTTTTGTGGCTTATCCAGCTTGCAGGTCTTGCGTTTCTGCTTTTGGATATGTGGGCTGCGTGGAATTTTCTTGTTTCCAGAGGCGGAGTGCCGGGAGTCTTTATTTTCGGGTTCTGCGCCTGTATTACCATTATCTTCTTTTCCTGCTGCTACTATGTTTATCCCACGCTGGCGCTCTATGATTTCCCTTTGAAAAAGCTTATTACAAACTCGTTTGTAATGGCGGTGGGCAATCTGCCTGTTACGGTTACCCTTGTTGTTATGAGCGTTATTCTGGGAGTTCTGCTGTTTTACATGAGCGGACTGTTTTTCTTCTGGTTCGGGCTTTTTGTGTTTTTTTCCTCATATTTCATTTTCGGCGTGTTTATGAAATACACGGAAAAGGATGAGGAAGAGACGAAAAAGGGCGGCTTCAAAAACAGCGGCAAAAACGATGATGAGAAATGGCTGATTTGATATTATGACTTTATCTGAGCGAATAAAAAAATGGTACACTGATTTAAAAGAAAAAATGCGCCCTATGACATTCAGGCAAAAAGCTTCCTACCTCTTTACATATTACAAGGGCTGGCTTGTGGGGCTGCTGCTCATCGGTATGCTTGGCGGATACATCGGGGATGTACTGATACAGCGTCAGAAGGAAACGGTATTGCAGGGTTTTTTCGTAAACGATGTTTACAGATTCTTTGATGCGGAAAAGATTCGGGAGGAGCTTTCGCCCATCCTGAACCTGCAAAAAAATCAGAACATTGTTTTTGACGATGAGCTGTATATTGATCCTGAGGGCGGCGCTACGGATATATCTGCTGCCAGCAACGGAAAAATTATTGCCTATATGGCAGTGGGTGAGCTGGATTTCGTGGTGTGCAGCCGGGAGCTGTATGAGCATTTTTCCACCGGTGTACCAATGGCGGATCTGTCGGAAATCCTCACTCCGGAGCTGTTTGAAAAGCTGAGGCCATATATTCTGGAAGGTAAAAACGAACTTGAAGCGGGAGAATTCAGCGACAGCTTTCCGGCTGCGCTGGAGCTTTCCCGGTGCCGATTTATTAAGGATAAGCCCTACGGGCAGGAGGACAGCTACTATCTCTTTGTGCCCTACAGCGCCCCTGACAGGGAAAATGTCTGCAAGTTTATAGATTATATATTCAGTGAATAAAGCGACTATATTGTATAAAAGCGTATAAAAGCGTATAAAAGCGAAAAAACGGTGCTGTAAAAAACAGCACCGTTTTTTTTAATTCAGATCCTCGTCTAAAATTTCGCCTTCGCATACGATGTTTGTGGGACCTGAGAGATAGATGTCAAATACTCTGTCTCCGTCTCGTTTAAGGTCTACGGAAAGCTCTCCGCCCCTGTTTTCGAGCCTGATGTTATTGCTGCCTGTGAGACCCAGAATATGGCATATTGCAGCCACCGAACCTGAGCCGGTACCGCAGGCCAGGGTGAAATCCTCAACTCCACGCTCATATGTGAGAATTTTGAGATGATTTTCCCCAAGCTGCTGCACAAAGTTCACATTTGCCCCCTTGGGAAATTCAGGGTGAAAGCGGAGCCTGCGGCCCAGTTCACGGAGTGCATCTCTGTCCCGAGTGTCCATATCGGGCAGCAGTACAACAGCGTGAGGGATTCCGGGACTGCCGAGCTCAATGTAGCCCAGCTCAAGCTCCTGCCCGTCAAGGATAAGCTTTTTTCTCGGCACAATAAGAGTGGGGTCGTTTAGGCGCACTTTGTAAATTCGGCGGCTCAGTCTCTCACCTGTCACCGGACCAGCGGTGGTCTCTATCCTCTGAACAGAGCCGGCAAGACCGTTTTCATATCCGTAGCGGGCAATACAGCGTGCGCCGTTTCCGCACATTTCGCCCACCGAACCGTCGGAGTTATAAAAGCGCATCCCGTAGTCTCCACCTTTTTCCGCCTTTACCACCACCATAAGGCCGTCGGCACCTATGGAAGTGTGGCTGGCGCAGAGCTTTCGGGCAAGAGGGGCATAATCCGTTTCGGGAATATCACCGGCAATGTTATTGATAATAATAAAGTCGTTGCCGGCACCGTGCATTTTTGTAAACCGCATGGAACATCAGCCCCAGAGAGCGGTGAGCATGGGAATAATCTGTTTCTTTCTGGACATGACGCCCTTTAAGAAGAAATGATTGTCCACAGGCTCAACGGAGAAGGCCTGCTTAATATCGTCGTCTCCGCCCACATAGTATATATGGCTTCCCTCAAGAAGAACGTCGGTAATCATAAGTATCACAATGTCAAAGTCATTGTTTTTCTTGAGCTTTGCCATAACATCCAGAAATTCCTCATGGCGGGCCACAAGAGCGCTGGCGTCGGCACAGGTAATCTGGCTTACGCCGATATTCTGGTCGGATATGTGGAACTGCTTGTAGTCGGTTCTGAAAAGCTCCTCGGCGGTTTTGCTGTCTGCGCCGGAAACGGAGAAAAGCTCCTTGCCCAGATCCTCAAGGCTTATGCTGGCAATCCTTGACAGTCTTTCGGCCATTGCAATGTCACGCTTTGTGCAGGTGGGGGATTTGAACATTACAGTGTCGGAGAGAATGGCGGCGGCCATAAGCCCTGCCATTTTGGGAGAGGGCATAACGCCACGCTCCTGATACATGGAGGCAATGATGGTGTTGGTGCTGCCTACGGCCTCGTTGCGTACCGCAATGGGCTGGCGGGTCTGAATGTCCGCAAGGCGGTGATGGTCTATGATTTCCAGAATGTCTACCTGATCCAGACCGGGGACGGACTGGGCGGCTTCGTTGTGGTCCACCAGAACCACTCTCTTGCGGCGTGGACTGAGCAGGTGGAAGCGGGACAGGGTTCCCACAACGTGGGAATTCTCGTCCAGTACGGGATAGCTTCTGAAACGGCTCTTGGTCAGAGTCTCTTTTACGTCATCGATAAAGTCGGTAAGCTGGAAGGAGATTATATCCGTGGTGTGGCATACACGCTGTACGGGTATGGCCTGATGGATCACTCTGGCGGTCTTTCTGGCGTCCAGAGGAGTAAACACTATGGGAGTGGGGCCTTTGTGCTCGGCAAGCTCGGGAGAAATGTCAGCCTGACAGATGATAAGGCAGCTTACATTTGCCTCCAGAGCCTTGACTATAAGCTCGGGCTGATTGCCGCAGATAACAATGCTGTTTTCGCTCATCAAGGTGGGGTCTTCATAGGCCTGAGGCAGAGCAATGCGGACATCGCCGGAGACCTCTTCCGGCAGATTGCCGAACTCGTTTACAAGCTGTCCCTCAAGAACGCTCAACAGGTTGAACAGGGGCAGACCGTCAATGTGGTTGTTGTATATGGTCTGCATATCGTAGGTGGCAATATCTCCTGCGGAGAGCATACCGTAAAGAGTGCAGTCCTCGTTCAAAATAGGAATGGTGGCAATCTTGCCCTCACGCATGGCACGCCATGCAAGGTCAACCGTAACGGAACGGTTCAGCTCAGGTGGACGGTCAAAATCCAGGTCCTTGACCTGCGTGCGCATGGTCTGTATATACTCGGGAGCATCAAGACCGAGAAAATTCAGCACGTTTTTGGTCTCGTCATTTATAGCACCTATGCGGACTGCTTTATATTCTCTGTCGCCCAGAGCATTTCTGAGATTGGCATATGCCATGGCAGCTGCAATGGAGTCAGTATCCGGATTCCTGTGGCCGGTAACATAAATTTCGTTCATAAGCCTTCCTTTCTGAAAAATAAAATACGAACAAAGTCGGATAATATATTATTTATGCCAATAATTATATGTAAAAATATACAAAATTTCAAGGACTATTTACTTTTATTCACTAATATTGTAATATCTGAATATCTAAAAGAATAAAACAGGATGGGTGTTTGTATGAAAAACAAAATAATAAAATTGCTTGCCTGTGCTCTTGCTCTTTGCCTGCTGTGCGGCTGCGGAGACTGGGAGGGAGCTTTTGAACAGCTCAACGCCAAGCTCAACCATGGCGGACGCAGCGAGGCTCCACCGTTTGGGGAAATAGAGTATGTTCGCCCTGATATTGAGCAGTACAGAACGGATGTGGAAGCAGCCGAAGCGGCACTGGATAAGGGTGATTTTGACGCTGTCAGGGAATATGTGGAAAAATGCTACGACCATTTCAGAAACTTTGACACCATGTACACTGTGGCCAATATAAGAAGCTGCATAAACATGAATGATGAGTTCTATGCAGAGGAGTATGCATGGTGCAACAACAACTGGCCCGCTACACAGCAGCTTATGGAACAGCTGTACTATGCCTGCGGCGCCTCGGATATGGCGGACAGAATAGAGGAGGAGATCCTCTGGGAGGGCTTTGCGGAGGAGTATGCCCCCGGAGGAGAATCGACACTGAATCAGACGGTAGTGGACCTGATGGAGACGGAGAGTCGGCTTTTGAACGAGTACCGCAGTCTCACCGCTTCTCCAAGTATTGAGCTGAAGGACGGTACGGAGGTGGACTACGGCAGCGCTCTGGCTCAGCTTCAGGATCAGGATTACAGAGACGCCATGCTTTCGTATTACAACAAATACAACGGAAAATTTGCGGATATTTACATCCAGCTTGTAAAGACAAGAAATGCCCTTGCAAGGGAGCTGGGCTTTGAGAATTATCAGCAGATGCAGTATGCTTATTTCTTCGAGAGAGATTACAGCCCCGAGGATGCAATGGCATATCTGAGCGATATTCGGGAATACATGGTGCCTTTTTATAAGGAATATATGGAGACTCAGCCCTACTCTGAGATAGCATATTATGACGCAGACGAGGAAAAACTGATTTCTGCCGTCAAAACTGCGGCCCACAGCATGGGCGGCAAGGTGGAAGAAGCCTTTGAGTTTATGACCTCCGGAGGTTATTATGACATTTCACTGAGCTCCGACAAGGCCCCCATGTCATTCCAGACCTATCTTACCGATTATGAGGCTCCCTATCTGTTTGTAGATCCGGTAGGGGATATTGAGGATATTATGGGCTTTTCCCACGAATTCGGTCACTTCCTTGATGCGTATGTGAATTATAACGCCTTTGAGACTGTGGATGTGGCGGAGGTTTTCTCTCAGGCCATGGAATATCTTATGCTGTTTTACTACGGCGATGCACTGAGCGATGAGGAGCTGGAAGCCCTTGTAAACATGAAAATCATGGACACTTTGGAAATGTATGTTCAGCAGGCCTCCTTTGCCGAGTTTGAAAGTACGGTTTACACTACCGATCCGGAGCTTTTAAACGCAGATTTCCTAAATCAGCTGTCTTTGAAGCTTGCGGAGGAATACGGATATTATGACGGGGAAAACGAGGAGTATTTTTCCAAGAGCTGGTGTGATATAGTGCATTATTTTGAAATGCCGTTCTATATAATTACATACCCCATATCCAACGATGCCGCAATGCAGATATTTGAGCAGGAGCTTACAAAAAGCGGCAAGGGACTGGAAACCTATCTGGAAATGCTGCCCAGAGAATACGGCAGCTTTGTGGAGACCGTCACCGAAGGGGGACTGCAAAGCCCCTTTGCCTCAGGCAGAATTCAGCATGTAGTTGAGGATCTGGAAATCTTACTTGATTTCTCTCAGATGGCAGCATAAAAATCGAAGCCTCTGTTCATTTTTTGAACAGGGGCTTTTTCTTTGAAAAAACAGCGCATTTTGCATGACTTTAAACAGATATTATTAAAAAATTTCGTTAAATGTCCGAAATTTATAATAAACGGAAATTTTGCGGCCAAAGCGGTTGACAGATTCGCTAAATGTCGTAAACTATTGAAAAAGGAGGCGGAAGGGTGGAGAAGCTTCCGACCTGTCTGCCCTGTATGCTAAGAGGGGAGCTTTGCGGTTCTGAGCGGGAGATATTTTTCATTCGCAAAGCAGAATGCTCCGCTATCTCAGGCAGACTGAATGTGGATATGCTGAATTTTGTTTTGACTGCGTGAAAAAATGTTGACAGATGCAGAATATGTGGTATACTGTTGACAATTTGCGAAGAATTTCCCAAAATCATTTGGAGAGATTTTGAAGCGCTCGGCAGAGAAAGGAGATAAAGGCTATGAAGTATATTTTAAGCAATGCTCTTGTTTATTCCCGTGACGGGTTTTCAAAATCAGATGTTTTTATCAACAACGGCCTTATTGCCGACATTTCCACCGCCGCTGTCAGCGGCGTTGACGTCGTTTTCGATTTTAATAATTGTGTTGTTTTTCCCGGTTTTGTCGATGTTCATGTACATCTGAGAGAGCCGGGATTTTCTTATAAAGAAACCGTTGAGACGGGTTCCATGGCTGCCGCTCACGGCGGATATACCGCCGTATGTGCCATGCCCAACCTGAACCCTGTTCCGGACTCTTTGGAGACCCTTGCACCTCAGCTTGAAAAAATAGAGAGCGGGGCGAAAATAAATGTTCTGCCATACGGAGCAATCACCAAGGGCGAAAAAGGGGAGGAGCTTGCCCACATTGAAGCCCTTGCCCCATATGTCTGTGCTTTTTCCGATGACGGCAGGGGAGTTCAGAGTGAAGATATGATGCGGCGTGCCATGAAAGAGATCAAGCGAAACGGGAAAATCCTTGCGGCTCACTGCGAGGATAACTCCCTGCTCAAGGGCGGATATATCCATGACGGACAGTATGCCAAAGCCCACGGACACAAAGGTATCTGCTCGGAGAGCGAGTGGGGACCCATAAAACGGGATATAGAGCTGGTGCGGGAAACCGGCTGCGACTACCATGTGTGCCACATCTCCGCAAAGGAAAGCGTTGAGCTTATCCGCAGAGCAAAAAAAGAGGGGCTGCCTGTAAGCTGCGAGACGGGACCCCATTATCTTACCATGAACGACTCCATGCTTGAGGAGGACGGACGGTTTAAAATGAATCCGCCCATACGCTCAGAGCAAGACAGACAGGCTTTGATAGAAGGGCTTCTGGACGGAACAATAGACATGATAGCCACCGAC
The DNA here is from genome assembly GCA_029264685.1 of Candidatus Limivicinus sp. Lineage (GTDB taxonomy): Bacteria > Bacillota > Clostridia > Oscillospirales > Oscillospiraceae > Limivicinus. Next base: position 29,309 of record JARHZW010000065.1, read on the forward strand.
CATGCTCCCCATTCCGCAGAGGAAAAAAGCAGGGGACTGGAAAAGAGCCTTATGGGCGTGGTAGGTCTTGAAACCGCCTTTCCTGTGCTGTATACGGAGCTTGTAAAAAAAGGAATCATAAGTCTGGAAAAGCTTGTGGAGCTTATGTGCGTAAATCCCCGAAAGCGTTTTAATATAGGCAGCCCCTTTGAAATCGGACAGAGCGCCGACTTTACGGTGTACGACCTTAATGCAAAATACACCGTGGACCCTGAAAAATTCCTGTCCATGGGAAGGGCAACCC
>JARHZW010000078.1 GCA_029264685.1 Candidatus Limivicinus sp.
ATGCAGGGCAGGTCATCGTGGATAAGACTGTATGTATGGAGCATCTCCACAGCGCAGGCAACAGGCAGCGCCTGTTCAATGTCGCCGCCTGAAATTCTGCAAAACTCCAAAACAAGCATAGGTCTAATGCGTTTACCGCCTGCAAGAAGGCTGTAGCGCATGGCCTCTGCAAGACCTGCCTGAGGAATATCATCAGCTTTAAAATACCCCTCAAGGGCGTTATCTATCATTATTTTATATTCGTTTGCAGTCATATCATTCTTCTCCTTCAAAAGGCAGTTCAATCGGTTCTCTGTCCGGGCCTTTTTTCAGCTTAACCACTTTCTGCTCCGCATCGTCAAGCATTTTGTTGCAGGAGTTTAAAAGTGCAGTTCCCTCTTCAAAAAGTTTAAGGGAGTCGCTCAACGGCATATCTCCCTTTTCGAGATGGCGAACTATTTCCTCAAGCTTTTCAAGTGACTGCTCAAAATTCAGTTTTTTCCCTGCCATACATTCACCTCAGTTATTCAGTTTAAGATTCTCCACAACGCATCCCGCTTCTCCGTCGGAAAAGCGCAGAGTAATTTTATCGCCCATACTGAGTTCAGATACCTGTTTAACGGTTTCCCCTGCCTCATTTTCAGCAACAGAATATCCTCTGCTTAACACCCTTAAAGGGCTCATTGCGTCAAGCGCCGCTGCAAGAGAAACGAAGTCTTTACGGCTGAACGAAACAATTCTTTCCTCTGCAGCCACAAGTCTCCTGAATATGTAATCCAAATTCTGCCTTCTGTTATCAAGCTGTGCAGAAGGATCGGTAATAACAGGCTTTGAGCCAATAAATCTGAGTCTCTCTCTGTTGCTTTTAAGCATAGCATTTACAGACTGGTCACATAGAATTTCAAGCTTTTTCAGATGATTCTTCATATCTGTACAGTCGGGTACCGCTATCTCTGCGGCATTTGAAGGAGTTGAAGCCCTGGCATCTGCCACATAATCCGATATTGTAACATCCGGCTCGTGACCCACGGCAGAGATAACAGGTATCTCAGAGTCATAAATTGCCCGTGCAACCCGCTCGTCATTAAACGCCCACAGATCCTCAATGGAACCGCCGCCACGGCCTGTTATTATTAGCTCAGCTATTTTAAATTCATTGGCATACCGTATAGCCCCTGCAATTTCCGGCGGAGCCTCCGCCCCCTGCACTCTTACGGGTAAAAGCAGCACCTTGCTCAGGGGCCAGCGCCTGCCGAGAATTCTGATCATATCGTGGACTGCCGCACCGGCTGACGACGTAATAATCGCAATTCTTTCTGGCATCACCGGCAGAGCTTTTTTATGGTCTCTGTCAAAAAGCCCCTCGTCCCCCAGCTTCGCTTTCAGCTGCTCAAAAGCCAGCTGCAAATCACCTGTACCTTCAGGCGTTAGACCTGTGCATTGCAGCTGATATGCCCCGTCCTTTTCATAGACCGCCATGCGGCCGTATGCCAGAACACTCATCCCGTTTTCCGGCACATAGCGCAGTTTTTGAGCGCTGCCTCTGAACATAACGCAGCGCAAATTTGCGCCCGCATCTTTTAAGGAAAAGTAGTGATGACCGGACGGATAGATTTTATAGTTAGAAAGCTCACCCTTAATACAGACATTCATAAAAAGCGGTTCAGACTCAATATGAGCCTTCATTAAACGGTTCAGCTCTGAAACAGTTAAAATCCGGTTATTCATAGATTATTCGCCGATTATTTCCTCGGTCTCCAAAGCAGGAGCCGTTTCAACCGAAGCGATGCTGTCTGATTCTCCACGCATAAAACCACCGAGGACGCCGTTGACAAACGCAACTGTCTCCGGCTCATCATAGTTCTTGCACAGTTCAACAGCCTCATTTATTGCCGCTGAGTTAGGAACATCGTCCATATAAAGGATCTCGCATATGGCGCAGCGCATAACAGCAAGAGCGGTTCTGGAAATTCTTCCTATCTTCCAGCCCTTGGCATAGCGCTCAATAAAGCCGTCTATCTCTGAACGGTTTTCCGCTGTAAGCGTCACAAGTCGGCGGATATAATCCATCTGGACCTGATCGGGGTATTCGCTGTATAGGTCGCCCTCTTCCACAAGGCTGTCGTAGTGCTCAAAAGAGAAAAACTCGTCAAGCACCTCTGAGATTGCCATATTATTTGCAGCTGCGGCAAATCCCAGCTGAATAGCAAGCTCTCTGGCAGTAGTTCTTTTCATTCTCTATCCCCCGAACTCTCATTTATCAAAGGCAATGCCAGACACATGGACATTGACTTCTGCATTTTCAATACCGGTGGTAGACTGAACGATATTCATTATTCTATCCTGAGCATTTCTTGCAACATTAACGATATTGCAGCCATACTTGACAGTAATGATTACGTCCACAACAATTTTATCATCGACAAACTGGACTTTTATACCTCTGCTCAGAGATTTGAGACCTATGAGCTCGGCCAGGTCAGAGCCTGCGGTGTTGGAAAGACCGGCTATACCTTCCAGCTCTGAGATAGCGGAACGAACGATGCTGGATATAACGTCCTCTGATATATTGATGCTGCCCTTTTCTTCCTGACATCTGATGTAATTATCGCCCATTGTATTTCCTCCTAAATGAATTCAGAGTATTCTACCACATTTCCGCAAAAAAATAAAGACAAAATAATAAAATATCAAAATTGACGGGAAATATAATTCAGTTGAGCATGAGAAAAGGTAAAAAAGTTGTGCCGCATACATGGCTGAATTTATATAAATCCTGAACACACGGGTTCTTTTCCAAACTTATTTCAAGGGGTTTGTAAGATTATTTTACATTTTCTGCCGATTGCTGTCATCACGGATAACACCCCTATGGTCGGAATGGACTAATGCCCCAAAAATGAAACATTTGTGAATATACTAATATATCAGAACAAACCCCGAATACATTTAAAATGTATCCGAGGTTTGCAAAGGCTTTATCTTTTCCCATGTTCTCTGAACTATTCTATTGAAAGCTGTTCTTTAAGTGACGCAAGCGCACTGTCAAGAGAGCCGTTCATGTCAATCGTAAGGTCACAAATGTCCTCATTCTGGTACTCGGCGTCAAGACTCATTATACGAAGCACCTTCTCATCGTCGGAACAATCTCTCTCAAGAATTGACTTCAGGACCAGATACCTTGAACGGTGGGTGAAAACAAGAGCAGTACATGAGGGGTACTGATTTTTTATGGAAATTGCGCCGCAAATGTCAACGGGCATAAGGGCAATTTTCCCCTGCTTTACCAGATTATCAACTTCTTCATAAGTGGCACCGTAGTATTCTCCGCCGTAAACCGTAGTTTCCAGAAAACGACCGTTCTCTTTTCCGTCAATGAATTCGTCCTTGGCAACAAAATGATAATGCTCTGCCTCTCCGTCAAGTCGTGTTCTGGTGGTTGTTGTAAGGGGTCTTGCGTAGCGGCTGTCTTTTATAAGCGCATCGACAATTTCCGTCTTGCCGCCGCCAGTAGGTCCTACAAGACAGATGATTCCCCCTCGGCTCATATCAATGCTGTCAGGTGAGCTGTAGCCGCCGATCTGATCCACAAGACGCAGGAAATCATCAAAAGAGTTTACAGACAAAAGACCTGTAAGCCTGTCATTCCACGGGCGTCGGAAAAGGACCGGATATTTTGCGCTTGAAGCCAGAATATTATGAGCGCCGTCATCAAGCAGAAAATCCAGAGACAGCAAATCTTTTCTTGCGCCTATCATAATATTTCTTTCCGGTACCTCCGGAAAATCATGCATAAGTCTCTCTGCTCTGACTGACATACAGGAACCGCCTACAGCGGTAGTGAAAAACACCTCTCCACGCTTTGTAAGTTCTTTTATGAACTCCTGCGCTCCCGGCAAAATCGGCTGATTCTTCACAAAATCTACCTGTGAAAAATACTTTATACGGGCATCAAGAGTGCTGCCTGATGGACCCCATCCGGAAATATCGTAAATACTCATAGGTGAACAGGCGTTTTCCTCACTTAACCTGTCAAGTGCATGTTGATTGCAGTTATATAGTACATCGTCTACATCTACGCCGATGCGGAGAGCTTTTCGTTTCATATATCTTCGTCTCCTTTTTTATTTTATGTTTTTATTATACCACAGTTTCAATGGTAAAACCTGATTTTCTGCACATACATTTTACAGGCACATACCTTGTAAGTCAACAAAATGTATTGGCGCGCAGAAAGAAAAAGTCCATTTTTATACACGCAAAAAGCTTTGTATAATTTTGCTGATAATGCGTAAAAAAAAATAAAAAATGCTATAGGAGAAGAAGATGTATTCATTAAAAAAAATTCATTCAATCGGTGCAGGCTTCACTTTGATTTCAGGCTGTCTGCTTCATTTTGCATGGGAGTGGAGCGGTCAGAGTAATATAGCGGCCATATTCTGTCCTGTCAGCGAAAGCGTATGGGAACATTTGAAGCTGCTGTTTTTCCCTTTTCTAAGCTTTTCTGCATTAGAATATTTCCTGTACGGAAAGGACATCGTCGGCTTTCTCAGGATTAAAACTTTTGCTGTTTTACTGGGAATGTTTACCGTTGTAAGTGCTTTTTACACCTATACCGGCATTATTGGCAGAAATTTTCTTCCCCTTGACATTGGAACATTTTTAGCCGGCACCGTGATCTCATATCTATATTCTTATAAGAATCTATCAGCTCACAAGGCTGTCTGCTCCGTCTTTACTCAGACCGCTTGTATTATACTTCTTCTTGGTTTAGCCATAGCTTTTGCAGTTTTCAGTTTTACACCCCCAGAATTTGGAATGTTTCTGCCGCCGAATATATAATATGAATTAAAACAGCAAATTATTGCCGAATTTTTCCAAAAATCATACACTTGACCGTGTTTTATTTATTGACAGTATACTTTCTATTTCGTATATTATAGCTAAATTCAACTAACTGAATATTTTTTAAAAAACGGGAGGATTGTCATGGTAAATCTGCTTTTCCCCACGCTTCTTCTGCTCACAGGAGTTTTGCATCTGTACAGCTGTTTGAAAGAAAAAGAGAAACTGAGAATGATAAGCAAGCCCCTTTTAATGCCTCTGCTCGGCATTTGCTGGATGACGCTCGCAAAGCAGCCCTCTTACCTTGTCCTTAGCGGAATTCTTTTGGGCGGCTTGGGTGACATTGCCTTGCTGTGGCCTTTAAAAAGAAAGCCCTTTCTTTGCGGTCTCCTGTTCTTTTTATTCGGTCACATTTGCTATCTGATCTACATTTTTACCGTCGGTCGTATCACAACGGGAATAATGTGGCCTGTTTTGATAGCCATTGTTTATCTGACCGGCTCCGCAGGCGTGTACCTCAATACCAGAAAAGAGATACCGCCTGTTTTACGAATTCCCTCCTTTATGTATATGCTTGCTCTCTCTGCACTGAGCGCCTGCACCCTGCTTATGCTTATAAGCTCTCCAAGCGCAGGAAAGGCCATTGCGTTTGCCGGTGCAACCCTCTTTCTCATGTCTGACGGCATTTTAAGCCAAATGCTGTTCATAAAAAAAGAAGAAACCGGAAAGCTAAACTTTGTAGTTATGTTAACCTACATAGGTGCGCAGGTCTTGTTAGCTCTAGGCTGGGCTATTGGTTGAAAAAATGCACCTAGAAATTATGACAAAATTTTTCAGCAAATTCTATTCAACTGCCGAAAGGGCCTGTTGTCTGTACAAAGAAGACAGCAGGCCCTTTAATTTTGCCTTTATTCTTTAGGTAGTGAATAAACTTTCTCTAAACAAACTGAAATCGTTCACATCCGAAATATAAATCCGGTTTATGATTTTCTGCACGGAAGTCCCGTCGTAGTAGTTTGGGAAACAAAACTCACTACCACACTTTGTAAGAACAGTACTTTTTCAGTGGTAAAGAAGGTTGAACAGGACATTTGACTGATTACAGGGGCAAATTATTAAAAAGCCTGTTTTCAAGATGAAACGTTTAATTTCCAATTTACAGACGCAGTCTGCAAATCGACCGGTTTGTGATACAGTCCATTTTTTCTCATTAGTTCCTCGCGGGTTCCGCTTTCGGCCACCACGCCATCCGACAGAGCAA
>JARHZW010000087.1 GCA_029264685.1 Candidatus Limivicinus sp.
GGAAGTCAGGGCCAGTGCACCGACATCCAGATTCAGGCTGAGCAGATACTGAAGATAAAAAAACAGTTAAACGGAATTTTGGCAGAAAATACCGGAAAATCCGTGGAACAGATTGAGCGTGACTGCGAGCGTGACCACTTCATGTCCGCAAAGGAAGCTCAGGAATACGGCCTTATAGATAAGGTTATCTACAAGCGCTGATAGAGTTTTTTAATGGGGGAACGGAAGTTCCCCCATACTTTTAAAACGCCGTTATTACGGTAAGGTTTTGGCACGGGTGTGCCTGACCGGAGGGATGCTCTGCCCTCCGGCGGAATGGAGAATAAGATGGCAAAAAATGATGATAAAAGAAGTATAAGATGCTCATTCTGCGGAAAACCTCAGTCTGCGGCAAACAGACTTATCGCAGGCAACGGGAGCTATATTTGCGATGAATGTGTTCGTATGTGCATGAGCATAATTGAGGATCTGCCTGCACCCGGACAGGTGCTTGAAGGAAATGACGGACTTCCTCTTATTTTTGAAAAGCTCCCCAAACCTATGCAGATCAAAGAAAAGCTGGATGAGTATATAATAGGGCAGGACAGAGCTAAAATCGTTCTTTCCGTGGCTGTATATAACCACTATAAGCGTATTCTCCACGAGAGCGAAAACGATGTGGAGCTTCAGAAGAGCAACATTTTGCTCATAGGCCCCACAGGCAGCGGCAAGACGCTGTTTGCGCAGACTCTTGCAAAAATGCTGGATGTTCCTTTTGCCATTGCCGACGCAACTACGATTACCGAGGCAGGATATGTAGGCGAGGATGTCGAAAACGTTATTCTGAAGCTTTTACAGGCGGCGGATTTTGACGTGGAGCGAGCCGAAAAGGGAATTATTTATATTGACGAGATAGACAAAATAGCCCGTAAAAGTGAAAATACTTCCATTACCAGAGATGTGTCCGGAGAGGGCGTGCAGCAGGCTCTGCTGAAGCTTTTGGAAGGCACTGTTGCAAATGTTCCCCCGCAGGGCGGACGCAAACACCCTCAGCAGGAGTTCATTCATGTGGACACCAGCAATATACTTTTTATCTGCGGCGGAGCCTTTGACGGGCTGGATAAAATAATTGAGAGGCGCACAACCAAAAAGACCATGGGTTTCGGTGCTGATATTCAGAGCAGCAGCGAAAAGGACGTGGGTGAAATTCTGGCACAGGTGCAGCAGCATGACCTTTTGAAGTTTGGAATTATTCCCGAACTAATAGGTCGTCTGCCTGTAGTTGCTTCCCTTGACTCTTTAAAGAGAGACGATTTGGTGAGAATTCTTACCGAACCCAAAAATGCTATGGCAAAGCAGTATAAAACTCTGCTTTCCTATGACAATGTGGAGCTTGATTTTGAGTCTGCCGCTCTTGAGGCCGTTGCCGACAAGGCAATAGAGATGAAAATAGGCGCAAGAGGTCTTCGCAGTGTTATGGAAGGTGTTATGACTAATATAATGTACAGTACACCTTCAGACAAAACCATTGAAAAAGTGATAATTACCGCCGAGAGCGTTAAAGAGGGCAAAGAGCCTGAGGTTGTTCACAAGGCTCAGTGACAGGCCCCTATAGACTCCGGAAAGGAGATAAACATGAGCGAATTTGAAAATGAAATTCTGCGGATGCCGCTTTTGGCCCTGCGTGGCCTGAGTGTGTTCCCGGGAATGCTTCTTACCTTTGATGTGGAGCGCCCAAGCTCCATAGGCTCTCTGGATATAGCCTCAAAAGCCGATCAGCTTATTTTCCTTGCAACCCAGAAGGATTTAACTGCTGATATGCCGGAGGAGGACGATATTTACCATGTGGGAACTGTGTGCCGCATCAGGCAGCAGATTCGTCAGCCCAAGGCAACGATTTGCCGTGTTCTTGTAGAAGGCTTATACAGGGCAGAGGCCGTAAGCATAGACACCGAGCCTAAAGCCTATATGGCTGATATTGTAAAGCTTTCCGATAAGCAGGAGCGTGTGGGCGAGGCAAAGATGGAAGCTCTGCTTCGCAACTGCATGGGTCTTTTTGAGGAATATCTTCGCCTTAACCCAGAAATGGTTACGGAGCAAATACTCAATGTACTTGCAAATCCTGATCCTGGATATGTTGCAGACTACATTTCCCAGCATGTTCGCTTCAGCATAGAAGATAAGCAGAGCCTGCTTGAATGCCTGTATCCAAGCCGCCGCCTTGCGCTTCTGTCTAAGCTGCTTACAAGCGAGCTGAATATAATGGCACTGGAAAAAGAACTCAGCGATGCAACCCAGGAGCAGATGTCTCAGAACCAGCGTGAATATTATCTTCGGGAGGAAATGAAGATAATTCAGGCTGAACTTGGAGAGGATGGCCTTTTAGACGATATAGGTGAATATCGTGAACGCATAAAAGCCCTTCCCGTTGATGAAGAGATACGGGAAAAACTTCTGAAAGAACTGGGACGACTGCAAAAGCAGCCTTTCGGTTCTTCGGAAGCCGCTGTGCTGCGTGGCTATCTGGATGCCTGCCTTGAAATCCCATGGGGTAAATATGACGAGGAAACAACAGATATTGCCAAAGCACGCAAGATTTTAGACGAAGATCATTTTGGGCTGGAAAAGGTGAAGGAGAGAGTTCTTCAGTATCTTTCCGTGCGTCAGCTTGCTCCGGATGTGAAGGGCGGACTTTTGTGTCTGGCAGGCCCACCGGGAACCGGCAAAACCAGTATTGCAATGAGTATTGCAAGGGCTACGGGAAGAAAGCTTGTCAGAGTCTCTCTGGGCGGAGTCCATGACGAGGCTGAGATAAGAGGACACAGAAAGACTTATATAGGGTCTATGCCGGGCCGTATTATGAACGGAATTATTCAGGCTAAAAGCTGCAATCCTCTTATTGTGCTTGATGAGATAGACAAACTGGGGTCTGACTATAAGGGAGATCCTTCGGCTGCTTTGCTTGAGGCCCTTGACCCTGAACAGAACAGCACATTCAGGGACAATTTCCTTGAAATTCCATTTGATTTGTCAAATGTTTTCTTTGTCACTACCGCAAACTCACTGGATACTATTCCCAGAGCACTGCTTGACCGTATGGAGGTCATAGAGCTGTCAAGCTACACCGATGAGGAAAAGCTTCAGATAGCAAAGAACCACCTTATACCCAAACAGCGCAAAAAGCACGGACTCAAGGCATCTCAGCTGCGTATATCTGATGATGCGGTGAAGGAAATGATCCGTTCGTATACCAGAGAGTCGGGCGTCCGTGTGCTTGAACGTGAAATTGCTGCTGTTTGCAGGAAAGCAGCTGGCGGTATTGCTGAAAATGAGTTTAAATCCCTGAATGTAAAGCAGGGAAAACTTGAAAGCGTGCTTGGGCCGGCAAAATATAAACCGGACCAGATCAGAGTTGCTGATGAAGTAGGTCTGGTTCGAGGCCTTGCATATACAAGCGTCGGCGGCGAAGTACTTGACGTGGAGGTCGCAGTTGTAGAGGGTACAGGCAAGCTTCAGCTCACAGGAAATCTGGGAGACGTTATGAAGGAGTCTGCACAGGCTGCTCTTACATATATAAGAAGTCGTGCCTATAAGCTTGGAATAGATCCTGATTTTTATAAAAATAAGGATATACATATCCACTTCCCCGAAGCGGCAGTTCCAAAGGACGGCCCGTCGGCAGGCATAACCGTGACGATTGCACTTATATCTGCTCTTACCGGAACACCGGTAAGAAGCGATGTGGCTATGACAGGGGAAATTACACTGCGAGGAAGAGTGCTTCCTATAGGCGGATTGCGTGAAAAGACTATGGCCGCTCTGAGAGCCGGAGTTAAGACAGTTATCATTCCGGCAGACAACGAAAGCGATTTGGAAGAAATAGACCAGACAGTGAGAGCAAAGTTGAATTTTGTGCCTACCGACCATGTGGACAAAATTCTGGATGTAGCTTTGAGATTTGAGTCTGAGGATTCTCTTTGCTGTACGGCGGAAATTCCTGTGCAGTCAGAACGGTGCGCAGTTAGACAGTAGGTGAAATATGGCAACATTAAACGTAAATAAGGCTGAGTTTATTAAATCTGCCGCTTCTCCCTCTCAATTTATACAAAGCTCAATGCCGTGTATTGTTTTTGCGGGAAAATCCAATGTAGGAAAGTCATCCGTTATCAACCGTATGCTTAACCGCAAAAATTTTGCCCGTGTCGGTGCAAGTCCCGGAAAAACGGTTCATGTCAATTATTTTTTGATTGACGGCAAGCTGTATCTGGTTGACCTGCCGGGCTACGGCTATGCCAAGGTTTCACAGAGTGAGAAACAGCGCTGGGGCCGACTTATGGAGGACTTTTTTGCAAAGGGTCAGATAAATCTGGGGGTTATGATTGTGGACTCCAGACATAAGCCTACGGCAGACGATGTTACAATGGCGGAGTGGTTCAAGGCCAGCGGCTCTCCTATGGTGGTTGTGGCCAATAAGCTTGATAAGCTCAAGAAAAGCGAAATTGAGGGCAATCTGGAGCGTATCCGAGAAACCCTTGAGCTTCCGGAGGATGTGAAGCTTATTCCTTTTTCGGCAGAAAAGGGAGTTGGCAGAGAAATCCTCATGAGCGAGATACTGAAATTTATATGATTTTTCGGGCGGTACAAAACTTTGCTTTGTATCGCCCTTGTATTTTTTGTCTGAATTTGTTAAAATATAGCCTAAAGCGGGGGTGAACGAAATAAACGCTTTACAGGAAATATGGAATGGATTTGATTTCACATATATTTTAAGTATTTTAATGGGCGTAATCCCTGCACTTTTGTGTATAACGCTCCATGAACTGAGCCATGGTTATGTTGCCTATCTTTTGGGCGATAATACAGCTAAGGAACAGGGCAGATTGACTTTAAATCCCATAAAACACATTGATGTGATGGGACTTTTAATGATGATGATTTTTCATGTGGGCTGGGCCAAGCCTGTGCCTGTCAATATGTTTCGATTTAAAAAGCCAAAACGGGACATGGCTATTACTGCGCTGGCAGGTCCTATAAGCAATATTCTTATTACTGTTGTTTTTTTGTTCCTGTTCGGTGCGCTGTATGTCCCCTTGAAGGCCGGTGCAGTGGGAGTTTATATCTTGCAGATGCTGGAGCTTACGGCTCAGTTAAGCCTTGGCCTTGCAATTTTTAACCTTCTTCCTGTTCCGCCGCTTGACGGGTCAAAAGTGCTGCTGTCCTGCCTGAGCAATGAGAATTATTATAAGCTCATGCGGTATGAACGCTGGGGCATGATCGTCATGCTGGTTCTGGTTGCAACAGGGGTTCTGGGGAAGCCTCTTTCATGGCTTATCAATTCCGCCTATTCAGCCCTTTTCCCCATTGCTGACTGGGCCTGCAATATGGTTATTAAACTTTTTTATATTTGAGGTATAATGGAAAATCCGAATTTTCACCTTGAAGGTGTGGTGAAAGGCAAAAATGAGCTTCAGGACTTTGAAGGACCTCTCAGTCTCATTTTGATGCTCCTTTCCAAAAATAAGATTGAAATAAGGGATATAAGTATTTCGGATATTCTGGATCAATATCTGGAATATCTTGAACAAATGCAGAGCATGGACTTGGAGATAGCCAGTGAATTCGTTCAGATGGCTTCTCATCTGCTGTATATAAAAACAAAGACTCTGCTGGCTGCCGATGAGGAAGAAGTTTCCGAACTGGAAGTCCTTATGGCTTCACTGGAGCAGCTTAAATGCAAGGATTTGTTTTCTTCAATTCAGCAGGTTTTGCCTGAGCTTGCTCAGGCTTCGGAAAAGGGGATGCTCTATTTCTCAAAAATGCCTGAACCTGTCAGGAAAACAGACAGACAGTACGAGTATAAGCATGAGCCTGTGGAGCTGCTTAAAGCTATGTACAGCATGTACTCCAGAGGCAGCCGCCCTGCGGAGCGGGAGGAAAATCTGCTCTCCGCCGTGCCTAAAAGAATAGTGTACTCCGTCAAGGACAAAAGCCGCCAGATACTTAACCGATTAGGGGAAAAGGTCACCAGCTTAAACGAGATTTATGCCGAATGTACTTCCCGTTCCGAGCTTGTGGCGAGCTTTGTGGCTGTGCTTGAACTATGCAGTATGGGAAGCATTAAGATAAGCCGTCAGGAAAATGACTACAAGCTTGAGTTTATAGGCGGAGATCTGGATGAAATACTGGAAAATATTTCCGAATAATATAAGTTTGGTGAGAATATGATGGATGTTTCTTCTGCCGTAGAGGCAATATTGTTTGCGGCGGGTGACAGCGTTCCTGTGGGTCGTTTGTCCCTCGTGCTGCATACAGATGACAGTGAAATAATGAACATAGCCCAGGAGCTTGCACGAAAATATGAAAGCGAGCAGAGAGGAATAAGGCTTTTGATATTGGACGATAAGCTGCAGCTTTGCTCCGCTCCTGAGTATGCTCCCTTTATTATTAAAACCCTTGAGCAGAGAAAGCCGCCCATGCTCTCTAAACCGGCATTGGAAACTCTGGCAATAGTTGCTTATTTCCAGCCTGTTACAAGAGCATATATAGATCAGGTCAGGGGAGTTGACAGTGCATACACCGTCTCTGTTTTGATAGAACGGGGGCTTATTGAGCCGTGCGGAAAGCTGGAGGTTCCCGGCCGCCCTTCTGTTTTCAGGACAACAGATGTGTTTTTGAGAACTATGGGTATAAGTCGGCTTTCGGAACTGCCGAAGCTTCCGGATATGACAAACGGCGAGGGCATGGCTAAACTTCAAAGCGCCATTGACGAGCTTCAAAATGCTTCAAACGGACAAATGAGCATAAGCGAGATAACAGGAGACGGGATAAAGGAGTGATGTAATTGATTGCGCTTATAATCATAGGTGTTATAGTGCTTTTGATTGCACTGATAATGCTTATACCCGTAGGTGCGGACATCGGGTATGAAAAGGGACGGCTGAAGGTGTCCGCAAAAGCCTGTGGAATGCTTATGCCGCTTTACCCGAAAGCTCCCGAGGAAAAAGAGGAGAAAAAAGAGAAAAAGACCGAAGCGGAAAAACAGGCTTCCAAGGATAAACCCGCAAAAGAAAAAAAGTCGCTTCAACTGCCGCAATTCAGCAAGGAAGAGCTGCTGGAGGTTGCAAAAGCCGGTATCGGAGCCGTTGGCAGGTTCGGGAAAAAACTGAAAGTGGACAGATTTATGCTCCACTATACTGCCGCCGGAAAAGACCCGTATAATACAGCCCTTACATTTGCATATGTTAATGCCGCTCTTTCAAGTCTTGCTCCTATGTGCGCCAGACGCTTCACTGTTAAAGATTGCAGCGTGTGGACGGATGTAGATTTCAATAAAGATTCCATGGAACTTGATTTCGGCCTTGCCATGAGTATTAGAATAGGGCAGATTATGGCAATATTAATAGGGGCAGGATTTAAAGTGCTGGGAATTATAAAGAGAAACAAAGCCAGACTTAAAGCTGAAGCTGCCGCAAAAGCAGCTGAAATAAATACGGCTGAAACGGGAGACAACCAGCCCGTTATGATAGAAAAATCAGACAATTCCGAAAACATACAGACGGAAGAAAGGAAGAATTCAAATGGATAAAAACCCGATTGGCGAACTGATGCAAACTACAATGGAGAATGTGAAGAACATTCTTAAGGTGGACACTGTTGTAGGTGACCCCATATATACCCCTGACGGGATTACACTTGTTCCTATTTCCAGAGTCAGCGTGGGCTTCGGTGGCGGCGGAGTAGAGTTCGGCGCTAAAAAGCCGGGCGATGACAAGCCTTACGGCGGCGGAAATGCTACCGGAGTCAAAATAGATCCAATAGGCTTTCTTGTTATTAAAGACGGCAGCGTCAGAATGGTGAATGTTACTCCTCCTGCAAACAACACCGTTGACAGAATTATAGACCTTGTCCCTCAGGTTATGGACAGAGTTGACAGCTTTATCGAAAAACAAAAAGAGGATAAGCAGGTCTGATTTAAAAAGCAGGAATTAGTTTGAGCATATCTGTTAATAATATAACTGCCGAAAATGCCGCCCGATACATGAAGCGTATTTGTGTATCAGGCGGCTTAAAAAAGGTGGTGCTTATTTATTAAAAGACTATGCGCATTTATAGCTGCGTTTGCAGTTGCATTTATGAATTCCGCTCATGCATTCGGAGAAAACCGTTTAAATGTCAGTGCTGAAAAAGCGATTTTAATACATGAGGACGGGGAGGTCCTGTTTGACCGAAATGCAGATAAGAAATCTCTTATTGCAAGTACGACCAAGCTTATGACTGCCATTGTGGTGCTTGAAAACTGCGATTTATCCGATACCGTGGAAATAAGGGAAGAATACTGCGGACTTGAGGGGTCTTCAATGTACCTTAAAGCAGGAGAAAAATACACGGTCGATGAGTTGCTCAAAGGGCTTATGCTTGTGTCGGGCAACGACGCTGCAATGGCTCTTGCCTGCCACACGGCTAAGACCGAGGAAGGCTTTGTGAAGCTTATGAATAAAAAAGCTTCCGAGCTTGGAATGTCAGGTACCCACTTTGAAAATCCCCACGGACTGGACGGGAAAAAACATTATTCCTGCGCTGCCGATCTTGCAAAGCTTATGGCCTACTGCATGAAAAACGAAAGCTTTGCCGCTTTATGCGGTCTAAGAACTGCAGATGTAGGCGGCAGGACCCTTATCAACCATAATAAGCTTTTAAAACTGTGCAAAGGCTGCATAGGCGGAAAAACAGGCTTTACGGAGGCTGCTGGCAGGTGCCTTGTGAGCTGCTGTGAGCGGGATGGTACACGACTTATATGTGTAACTCTTAATGCTCCCGACGATTGGGACGACCATATCAGCCTGTATAACTGGGCGTTCGAGCTTTTTTCAAAGAGAAATATCAGCGAAAATATTTCTTTCTCCGTTCCGGTTATATCGGGAGAGACCGAAAATGCCGTTATTCTACCGAAAAAATGTATGGTTTTTCTGCCCGTAAACAGCAAAATCAACTATAAGGCTGAGTTACCCCATTTCGTTTTTGCTCCTGTACAGGCGGGAGACACAGCAGGAAAACTCAAATTGTTCTGCGAGAACCGGCTTGTGGGAGAAACTGAACTTTTTTACAGGGACAGCATTATGCCTGCCCTGTGAGCAATCTTAAAAATCGGAGGCCGGACTATGGCTGAAAGACTTCAAAAAATAATTTCATCCTCCGGACTTATGTCAAGGCGTGCAGCGGAGGAGAGTATAGCTGCCGGAAGGGTAAGCGTAAACGGCGAAACTGCACAGCTTGGACAGAAAGCTGACCCTGAAAAGGACAGAATACTTGTTGACGGCAGGGCTTTGCCTGCCGCAGGCGGTAAGCTGTACATAATGCTTAACAAACCACGGGGATATGTAACTACCCTTAAAGACGAAAAAGGGAGAAAAAATGTGACTCAGCTGGTATCTGAGCTGGGAGAGAGAATTTACCCTGTGGGAAGACTGGATATGTACTCGGAGGGGCTGTTGGTAATGACCAATGACGGGGATTTTGCAAATATCCTTATGCACCCTTCACATAACATGAAAAAAACCTATTATACATGGGTGACAGGACAGGACATCGGACCTAAAATCGAGTACCTGCGTGAGCCTATGGTTATAGATGATTATATGCTCAGACCGGCTGAGGTGGACATTCTGGATCTGATACCGGGAGGTGCGCTGCTTTCTGTTTCCATTTTTGAGGGCAGAAACCGACAGGTGAGAAAAATGTGCGCTCAGGCAGGGCTGAAGGTAACAAGACTTTGCCGTGTCAGCGAGGGACCGCTGAGTCTGGGTGAGCTTAAATGCGGAAAATGGCGGCACCTTACGGAGAAAGAAATACAGCAGATAAAAAATGAACATTGAGAATGACGTTTTATTTAAACTTACTTCCAGAATGCCGTATCTGTCAAAAAGACAGAAAAATATTGCGGCTTTTATGTGTAAAAACTGCGATAAGGCGGCCTTTATGACTGCTGCCATGCTTGCCGCAGAAGTAGGAGTCAGCGAGTCTACAGTTGTCCGCTTTGCAAATGAACTGGGATATGAGGGATATCCGGAGCTTAGAAGAGCGCTGCAATTTGTGCTCAGAGAGCGACTTGAGCGGTCAAAACGCCCCAGCAGCTGCGAAAAATTGAGCAGGAACGGAGAAAAATTTTTAAATACCCTGAATTCTGACTCACAAAATATAAAGCTGTGCGCCAATGAAAACAATATGAAAAATTTTGAACAGCTTGAGGAAATGCTGCAAAACAGCCGTGAAGTTTATATTCTGGGGTATGACGGACTGTGGCCGCTGGCGGAATTTCTGGAAAACGGATTGAGACACAGAAAGAAATTTGTAAAAGCCATTCGTGAAGACCAGCTGGATTATCTGGCAGATGTACAGGCAGGCGTGCTTGTTATTATACTCAGCAGCGGCAAGAAAAGTCCCTACCGAATTTCCATAAGTCGGTATATAAGGGAAAACGGCGGTAATGTAGCGCTTATTTCCAGCTCGGAGCCTAACTCTGCATTGGGGTATGCGGATCTGGTTATACACACGGAAAACTGCGTGGGCGTAATGAGCGTTATCAGAGCGCTGACAGCCGGCACGGACGGAGAAAAAAATAAAGATAAAAAAATAGCGGAGACAGAAAAGCTCCGCATGGAGTATAGAGAAAATGAACAGTAAATCTGATCTGGTGGTTATAGGCGGCGGTGCCGCCGGACTGATGTGTGCAATTACGGCTGCGGAGCGTGGAGTCGGCGTGACCTTGCTTGACCCTAATAAAAAACTGGGCAGAAAGGTCAGAATCACGGGAAAAGGCCGCTGCAATGTGACAAATAACTGCGATATAAAGGGCTTTATGGAGAATATCCCTTCAGACGGCCGATTTTTATACAGCGCATTAAACAGACTAAGTCCCGCAGATACCATAGACTATTTTGAAAGCCACGGCGTTAAGCTTAAAACGGAACGGGGAAACCGTGTTTTTCCGGTTTCTGACAACGCAAATGAAGTGGCGGATATGCTTGCCGAGCAATGCAGTAAACTTGGAGTTAAAATCATACGGACCACCGCAAGCAGGATACTCACTGAAAACGGAGCTGTTTCGGCGGTTGAAACAGGCGATGGGATCATTAAGTGTGCAGCGGCGGCGGTATGCACAGGGGGGATGAGCTATCCTCTTACAGGCTCAAAGGGCGACGGATATAAATTTGCAAGGCAGTTCGGACACAATATAATTCAGCCCAGAGCCTCCCTTGTTCCCCTTGAGAGTGACGATGAGTATTGCGGGGAAATGCAGGGCTTTTCGCTCAGAAATGTCAGCCTGTCTCTCTATGAGGACGACAAACTCATATATAAAGAACTTGGCGAGCTGCTGTTCACGCATTTCGGCCTCTCAGGGCCTCTGGTGCTCTCTGCAAGCTCTCATATGAGAAACAGGGATAATGCCAGATACGCTGTTAAAATTGATTTGAAGCCTGCTCTGGACGAAAAGAAGCTTGATGCCCGTATACTTAGAGACTTTGAGCTTTTCTCAAACCGTGAGTTCAAAAACTCTCTGGATAAACTGGCAGGCAAGACAATGATACCTGTTCTTGTGAAGCTCTCCGGAATATCTCCGGAACAGAAGGTGAACACTATCACGCATGAGCAGAGAATGAGACTTGTAAAGCTTTTTAAGGAATTTCCGGTGTCTGTCTCAGGCACACGGCCTATAGAAGAAGCTATCATTACCTCAGGCGGAGTGGACACAAAAGAGATAAACCCCAGAACCATGGAGTCTAAGCTGGTGGAGGGACTGTATTTTGCTGGAGAGGTATTGAACCTTGACGGCTACACCGGAGGGTTTAACCTGCAAATTGCATGGTCTACAGGCTTTGTGGCCGGAAAATCTGTTTTAAAGGACGAAATATTATGAACGAATACTTTTCTATAGCTGTTGACGGACCTTCCGGCGCAGGAAAAAGCAGCCTTGCAAGGCGCTGCGCTTCTGCATTTGGCTTTATATATGTGGATACGGGGGCAATATACCGCTGTGTGGGGCTTGCGGCCTACAGAGCAGGTATAGACAGAAAAAATCCGGAAGCTGTGGCACAGCTGCTGCCCGGACTTGATATAAAAATGGCATACGATGAAAGCGGCGAACAGTGTATGTACCTAAACGGAGAAAATGTCTCAAGAGAAATCAGAGAGCCTAACATTTCGCTTTGCGCTTCCGATGTTTCTGCAATACCGCAGGTGCGGGCGTTTCTTCTGGATATGCAGAGAAAAATTGCAAGAGAAAATAACGTCATAATGGACGGCAGAGATATAGGCACTGTAGTTTTGCCGCAGGCCCAGCTGAAAATTTTCCTTACGGCAAGTCCGCAGGCAAGAGCGGAGCGCAGAATGCTGGAGCTGCGTGAAAAGGGAATTGAGCAAAGCTATGAAAAAGTTCTGGAGGAAATAATCGAACGGGACAGACGGGATATGCAGCGTGAAACGGCACCGTTAAGGCAGGCAGAGGATGCAGTCCTTGTGGATACAAGCAGCATTGATTTTCAGCAGAGCTTTGAAGCACTGTGCAGAGTTATTTCCGATAAACTCCATATAGAAGCCGTGGGGGAGATAAAATGAGAGAATTAAAGGTTGCGGAAAGTGCAGGCTTTTGCTTCGGGGTAAAGCGTTCCGTAGAAATGGCAGAAAAGCTTCTTGCTGAGCAGGGGAGCTGCGCCTGCCTCGGGGAACTGATACATAACGAGGATGTGGTGGCCGAGCTTGAAAGAAAAGGACTGAGAGTTATCCATTCTCCGCAGGAAGCGGAAAACGGGGAGCATGTTTTGCTCAGAGCACACGGGGTTCCCAAAAGTGCCTGCAACGAGCTTGAAGAAAAAGGGGCTGTCATAAGCGATGCTACCTGCCCTAAAGTGAAGTTTATTCATAAAATAGTGAGCAAGGCTCAGGCCCTAGGCCGATTTGTTATAATCATAGGCATGAAAAATCACCCCGAAGTGGAGGCAATATGCGGCTGGTGCGGAGAGCACAGAGTCATTGAAAATCCAGAAGAATTGGAAGAATTTCTCATTCAAAACCCTGAAATCGGGGAAAAACCTATAAGTGTTGTGGTTCAAACCACCCAAACTCATACTAAATTTACCGAATGTTGCAATATCATAAAAAAAAGATGTACAAATCCGGAAATATCTGATACAATATGCCTTGCTACGTTCACGCGACAGGCAGAGGCCGAAGCTTTAGCCAGAGAATGCGACGCCATGGTGGTGATAGGTGGTAAACACAGCGCCAACAGTCAGCATTTAGCGCAGATATGTATGGAGCATTGCGATAATGTCCAGTTTATAGAAAGAACTTCCGAACTGGATACAGACAGGCTTAAAACTGCACAGTGCGTCGGATTGACAGCCGGAGCATCGACTCCCGCGTGGATAATTAAGGAGGTAAGAAACAAAATGAGCGACGAAATCAAAATTGAGGAATCCGCAGTAGAAAAGGAAATGTCCTTTGACGAAATGCTGGAGGAGACCCTGAAGCCAATATATAACGGAGACAAGGTTACCGGTATTGTAGTGGCCATCACTGAAAAGGAAATCAGTGTAGATCTGGGCACTAAGTATTCCGGATTTATTCCCACTACCGAGTTTACCGATGACGGTATAAAGGTTGAAGATGTTCTTAACGTTGGCGACAGTGTAGAGGCTGTTGTTGTTAGAGTAAGCGATCTGGACGGCACTGCACAGCTTTCTAAGAAGCGCCTTGATGCTGCCAAGGTATGGGCAGATGTTGAGGATGCTGTGGAAGACGGCAGAATCATGGAAGGCATTGTCACCGAGGTGAACAAGGGCGGCGTTGTGGTTTCCGTTAAGGGTGTTCGTGTATTCGTTCCCGCTTCTCAGACCGATCTGCCCCGTGAGGCCGAGCTCAATCAGCTTCTCAAGAAGACTGTCCGTCTCAAGCTCACTGAGGTAAACAAGGCACGCAAGCGTGTTGTCGGTTCTATCCGCCGTGTTGCACAGGCTGAGCGTCGTGCACGCATTGACGAGATCTGGAACAGCATCGAGGTGGGCAAGCGCTACCACGGCACTGTTAAGTCTCTCACCAGCTACGGTGCATTCGTTGACATCGGCGGTATTGACGGTATGGTTCATGTGTCCGAGCTGAGCTGGGGCCGCATCCACAATCCTTCCGAGGTCGTTTCCGTCGGTGACGAGATAGATGTTTATGTCATTAACTTTGACCGTGAGAAGCGCAAAATTTCTCTCGGCTACAAAGATCCCAACGCTAATCCCTGGGAAATGTTCATGAGCCAGTACTCCGTTGGTTCTGTTGCCAATGTTACTGTTGTTAAGCTCATGCCCTTCGGTGCTTTTGCTGAAGTTCTGCCCGGTGTTGACGGCCTTATTCACATAAGCCAGATTGCAAACCGCCGCATTGGCAAGCCCGAGGATGTTCTCACTGTCGGTGATGTTGTAGAAGCAAAGATCACTGCTATCGACGAGGACAAGCACAAGATCTCCCTCTCCATTCGTGCTCTGGCTGAGCCCGAACCCGCTCCCGTTCAGGAAGTTGAGGAAGAGGAGTATGAGGAGCCTGTGAACAATGGCGGCGAGGATGCTCTCGTTTACGAGATCTCTGCAGACGGTACTGCTTCCGGCTTCGCTCCTGAAGAAGACTGATTTTGTTTAACCTGATCCTGAAGGATCACTGTAAAAGCTCCGACCTTTTGCGGCCGGAGCTTTTTTAGCGAGATTTTTGAAATTTATTTATATATAAAAAGGAGGACAATTTCGTGTCCTCCTTTTGTTTTATTCAGCTATAGTGTCCAACTTCTTGTTGAGCCATGTTAAAATATCATTATAGACGATTTCATGGTTGTCTTCATTTAAAATTTCATGTCTCATATGGGGGTAAAGCTTGATGGTTACATCCTGTATTCCTGCTTTACAGAAAGCGTTGTAAGCCCTTTCGACAGCTTTTCCGTACTCGCCTACAGGGTCGTCGCTTCCGGCAACAAAGAAAATCGGCTGAGTTTTACTCATGGCGTCAATGTTTTTCTGATCTGTTATATAGAGAACGCCGCTCATCATGTCTCTGAAAACTCCTGCTTTCGGAATAAATCCGCAAAGTGGATCAGCTACATATTTTTTAACGGACTCATAGCTTCCGCATACCCAGTCGTAATCGGTCATTAGAACGGGAACACGTTTGTTAAAGCCTGCGAAGCCTACATCATTTAACAGCTTTCCGTTTGCTCTGGGACCTTTAGCCTTGCATATGGAACGGGCAAGATTATACCCGAAATGAGCTTTTGCTCTGGGCATATGACCGGTGCCGCAAATGATTGCAGCATCGTATTTTTCAGGGTTATTTATGAGGTAGTGACGAGTCAGAAAACTGCCCATACTGTGCCCGAAGAATATGTATGGAAGTTCCGGATACTCCTCTCTTGTAATGTTTCGCAGCCGGTCAATATCCTTTAAAACACAGTTCCAACCGTCGCTTTCTGCAAAAAAACCTGTGTCATCCGAATTTTCAATAGATTTGCCGTGACCTAAATGGTCCTCACCGACCACTACAAAACCGTTTTCCGCAAGAAAATTCATGAAATCATCGTAGCGCTCGATATATTCGGCGATACCGTGATTTATCTGAACGATTGCTCTGGGTTTTCCGTCAGGAGTACACTTTCTTGCGTGAATACGGTTTACACCGGTAGAAGAATCAAAATAAATATCCTGAAAGCTTGGCATGGAAATATCCTCCCTGATGTGTTATAATAAAATAGCATAGTTGGATTTTAACCTTAAAATCGCCATTAGTCAATGGCGGTGTTTCAAAATTTAGTCATAATGAGGTAAGTGCATGGAAAGTGTATTAGTTGTAAAGACAGAAAAGCTAAAAATGTATATACAGGGTCAAAACGGAATGATAGAAACAGACCGTGAAGCCCTTGTAAACACAATAATAAATGAACATGAATTCATCCCGAGACCTGAAGCGGAGGAAGACCCGAATTATAAACAGATAATTCCATATGTAGTTTTGCGTCAGGGAGATAAAATTTTTACTACCCGCAGACTTAATAAGGGCGGAGAGACCAGACTTCACGGTAAGGTGTCCATCGGCATAGGCGGACACATAAATCCCGTAGACGAAACATCAAAAGAAAAAGTTCTTATGCGTGGACTTGAACGTGAACTCAATGAAGAAGTGTCAATCGAAAAGCGTGGAGAGCTTGTACCGGTTGGAGTTATAAATAACGATACAAACGACGTGGGCAGTGTTCATCTTGGCCTTTGCTTTACAATGGAAGTTCAGGGAGAAGTTAAAGTTAAAGAGACTGAAAAGCTTGAAGGACTTTGGCTCACAGTACCTGAACTTATGGAATATTGGGACAATATGGAGGAATGGACTCAGATAGCCATTACTGCCATTAAATAAAAAATGTACGGTATGAATTCATACCGTACATTTTTTTAAAATATTGACTTAGCCAACGATTGCTTTGGTGTCTCTTGCGATAACCAGCTCTTCGTTTGTAGGAATAACAAATACTTTAACCTTTGACTCGGGGGTGGAAATCATGATGTCCTGTCCACGCTTGGAGTTTGCCTCAGCGTCAAGCTCAACGCCCAGATATCCGAAGTGCTCGCATACGGCGGCACGGGTCTCGGGTCCGTTCTCACCTACACCGGCGGTGAAGATGATGGCGTCAACACCGTTCATAGCGGCAATGTAGGAGCCCACCACCTTTGCGGACCAGTAGTGGAACATATCGAGGGCCAGAGTTGCACGCTCGTTTCCTTCTGCGGAAGCCTTCTCCAGATCACGGAAGTCGGAGGAAACACCGGAAATACCCAGTACGCCGGACTTCTTGTTAAGCACGTTCAGCATTTCGTCTATGTTCATGCCGTACTTATTCATGATAAACTGAATTATACCGGCATCCAGATCACCGCAGCGTGTACCCATAGGCAGACCTACCAGAGGAGTGAAGCCCATGGAGGTGTCAACGCACTTGCCGTGGTCGATAGCGCAGATGGAGGAGCCGTTGCCCATGTGGCAGGAGATTATCTTCAGATCCTCAATGGGCTTGCCCATAAGCTCTGCGCAGCGGGAAGAAACATAACGGTGAGAGGTTCCGTGGAAGCCGTAGCGGCGGATACCGTCGTTTTTGTAATACTCGTAGGGGATTGCATACATATATGCTTTTCCGGGCATGGTCTGGTGGAAAGCGGTATCAAAAACAGCGACCATGGGAACATCACCCATAACAGCCTTGCAGGCGTTGATTCCGGTGATGTTAGCAGGGTTGTGCAGGGGAGCAAAGGGAGTGCACTCTTCAAGAGCTGCCATAACCTCGTCGTCGATTTTAACGGAGCAGGCAAACTTCTCGCCGCCGTGAACAACACGATGACCTACAGCGTCAATCTCCTTCATGGAGCTGACAACGCCGTACTCAGGGCTGGTGAGCTTGTCGATAACAGCTGCTATTGCCTCGGAATGAGTAGGAAGGGAAATGTCCTCGTTGAAAACGGGCTTGTCTCCGACCAGAGGGCTGTGTTTCAGGTGTCCGTCAATACCGATACGCTCGCAAAGACCTTTGGCCATGACTTTTTCGTTCTCCATGTCGATAAGCTGGTACTTGAGTGAAGAACTGCCTGCGTTGATGACTAAAATTTTCATTTTCAGTTTCCTTTCTATTGTAAATCTTTCTGAAATTAAGTAGAATAAGAACCATACTTAATCTATTTTAATACAAATAACAAAAAAGGCAAGAACTTTTTAACGAAATGAGGAAAAATATGTGAATATTATCGGAATTGTGTGCGAATATAACCCATTTCACAACGGACACGCATACCATTTGATGACGAGCAGGCAGGCGCTGGGAGGGGATGGTGCGGTTGTCTGCGTAATGTCCGGGGATTTTATGCAGAGAGGCGAGGCGGCGGTTTATTCAAAATTTGCAAGAGCGGAAGCTGCCTGCCGATGCGGGGCAAACCTTGTGGTTGAACTGCCGCTTCCATGGTCTTTATCCTCAGCAGAGAGCTTTGCCAGAGGTTCTGTGGGGCTTTTGTCTGCTTTGGGGGCAACTCATGTAAGCTTTGGAAGTGAGACAGGGGAGATAGAGCCTTTGAAAAAACTGTCGCAGCTGCTGATGAAGCCGGAATTTAATGAGAGTGTTAAAGCGGTTTTAAATGAGGACGGGAGCCTGCCTTATGCGGCAGCAAGGCAGATAGCGGCAGAAAAGGAGCTGGGAGAGCTTGCAAGGCAGCTTGAGCTTCCAAACAATATTCTGGCCGTAGAATACCTGAAAGCAATATATGAGCTTGAACTGCCACTTATTCCCATGACAGTGCAGCGGTTCGGCTCAGGACATGATAAAGAATGGGACGGCAGAGGACCCAAGTCTGCCACAGAGCTTAGAAATTTGCTGAAAGCGGGAAAAAGTATGGGCGGGTTTATTCCTGACGAAGCAGAAAAAGTATATAAGAGAGAGCGGGAGCAGGGCAGAGAATTAACGGACAGAAGCCTTTTGGAAATTGCAATGCTTTCAAGGCTCAGAATGTTTGATGAAGAGTATTTTGAAAATATCCCCGACGGGGGAGACGGTGCAGGCAGGCGGCTGTACAAAGCAGTTAGAGAAGAAGGGGGACTTGACGGAGTAATATCGGCTGCCAAGACGAAGCGCTATGCTCTTTCGAGAATCAGGCGTATGTGCCTAAATGCCTGTCTTGGCGTAAAAAAAGGCATGAATGAGGGCATACCGCCCTATGCAAGAGTTTTGGCGGCAGATGCCGCAGGCTGCGAAATTATAAAAGCCGCAGATAAAAAAGGCAGTTTGCCGATAATAACAAAGCCTGCCTCAGTAAAAGCTATGAGCAGCGAGTGTCAGGCAGTTTTTGACATCGGCGCAGCAGCTCACGATTTCTATGTGTTGGGGCGTAAGGCGACGGGCGAGAGAAGAAGCGGTGAGGATTACCGCCAAAGCCCTGTTATTATAAAATGATTGGTTTACAGACTTAAAATAATATGGTAAAATGATCAATCAGAGAAAATTTACAAACGGAGAATGCAGATGTTTGAAAGGCTTAAACTTCTGAAAAATCAATATGAAGAGATTTGCCGCAGAATGGAAATGCCGGAGACTTATTCCGAACCGACACTGTATGCAAAGCTGGATAGGGAGAGCCGTGAGCTTGCGCCTGTAGTGGAGGCCTACTGTGCATACGAAAAGGCCTCAAAGGATATGGACGAGGCTGTGGCGCTTATGGACGATCCTGAGATGAGAGAGCTGGCACAGGAAGAATACAAGGCGGCTAAAAACGAAAAGGAAAGGCTTGAAGAAGAAATCAAGATTCTCCTTCTGCCTAAAGACCCTAACGACGAAAAAAATGTAATTATGGAAATTCGCGGAGGTGTAGGCGGAGAAGAAGGTATGCTTTTCGCTTACGACCTGTACAGAATGTATTCCATGTATGCAGAACGCAAGGGCTGGAAAATCGACGTTGTAAACGTTAACGACACGGAGCTTGGCGGAATTAAGGAAATAAGCTTTGTGGTAGAGGGGCAGGGGGCATGGTCAAGGCTTAAATTTGAAGCCGGAGGCCACAGAGTCCAGCGTGTTCCGGTTACTGAGTCCGGAGGGCGTATCCACACCTCTGCGGCAACCGTTGCGGTGCTGCCTCAGATCGAGGAAGTTGAGTTTGAGCTTAACATGAGCGATTTGAAGATAGATACCTACCGTTCGTCCGGAGCAGGCGGACAGCATGTCAATAAAACCGAAAGCGCAATCAGAATAACCCATCTGCCTACCGGCCTTGTGGTGGAGTGTCAGGATGAGCGAAGCCAGTATAAAAACAAAGACAGGGCCATGCAGATCCTGCGGTCAAAGCTTTATGAGGAAGAACAGAGAAAGCAGAACGCCGCTGTTGCCGCAGAGAGGAAAAGCCAGATAGGCTCGGGTGACAGAAGCGAGAGAATAAGAACTTATAATTTCCCGCAGAACCGTGTAACCGATCATCGCCTGAGCGGAGACAATAAAAACTTCAATATTTCCGGAATAATAAACGGAGATCTTGACCCATTGATCGATGCTCTTGTTACGGCGGCTCAGGCGGAAAAGCTTGCAAATCAGGGAGAAGAACAGTGAAAACAGAGATATTTAAAGATGATCTTTCCGCTGCGGCAGAGCTTATAAAAAAAGGTGCTCTGGTTGCAGTGCCTACCGAGACGGTTTACGGCCTTGCCGGGAACGGACTGGACGAGCAGGCAGTGAAAGATATATACGAGGTTAAAGGCAGACCGCCGGTAAAGCCCCTGTCTCTCATGATCCCATCTCCGGAGGAGATGGAAAAATACTGCCGGCCTGTACCGTCGGCGGCAAAAGCTCTTGCAAAGCGCTTCTGGCCGGGGCCGCTTACAATAGTTTTGAATTCAAAGGACATAGTTCCGGAAATCGTCAGAGCGGGCGGCGAAACAGTAGGCCTCCGCTGCCCTGACCACGAAAAAACTCTGGAGCTTTTAAAGCTTTCGGGCCTTCCTTTTGCGGCTCCGTCCGCCAATCCTTCCGGAGAAGAAAGCCCCAAAACCGCAGATAAGGTCAAAGAGTATTTCAGCGGAAAAATAGACGGAATAGTAGACGGCGGCAGCTGCTCCATCGGAAAAGAGTCCACCCTTATAGACATGAGCCGGACGCCATATAAAATACTCAGGCAGGGAGCTCTCTCGGAAGAAGAGATTGCAGATGCCCTATGCGAAGAAATGCTTATTGTGGGCATTACGGGCGGCACAGGCTGCGGTAAAACAACCGGACTGGATGTACTTAAAGAGCAAGGGGCGCTGGTCATAGACTGTGACGCAGTTTACCACCGGCTTCTCTTAAACAGCCGTGAAATGCTCAACGAGATAGAAAGCCGCTTTCCGGAGGCGTTTAAAGACGGTGTGTTTGACAGAAAAGCCTTGGGAGCCATTGTGTTTTCAGATGAAGAGGCATTGAGGGAACTGAATGTAATCACTCACAGGTATGTGACCCTTGAAGTCAAAAAGCTTCTCAGAGCTCACGCAATGTCGGGTGGGAGCACAGCTGTAATTGATGCAATAGAGCTTATAAGCAGCGGTATTTCGGAAGTGTGCAGCTTTACGGTAGGCGTTACCGCTTCGGAAGAGACAAGGGTTTCCCGTATTATGGCAAGAGACAACATAAGCAGAGAATACGCCCAAATGCGTGTCAAAGCACAAAAGCCTATGAGCTACTTTGAAGAAAACTGTGATTATACCATTCAAAATGACAGTTCCAAAGAAGATTTCATATACAATTTTAAAAAACTGATTGAGGAGGCAAATAATAATGGAAGAAAAAAATAACCTGAGAGAAAAACTGTTCTACGAACAGAAAAACGGCTACGACCTTATAGATACCAAAGAGCGTCTGGCTGTGGAGGAGTACAGCAGAAGCTACATGGAGTTTTTGAACAATTCCCGCACGGAGCGTGAAGCTGTTGCAAACGCCATAACTGAGGCTGAGAGCCTTGGCTTTGTGGAGTATGTGCCCGGTATGGAGTTAAAGCCCGGTATGAAGATTTACAAGAACAACCGCGGCAAAGCCCTTATGCTGGCAGTTATTGGTAAAAAATCCCTTAAAGAGGGTGCCGTTATTGCCGGCGCTCATGTGGATGCACCCCGCATTGACTTAAAGCAGATAACCATGTACGAGTCCGACGAGATGTGCTACTTCAAGACTCATTACTACGGCGGAATAAAGAAGTACCAGTGGGTTACCATTCCTCTGGAGCTTCATGGTGTTGTGGCTCTTAAAAACGGGGAGACAGTGAATGTTTCTATCGGCCGTGAACCCGGCGAACCCAAGTTCGTTATTACCGACCTGCTGCCCCACCTTGCAGCAGACCAGATGAAAAAGACTATGGCAGAGGGTATTACAGGTGAAGGCCTTAACATCCTTATAGGCTCCACGCCTTATGCCGATGAGGGCAAGGACAGAGTTAAGCTTGCTGTAATGAGTATTCTCAACGATATGTACGGAATTACCGAGGAGGATTTCCTTTCCGCAGAGCTTACCGCAGTTCCCGGATTTGATGTATGCGAAATCGGCCTTGACCGTTCACTTATCGGCGGTTACGGTCACGATGACAGGGTGTGTGCATATGCAGAGCTGAAGGCTATCTTTGATACAGAAAATCCTGAAAAGACCTGCGTGTGCATTCTTGCCGATAAGGAAGAGATCGGTTCCATGGGTGTTTCCGGTATGCAGAGCACTGCATTTGAATGCTTTATGGAGGATCTTTGCGAGACTCAGGGTGTGGCTCTCCGCCGCTGCTTTGAAAACAGCTTCTGCCTCTCTGCAGATGTCTGCAATGCTTATGATCCCCTCTATCCCGAAGTTTCCGAAAAACGCAGCGAGTCCAAGGTAAACTACGGTATGGGTATCTGCAAATTCACCGGTGCCCGTGGTAAATCAGGCACAAGCGATGCATCCGCAGAAATCGTTGCCTACCTGCGCCGTCTGTTTGAGGCAAACGGTGTTGTGTGGCAGATGGCAGAACTCGGCAAGGTGGATCAGGGTGGCGGCGGCACCATTGCTCAGTATATGGCAAACCGCAACATTGACACCATTGATGCAGGTGTTCCTGTCCTCAGTATGCACGCTCCTTT
Source organism: Candidatus Limivicinus sp. (assembly GCA_029264685.1). Taxonomy (GTDB): domain Bacteria; phylum Bacillota; class Clostridia; order Oscillospirales; family Oscillospiraceae; genus Limivicinus. The sequence goes on from JARHZW010000087.1 coordinate 22,648, forward strand.
TGAGGTAGTCTCAAAATTTGACTGCTACATGACTTATAAAGGCGTTCTTGCCGCATATCAGGATAAATAAAAATTTCAGCCGGCGCATTTATGCGCCGGTTTTTTTCATGGCTCAAAGGGTTAAAATAATTCTGAGGTGATAGTGTGGAAGAAGTTAAAGAACTGGGCGTAAGCCAAAAAGGGACTATACAGTGCCTAACCATAGTAGGACAAATAGAGGGACATCAGATTTTACCCGATGACGCCAAATCCACAAAATATGAACACGTTCTGCCCCTTATAGCTGCCGTAGAAGAAAGTCCGGAAATTGACGGACTTCTCATATTGCTGAACACTATGGGAGGAGATGTGGAGGCAGGACTTGCAATAGCAGAGCTTATTGCCGGAATGAAGAAGCCTACCGTGTCGCTGGTGCTGGGCGGAGGCCATTCCATAGGGGTTCCCCTTGCAGTGGCGGCAAAGCGAAGCATGATTGCCCCCTCGGCGGCTATGACCATTCACCCTGTAAGAATTAACGGCGTGGTTATAGGCGTTCCGCAGACCTATAATTATTTTTCCAGAATTCAGGAGCGGATAGTAGGCTTTGTGACGGAACATTCCCAAATTAGTCGAAAAAATTTTCTCAAGCTTATGACTGCTACGGATGAACTGGCTAACGATGTGGGAAGCGTTATTTACGGACAGGAGGCGGTTGACAGCGGATTGATTGACCAGATAGGCACGCTTTCGGATGCCCTTGATTTTTTGCATAAACAGGCAGAAAACTGTCTTTGAGTTATTGAAAAGTATTTTTACAGCCGTGCCGGAAATATATACCGGTGCGGCTGCTGCCGTATATAAAAGATCAATGAAAAATAAGACAGAACTTTGTCGGACTTGTAATTGAAATAAAAGTATGTTAGAATGCAAGTTACGATTAGTGTGGGGGTATATGCCGATGACCATATGGAACGCTATTTTTCTGGGCATTATTCAGGGCTTGACAGAATTTTTGCCCATTTCCAGCTCCGGACATCTTTCAATAATGACAAACCTTTTTGATGTTAACGCCGCTGACGGCGGTTATATGTTTTTCAGCGTACTTTTGAATATAGGGAGCCTTCTGGCGCTGATCCTGCTGTACTGGCAGGATATAAAAAACATGGCAGTTGAAATTTTGGGACTTATGAATATAGGACCCATGGCCGGAGTACATAGGGAACGCTATCCTGCCGCCAGAATGTTTTTTATGATTCTTGCAGCCAGTATTCCCTTGTTCTTTATACTGCCAATTAGAAAAAAACTGGCTGTTCTTTATTTCAACAGCATTTTTATAGCTGTCTCTATTATACTTACAGGCTGTATGCTCTTTGTGTCGGACAAGATGAAGGAGGGCAATAAAGGACTGGGAAGCATGACCTTTCTTGACGCAATCATCATAGGTCTATGCCAGTTTGCCTCAGCGGTACCAGGACTTTCAAGACCGGCAACTACAATTACTGCCGGTATTGCAACAGGATTAAAGAGAACATTTGCGGTCAGATTTTCATTCCTGCTCTCTGTACCCGTCCTGCTCGGCATGAATATTCTCAATCTTGTGGATGCAATAAAGATGGGATTTGACACAAGTATTTTGCCTGCCGGCTTTGTAGGTATGCTGGTTTCCATGCTTGCTTCAATCGTGGCTATTCTTGTTGTGCGCTATCTGGCACAAAAAGGAAAGCTTGGAACCTTTGCCTATTACTGCTGGGTTATGGGAGTACTGGCTATTATACTCACACTGATATTCTGAACCTGGAAAGGATTCTTTAAATGGCACAGAGCAAAACATCAACTAAAAATAAAAATACTTCTGCAAAATCCGGCAGCGGAAGAAAGACGCAGGTTGTTCAGCCGGAGCCTCCGGCGCCTACCCACAGTCGGGAAATCGGCGGGGTAGTCCTTCTGCTTCTGACTGCTTTTGTAGGAATAAGTTTTTTCAATACCGACGGGGCTGTTATAGCCTTTATTGCTGACCTGTTCAAGGGACTTGTGGGCTGGGGATATTATCTGGCTGTGCCTGTATTTATAGTGGCAGCGGTACTGCTGTTCGGCCAGAAGGACAAGCCCGTAGCGCTAAGAGTTAGTGCGGCGCTGCTGCTGCCTATAGTGTTCGGCGCTTTAGCCAACCTGTTCTTTTATGACTCAATGCGTGAAAATTTTGAGTTTCAGGCTGCCGTGGTGGATCTGTTTTCATCCGGACAGGAGATGAGCTCAGGCGGAGTTCTCGGCGGACTTGTGGGTGTGGGTATGGACATGGCATTCAGTATCTATGGTGCAGTTCCTATCCTCGGCGTTATATTTTTCCTTCTGCTCATAATAGCGCTCAGAGGAAACCTGTCAGGTCTTTTCAGTGGTATGATGCGCCGTGAAAAGGAAAACAGAGAATCAAAAGTCAATCAGGAGCCTGTTTTTGATGTGGCAGATATTCAACCGCCGGCAGAGAAGCCCGAAAAGAAACGCCGTAGAAAAACAGAGGAAGAACCCAAAAAACAGAGAATTTCCAAAGCTGATGATATGCCTAAAATACAACGCTTTACTAAAGCCGATGTTATGATGGATATTCCTTTGGGAGACGAAGAGGAGAACCTTGGCTTTAATGATCTGGAATTTAAGGATACATTTGACGAGATTCTTCAGGAAAACAATAAAAAAACAAAAAAGAAGAACAAAAAAGAAGCCAAAAACGAAAAAACGCCATTTCCGACGATGGATGAGGCTGATGAGCTTTCCGGTACGGAGCTTGAACAGGGCTTCAGATCATTTCCAACCGCAGGCTTGCGGGATATACCCGATACTGACGGCGATAAACTTAAACCCATAACCATGAGCGCCGAGATTTCCGACCCGCCCAAATCTAAAAAGACCATGCGGGCTGAGGTTCAGGCCGAAGCCAGAAATATTGCCTCGGAGATTGCAGCTGCGCCCGCAAGTGACGGTTATAAATTCCCGCCAGTTGACCTCTTGAAAAGCTCTGCGGCAGGAGCCGTTGATGCAAGAGAAGAAATTATGGTGAACCGTGACCGTCTGGAGGGTGCAATACGCAGCTTCGGAATCAGCGCTGCCATTGTAGGCGTTACCAGAGGTCCAACGGTTACAAGATACGATGTGGAGCTGGATCAGGGTGTAAAGCTTTCCAAAATCACCAATTTAGCAGGCGATCTGGCACTGGCACTTGGAGTTATAAATGTGCGTATTGCGCCTATTCCCGATAAAATTTCCACCGTGGGAATTGAAGTGCCGAACAAAATAATCAGCACTGTTTTTCTCAGAGATGTTATTGATTCGGGGAAATTCCAGAATGCGAAATCAAAGCTTAGCTTTGCCATAGGCAAGGACATAAGCGGCGAGTGCATTATAGGAAATATTGCAAAGCTGCCTCATATGCTTATTGCAGGTACTACCGGCTCAGGTAAATCAGTCTGTATGAACTCTCTTATTCTGTCACTGCTGTATAAGGCAAAGCCGGATGAAGTGAAGCTTATAATGATAGACCCTAAAATGGTGGAGCTTGGAATTTACAACGGAATTCCCCATCTTCTTGTGCCTGTTGTTACTGATCCTAAAAAAGCCGCCGGTGCGCTGCAATGGTCAGTTGTGGAAATGCTGAAGCGTTACAGACTTTTCTCCGAAGCCGGAGTTCGTGACCTTACAAATTATAATAAACACTGTGCGGAAAATGGCGAAGAGACCATGCCAAGAGTGGTTATAGTTATAGATGAGCTTGCAGACCTAATGATGGCGGCTTCTAAAGATGTGGAAGAGAGTATTTGCCGAGTGGCCCAGATGGGGCGTGCGGCAGGTATGCACCTTGTAATTGCCACTCAGCGTCCTTCAGCAGATGTTATCACCGGCCTTATGAAGGCAAATATTCCCTCGAGAATTGCCTTTGCAGTGTCGTCCGCTATGGAAAGCCGCATTATTCTTGACCAGACAGGAGCCGAAAAGCTGATAGGCATGGGCGATATGCTCTTTGCCCCTGTGGGATGCGGAAAGCCGGTAAGAATTCAAGGTGCCTTCGTTTCTGACGAGGAGAGGGAAGAGGTAATTGATTTTATAAAAGCCGGAAGCCCCCAAAGCTCACAGAATGACGAAATCGAAGAGTTCATGAATAAAGCGGCAGAGGATAAAAATTCGGACAGCGCAGGCAGCTCTTCCGGAGAAAGCGACGCATTTTCGGAATATGACGAAATGCTTCCTCACGCTGTTGAAGTGATTCTTGAGACAGGCTCCTGTTCTGTTTCCATGCTGCAGCGCCGTGTCAAGCTTGGATATTCAAGAGCTGCAAGAATTGTGGACCAGATGGAGGAACTGGGAATTGTCGGACCCTACGAGGGGGCAAAACCCAGACAGGTTTTGGTTGACAGAGCAGGATGGCAGGATATTCAGATGCAGCTGGGGCTTTTAAGCGAAGATGACATGTCTCTTGCAGCTGAAATGAGTGAAGACTCGGATTATGAGTAAAAAAAGGGCGCATTGCGCCCTTTTGTCATAAAATGTTAAAACAAATTTACAGAAACTATGGTATAAATATAATGAATTATTTTTCTCCCGAAATGTCCTTACAGGAAGTAAACCAGATAAGCATCCTTGGCCTTGCCCATGTTGGTGACGGGGTCTATGAGCTTTTGACAAGAACTATGCTGTGCACACAGGGTCACTCGGCTGTGCGTGAGCTGCACAAACTTACCGTGTCATATGTAAATGCTCCGGCTCAGGCGAAAGCAATACAGAAAATTCTGCCTTCTTTGAACGGAGACGAGATGAGCTTATATAAGCGTGGAAGAAATGCCAGAGTTAATTCTGTTCCCCAAAATGCGGATGTGGGTGAGTACCACGCCGCAACGGGACTGGAGGCGCTGTTCGGCTGGCTGTATTTGCAGGGAAAGAGGGAGAGAATAAACGAACTATTTTCTCTTATAATGGAGGAGTAAAAAACCATGCCTCTTGACGCAATAACAATCTCCGGTCTTGTGTCCGAGCTGAACGACAAGCTGGAGGGCGGACGGATAGACAAAATTCAGCAGCCGGAAAAAGATATACTTTTAATTTCGCTCCGTTCCAAAGGAAAAAACCGCCGTCTTTTGGTGTGCGGCAGTTCGGGAGGAGCCAGAATACACCTTACGGAAAATAATCTTGAAAATCCCGCAGAACCGCCTATGTTCTGTATGCTTATGCGAAAGCACCTTGTTGGAGCAAAAATCATTTCCGTTACTCAGCCGGAAATGGAAAGAATGATTGTTCTGGAGCTGGATACTCACGATGAGCTTGGAATAAATTCCGGAAAAAAGCTTGTTTGCGAGATGATGGGCAGAAGCTCAAATGTAATACTGGTGGGTCAGGACGGACGCATCATTGACTGCATGAGAAGAGCGGACTGTGCAGGTGAGAACGGCAGAAGTATGCTGCCCGGTATGATATACAGATTTCCGCCCAAACAGGATAAACGTAATTTCTTCGATATGAGCCCTGAAGAAATTGACGGCGAATGCAGCAATGCCGACAAAACGACTGCCGCAGACAAATGGCTCCTAAATCGTTTTGCAGGCCTCTCGCCTCTGATATGCAGGGAACTCAGCTATCGGGCGGGGGGAGACTATGGAGTTCTGCCGTCCTATTTGAAAGCCCTTAAAGATACTGTGGCAGGAGGAATATTCAGCCCCAATATGCTCATAAGGGATGATAAACCATTGGATTACAGTTTTATGCCCATAAAGCAGTACGGTGAAGGCAGCAGCTGTATTGCCTATGAGGATTTTTCTTCTCTTCTTGACGGGTTTTATTCCAAACGGGATAAAGCCGAACAGCAGCGCAGACGCAGTCATGAGCTCCAGCACGCAGTTAAGATTGCCCGTGAAAGGCTTATCAGGAAACTGGCAGCCCAAAAGCAGGAATTACAGCAGACGGAGAACATGGAGGAGATAAGAAAAAAGGCGGAGCTTGTTACCGCCAATATATACAAGCTGAAAAAGGGAGACAGGGTTTTGCACTGCGAGGACTATTATGAGGCAGACTGCCCCGAGATAAGCATTGAGCTTGACCCTTTGAAAACACCGCAGCAGAATTCGGCGGCTCTGTTCAAGCAGTATAACAAGCTTAAAGGCGCAAAAGAGCATTTGAATGTGCTTGTAGTTCAGGGGGAAGCTCAGCTCGATTATTTGAACAGTGTTATGGAGGAACTTGAGCGGGCTGAAAATGAAAGGGATATTTTGGATATCCGTCAGGAGCTTACGGTTACAGGCTATCTGAGAAAAAAGAAAAACTCCAGACCTGAAAAAGCCAGGAAGCAGGCTCCGATGCGATTTGTATCCGACGATAACTTTGAAATACTTGTTGGCAGGAGCAATGCCCAAAATGATGAACTGACAACCAAGCTTGCAAGGCGAACGGATATATGGCTCCATACGCAGCGGGTTCACGGAAGCCATGTTATTATCTCCTGCGAAGGGCTTGAACCACCGGAAAATACTTTGCTGCAGGCAGCATCTCTTGCAGTCTATTATTCACAGGGCAGAGAAGGCGGCAAAACACCGGTTGACTACACTATGGTAAAATATGTAAGAAAACCTTCAGGCGCTATGCCGGGGAAGGTAATCTATACCGATTATAAAACGATATTCGCAGAAGCCGATGAGAAATTGGCAGAGCGCCTTAAAAAGTAACGGCTATTTTTACATGAGGTGAAAACTAATTGAAACTTGACAAAAAAACATTTAAGATGATCTTATCCCTTGCGGTGCTTGTGATACTTTTTGCTTGGCTGATCTCAAATGCAGGTATGGTGCTTGGGTTTATCAAAAGGGTTATGACCATATTAAGCCCTTTGTTTATGGGGCTTGTGGTGGCTTTTTTGATGAATATCGTTTTGCGTCCGCTTGAAAAGCTATGGAAAAAACTGGAGCCTAAGAAAAGAGGTAAGGCTTTACATGCAAAGCTAATGCGCCCGGTCTGCATAGTGTTAAGTCTGCTTGTTATTTTCGGAGTAATTTTTGCGGTTATATTTATTGTTGTGCCGGAAATTTCAAAAACAGTTATGTCTTTTGTAGATAAGCTTCCGGAATATTCAGAAAAAATTGAAAAGCAGTGGAATGAAATTTCGGATACACTGGCAAAGTATGCGGTTGCGTTCCCGGAAATAGATCTTGACGCAGACGAAATAGTAAGAAAAGTAACGAATTTTGCCACAAAGCACGGCCCTGGATTTTTGAGCTCTACAATAGGCTTTACTACCAATATTGTCTCATCGGTTGCCAAGTTCTTTATTTCTATCGTCTTTGCTGTTTACATTTTGGCACAAAAAGAGCATTTCGGCATCTGGTCTAAAAAATTTCTTGCCGCCATGTTCAGACCACGGAGAGCAAACTCCATTTTCTCGTTCTGCTCTTTGGTCAACAGAAGCTTTACCAGCTTTGTGACCGGTCAGTGTACAGAAGCGGTTATCCTTGGATCGCTGTGCTTTCTCGGCATGGTAATTCTGAAAATGCCTTATGCGCCGGTAATTTCTGTACTCGTAGGGTTCATGTCTCTTATTCCTATTTTCGGAGCATGGATAGCCACTATTGTAGGAGTCCTTTTGATTGCGCTGGACAGTCCTATGCTGGCAGTTTGGTTTGTGGTGTTTATTCTTGTGTTACAGCAGTTTGAGGGCAACCTTATTTATCCCAAAGTCGTGGGTAAGTCTGTAGGCCTTCCTGCCCTGTTTGTTCTCCTTGCGGTTACGGTAGGCGGAAGCGCATTCGGAATTCTCGGTATGCTTGTGGCTGTTCCTACCATGTCTGTTATTTATACAGTGGTTAAAACCGGAATTGAAAACAGGCTTCAGGCAAAGGGAATAACAGACGAAATATATTGATAATCCCAATTGCGATAAATTAAAAATCCCGTTTCGTTAGAAACGGGATTTTTGACTACGGCAGGAAGAATCAGCAAAAATGTCTGCGTTTGCCGTCAGCGGGAGGAACGTAACCGAACTGAATTTCCGGACGAATCTCCTTTAAACGGGCGTGGATTTTATCCACGTCCTTTTCTTCGTTAAATATAAGGTTTGCAAATTCTTTTTCGCCGTGAACAAGGATCAGACGGTAATAGTAATAAGCGGGGCTGTCATCAGGCTGACATTCACTTATTCTGGTAAAAGCTCTGTCTATATACTCATAAGGAACATAGTATTTTACCCCCAGATCACGGTAGTAAAAAGCCAGTTTTCCAAGGCTTACTCTGCCGATTTTTTCGGCCGAATTAAAATCAGCTATATGTTCCTCATCACTGATTTTTTTCTTATCGACGCCTTTAAATTTTATTTTTCCGAATCCGAACAAAGATGCTTGCCCTCCTTCTGTTTGAGGAAATCCATTTCATACCATTTTTCAGGTATTTTCTTGGCAATCAGTACAGCCAGAATTCCTGCCACTGTACCGACAATCAGCCCACCCAGAACGTCTGAGGGAAAATGAACTACAAGATAAATTCGTGAAACACCCATCAAAAAGGCAAACACCAGAGCCAGCCAGCTGGTTTTCTTGTTTCCGAGAATAAACAGCGGTATCATAGAGGCGAAAGCTGCGGTGGTGTGACCGGAGGGAAAGCTCATGTCACTTTCGGTGTGTGCGCCCATGAGCTGCCAAAGAGGATAGAAAAATCCCTGCGGGTCGGCATAAGGCCGTGGTCTTGCCACAAGGGGCTTTACCGCCAGATTGGTCACAAGAGCGCCGATAGCAAGGCCTAAGGCCATGGCTGTGCCGAAACGGCGTGTAGGTTTGAAAAACATCAGAACCAAAGAAAGAATAATAAGAGCGATTCCACCCTTGCCCAGAAGTGAAATAAACTCCATAACAGGCGTGAGAAATCCGCCCATAAGCTCATAAAGCTTGTGTATTGCGGCAGTGACGCTCTGGTCAAAGCCGGCAAAAACAGTGTTCAGCCACAGTGCAGCAGCTGTCAATTCCATAAAATGCACCCTTTCATATTTCTTATAATATATAATAACATAGTGTTGAGCCTAAAGTCTACTATAAAAAGCATTGGGAAAATAAAAATTACGACATATCAATGCTCTTATGTTGTGATTTAGCTCTAACGGTG
>JARHZW010000102.1 GCA_029264685.1 Candidatus Limivicinus sp.
CAACATCAATCTTCAGATTGAATCGGGGCGGGTTATAGGTCTGCTTGGACCAAACGGCAGCGGAAAAACCACCCTTATCAAGCTTGCCAACGGACTTTTGACCCCCACATCAGGAGAAATACTGATAAACGGGGAAAAACCGGGAGTAAACAGCAAGCGCATAGTTTCCTATCTTTCGGACAAGCGCTGCCTTGCACCTTGGATGAGTGTAAAGCAGCTGATGGACTTTTTCGGAGACTTCTATGCTGATTTCAACAGGCCGAAAGCCCAGGAAATGCTGAAGCGTCTTGGTCTGGACGAAAAGCAGAGAATCAAGCAGATGTCCAAGGGTACTATCGAGAAGGTACAGCTCATTATGGTGATGAGCCGTGAGGCCGGCCTCTATCTGCTGGACGAGCCTATAGGCGGCGTTGACCCCGCCACCAGAGACTATATTCTGGATACTATCATCAAAAACTACAATCCCGCCGCTTCGGTCATTATCTCCACTCACCTTATATCTGATGTGGAGCAGATTCTGGACGACGTGATATTTATAAACGGCGGTCACATTCAGCTTATGACCACAGTTGACGACATCCGTGAGCAGCACGGCACCAGTGTTGACGGATATTTCAGGGAGGTATTCAAATGTTAGGAAAACTTATAAAGCATGAGTTCAGAGCCACTCTTCGCACCATGCTTCCGATTTTGTGCGTAGTGCTTGTCCTCTCCCTGCTTGCAGGCCTGTCCTTACCCCTCTTTATGCACACCGATATAAGCTTTGTCAGAATATTTCTGGCTCTTTTGTTTGCCTCTATCTATACAGGCATAGTAGCTCTGATAGTTGTGGCACTGGTGGTAATGATAAATCGGTTTTATAAAAATGTGCTGTGTGAAGAGGGCTATCTCACCATGACTTTGCCCGTCAGCACACATGAAATAATCTGGTCCAAGCTCATTGTCTCCTTCGTGTGGTTTTTCGTGACTGCAATTGTGGTGGTACTTTCCCTGTACCTTACCGTTTTCAACCTTTTCCGCATTGATATTCCTTATTTATTCAACAGCTTTCCGCCCTTCCGTGAGACTCTTGAGGAATTTTATTCTTTCAGCGGCTTTAACGGCAGCACTCTGCCTGTATTTCTGCTGGAGGCTGTGGGCTTCAGTTTTCTCGCTGCTGTTGTTATCTGCCTGCACTTCTATGCCGCCATGTCTATCGGTCACGGCTTCAAAAACAAAAAGATACTTATGTCCGTTGTGGCCTTTATAGGGATAAACTTCATCTTCAAGCTTCTTTCATTATATGTAATTTCCTTTACCATTCCGGCTGAGGAAGCATATTATGAGACAAGGCTATGCACGGAGCTTACAAGGCTTGTGCTGTCCGGAATGGCATTTAAGGCCATTGAGGGCTTCATCCTTTACTTTGTTACCTTCTTTAACCTAAAAAAGCGTCTGAATCTTGCTTAAATCGGGTAAGATACAGAAAAAGCTGTACGGAATTCCGTACAGCTTTTTTATGTCAAAAGTGCATTATCTGCAAAAGGAACAGCCAACTCAGACCGTAGTAGCACACAACCGCCACAAGGTCGTTTACCGTTGTTATCAGCGGACCTGATGCCACCGCAGGGTCTATGCCCATTTTCTTAAACAGCATGGGGATAAGGGTTCCGCCGGCACTGGAGCAGAGCATGGCAAGCAGAAGGGACAGTCCTATACAGCCGGAAACGGAAAAGGCGAACACAAGGCTCTCCCCCTTGGTGAAGAAGATAAAAAGCCCCACCAGTATAACGGATATAGAGCCTAAAATGGCACCGTTGCAGAGACCTACCTTCATTTCCTTGCCCAAAAAGCCCAGCTTCTGCCTGAAGCTCAGACCCTCGGAGCTGAGAACACGAACCGTCACAGCCAGAGACTGGGTACCCGTATTACCTGCCATATCAAGCACAAGGGACTGAAAAGCCATTATTATGGTGAGCTGAGAGACTACCTTTTCAAAAATCCCCACAACGCTTGAAACCACAAGGCCAAGCCCCAGCAGAATAAGCAGCCATGGCAGTCTCTTTTTAAGACTGCGCCCCAGAGGTTCCTCCAGATCCTCCTGAGCGGTAAGACCTGCCAGCATTGCGTAGTCCTCCCCCAGGGCTTCATCCGTTGCCTCAATCAGGCTTTGGGAAGTGATGACCCCCAGAATTCTGTTGCCGTTATCCAATACGGGAACGGAGCTTTCCGAATAGTCCTTCAGATTTTCCAGACAGTCATCCACGCTTTCGTTTGCATAGACGTAAGGGAAAGAGCTGATTATTAGCTCCTCCATGCTGTCCCCCTGCCTTGCGGTTATAAGGTCTTTAAGATCTATAGCCCCGATATAAACCCCCGCATTATCGGAAACGAAAATAGTGGATATATTATCCTTGCTGGCAGCCTGAGAAATAAGAGCGCTCATGGCCTCCTTAACGCTCAGACCCTGATGGATCAGAATAAAATTCGATGTCATCATGCTGCCTATTTCGTCCTCGGCAAAGGAAGATGCCAGCGATATACTGTTTCGGGCCTCTGAATCAAGCAGCTCCATTATATAAGATCGCTTTTCGGCGCTAAGCTGTTTCAAAACCTTAACCGCCGAATCCGTCTCCATACACTCTACAACTTTAGGCACCTTTTCCAGATCGATTTCGTTAAGGTAAGCGCCTGCGTCATCCTCGTCGCAGTGCTCAAGCACTCCGGAAAGCATATCCGCATCCAGAACTCTGTAAAGCTTCTTTCTGTCGTTTAAACCAAGACAATCCAGTATTTCCGCAATATCCTGCTCGTGGTAATCCTCCAGACGGGCTTTCATCACCAAAGGGGCGCAATTACTGCGGATAAGCGAGATGATCTGCTCCCCGTATTCAGGCATAACTCTCTCTTTTACAGGAGCCGCCGGCTCCTGCGCTTTAATTTTTTTCCTCATTTTCCTGACCTCCCTTAAAAATAATGGTGGAGTCGGAGAGCAGGCAAAAGCGCCGTGAAAAAATCACGGCGCAGACGAAAAAATTCAAAAACAGCAGTTCAGGGCATTGTAAAATTAAACAACGCCCAAAGCCCCGGAAAGCACAGCGAAGCTCTCAGGGTATCCAGTCTTGAGTTTTTCCGTCCATTGCCGACTTCGTCCGTGACTGTCACCGCATTCCACTATGCTCACCTCACTTTTTATATATTACTGCTTTATTATAGCATACAGCAATCTGTAATGTAAAGTGCTTATCCTTTAAGACCTCTGGATTGCCTGTCCATATCTTCCACAACTATATCAAAAATTTCTCCCAAAGACGCACAATATTCCAGAACCTGCCAAGGCTCATTGGTGTGGAAATGGATTTTTATAAGCTCGCTGTCACCGATTGCAAGCAGGCAGTCGCCTTTAAAATGCTCTCTGAAATAATCGTTGATTACATCCTCGTCCAGATCTTTGCCTTCAATAAGAAGCTGAGTGTCATATTTAAATTCCATGGTTGCCTCCTTAAAAATTTCTGTAGAGCAATTATAGCACTCTAACTGCGTTAAGTTAAGAACAGTTTTTTAATTTTGTATAAAAAAAGGAACGGACAAAGCCGTTCCTTTTAACCGTATTGTTGCTTTATTATACTATTCTTCTGTCTCTCACCTGGGAGTCATAATGCTTATTGAGGAAAGGTCTTATCACATAGTAGATAAGCTTGTTTTCCAGATTAAACATATACACCGTAAAGGTGGTGACAAAGCCTATAAGCCCTGCAATCAGCAGTCGGCTTAAAACCTTGGAGCTAAGCTTTAATCCTTTTTTCATATAGTCTTCCGCCTTTCTCAGTATGCCTCTGAGTCGTCAAAGTCCACCAGAGTGGGATCCAGAGGCTCTTCGTTAAGAACTATGGACATGTAGTTGTTGACGCACTTTCTCATGTCTCGGCGTGGGCAGGATCTGTTGTCCTCAAGGTCATGCTCTATAAAGATGAAGTGGAGGCCAAGCTCTCTGGCCTGCTCTTCCATAACAGCGTGGACACCGTTCATACCCTTGCAGGCTATATTGTCGTTGAAAAGTATCATGTCGCAGTTAAAGCTCTTGGCCCATGCCCAGAGAGCGTTTACATTCTCCCAGCCGCCTACGGCGTGGTGACGCATAACCGCCTTTTCAGACATACGGGCAAGGTCCTTTATGGCCTGATCCGGATCCTCGGTGCTTATCATGTTGTGACCCATAGTGGAGTCCATGTTAAGCACAAGAGTAATACCCCAGCAGTTCTGGCACCATGTGGGCATATCCGTGTAATACACAGCGGAGGGACCCCACATGAAAGCTCTGTGGCGGGTCTTGCCGCCGAAGGGCAGATACTTTTCCTTATAGCATTTACGCATAATTTTGATGACTTTTCGGTCATTCTTTGTAAATCTGTGCTCTGTGCCGTTGGCAGCTGCCCACTCATAGAGCTTATACATAGTTTCGCTGATACCGGAGAGAGGAGAATAGGGCGTTTTGAAAAATTCCCATTTTTCCATCTCAATGGTATTCTGCTCGTTAAGCTCCTTTGCATACTTAAACAGGTTATCCCAGTCATACTTAACGCCGTACTGCTCTTCCACAAAGTCAATGGCGTCTTTAAGGATCTGAACGGAATACTCGTTGCCTTCCTTTGTGTTATGCTGCATTGCAAAGGTCAGCGGCATATCCGGCAGATCTACACGGCGGCGCTGGAACATGGAAGTGCATTCACTGGCGTTGCAGGGCATATTTGTGGTAAGGAATGCCTTGCCGAATATGGGGAAGGCATCGTCGAAGGCAACGCCTGTTTCAACGGCGCAGCGGGAGCAAACATCAGCTGCAAGGCCGAAGGACTCGGCAACATCTATGTAATGGGGCGGAAGCTGCTGGTCAATATCGCAGATAATGAACTCAGGCAGCAGCTGGAGAGGAATACCTGTAAGGCCCTTAAAGCCCTTCATAAACAGCGGCGGAATAACTTCGTCCATAGGTACTATAGTGTCGGAAAGAGGGCCGCCGCCCAGACGCTTATCGTTTGCCAGTACACGGCCGATAAGCCTTGTAAGGCTGGCAACGATCTGGTGCATACCCATGTGGGCAACACGCAGTTCATCTCCACGATAGCCTTCATAAAGTCTGTTTATAAAAATAAAGGTTCCGAGATAAGAGCCCATCCAGCGGTATTCCCAGATACCCTTTACCACCCTTACCGGATTTCTGGCCACCATAAGACCCATAGAACCCAGGTTCTTGAGCCATATGCTGTAGTCATACATTGTGTCCTTAACGCCACGCCACTCACGGTATTTTTCAATGCCCGTCTTGTCATAGTAGCGGGAGCGCTGTCCGCCCTGCCCGTGCTCGGCACGCCACAGAGGGTCAAAGCGTTCAAGCTTTTTATCTATGGAAGCTATAAGTTTGTCGGTAATCTTCATTTCATGCGCCTCCCTGAATGGTCTTGATTTCCAGAGACTCTATAAAGGCCTGGAAACGGGTACGAAGCTGACCCACCGAGCCGAGAGCGTACTCCTTCTCAATGGTGCAGCACGGGATGTGCAGTTCGTTGGTGAAAATGTGGGAAGCCAGAATCTTTTCGTAGCTCCAGAATTCGCAGAACTTCATATTTTCAAAAATAACTCCGTCTGCTCCGAATTCCTTCACCAGATACTCAACTTCACGGTGGCGCTGGTCTATCTTTTCGCCGTCCATAAAGCGGGCACACTGGCTCCAGTACAGATAGTGGCGGCATATGGCCTCAAAGGCCGTCTCTCCCTGATGAATTTCGATCTGTTCCCTGCCGGGGAAGCTGCCGAAGCAGTATCTGTCCGCAACCACCATTGCCCCGCAGGTCTCGATAAGTTTTGTAAACTCAGGATCGTCCACCTCAGAGCCCACGACCACCAGCTTTGCCCTGAAGGGGAATTCCGGTTCAGGTTCTCTGGTTTTCAGCTCTTCCAGTGTCTCCTTCAGGTAGGGCAGGATAAGGTAATGGGGGCAAACCTCGGTCACAAGCTGAATCACATGGAATTCGTAACCGGTGATGGGAGGATTGGGAAGCTTTCTGAAGTTGCCTATTTCCGTGACAACTCTGCAAAGCTCATTGTGCTCTGCAATAGCCTGCCTCATTGCCTCTTCGGACACATCCACGCCCAGATTTTCTCTCAGCGGATCTATAAGGTTCTTTTTAAGCTCTACCTTATAATAATCCAGATTTGTCTTGTCGCCTCTCATAGGCGGGTCCATGATTGTGACAAAGAACTTGTCATTTTTCACCGGATGGAGCAGTTCAAAATGCTCCTCCATGCGTTCCATTGCGGCGCATGACTCCGCTCCAAAAAGGGCGCTGAGATAGTTATATCCACCCTCAATGGCTCTTTCGAGTATGGATCTCACATAAGGACAGTTTCTTGTGGTCATGTAGTAGTTGGCCACATCGCTGGAGCTGCACCTTGGCGCACGCAAACGACTGGAGAAGCAGCCCGGGAGATTAAGCAGTACCTCGGGTATGTAAAAACAGTTATACCCCAATGCATACTTGCCTTCCTCCACAGCCTTTGTCACCAGTTCATTCTGAGCATCCTGGAGCAGATTCTCAAAATAGATCAGATGCTTAAGGTCTTTCAAGCAATACACCTCTTTTTTCAAATTCTTATGTTAATCCCCTATGGGGTTTTGCCCGTACTAATGATTGCTAAAATGTTATCATATATATATAATATCGTCAAGGACACATCATCCCATTTGTCAAAATTACAGCTGCGATTTTAATATATTTTTTTATGTTTCTGTCCGGATGTGTTATACCTGTAAATAATAATATGGCGTCTTTCCCCGTTTTAGCAGTCTGAGACAGGCATTTTTTTAATTTTATCTAATAATTTTTTGAATAATTAACAACTCCCCTATTGCACCTTTTCAAAAAAAATGGTAATCTACAGTCAGAGATATTTAAACTCTTAAAGAACTCACAAAGGAGAGTGTCTATCATGGTTAAAATTATTATGGGACTTAAAGGCAGCGGCAAGACAAAGAGACTTGTTGATTTGGTCCATCAGGCAGTAAATGAAGACAACGGCAGCGTTGTCTGCATCGAAAAAGAAAGAAATCTTACCTACGATATACCTTATAAAGCCCGTCTTATTGAGGCCGGCAGTTATGACGTTGGTAGCTATGAATTTCTCAAGGGTCTTATCTGTGGTGTCCACGCCGGTAACTATGACATTACCCATTTCTTTATAGACAACTATTACAAGCTCGTAAACGACAGATCCGTTGACGCTATGACTGCATTCATCGACTGGCTCGATAAGTTCTCCGCTGAGGAGAAGATCAACTTCATCATCAGCATGAGCGTTGATCCTGACACCATTCCCGAGGAATTCAAGGCAAAGTACCTGCTTAAATAAGTACATATCTGTTCAAAAGGTTCCGCATCTGCGGACAAACTGAAATAACCCTCTAATGTGGCTGAAACCTGCATTAGAGGGTATTTTTATGCATAATTTAATTGCCTTTACTGTTTTCCTGAAACATATTGCGGTATTTGAAAAAACATATCTGCCGCTTTCCGAGTCCGCTGCCCGTGACCGGCAAAGCCTCTGGATTTTTGATCTTTTATCATGCATCTGTTTCTTTTATCATGCATCTGTTATATAAATACAGTATTATACAAATTTTATACAGTCCGGATTACAAAACAGAATGTCAGTTTGTTATGCAAAAATCGAGTTTCAGAAAAACAACAAGGCTGAATAACAGCCGTGATTATATTTGAAACATGGCATTTTTGCAGCCTGCGGTTTAATCCTTGGCTGCATTTTTATATCTCTGCCCCACGATATGCAGAACGAAAAAAGACGGAACAGCAGCTGTTCCGTCTTTTTATGTAAAAATTATTTAATTCTGTTTTAAAATCAGGTGCGGGGAGGCAGGTAAGCGCCGTCAACACCCAGAGTCTGACCGGTGATGTAGGAAGCGGCATCGGAAGCCAGGAACAGAACTGCACATGCAATTTCCTCGGGCTTACCCATGCGGCGGAGAGGAATACCGCCTGCAACTGCCTTGCGGCCTACTTCGTTCAGGTTTGCAACCATATCGGTGTCGATAACACCGGGAGCAACAGCGTTAACACGAATGTTAAGGCCGGAAAGCTCAGCACCCAGAGACTTGGTCAGAGCGATAACGCCTGCCTTGGATACAGGGTAGGGCAGACCCATACCGGAACCGTGAACACCGGCGATGGAAGCGGTATTGACGATAGCGCCGCCCTTCTTCTTGTCGATGTACTTAACACCGTACTTGCACATGGTGAACATGGAGTTCAGGTTGGTGTTCATAACATCGTCCCAGTCGGACTTCTTCATCTTGTGCAGGAACAGGCCGCAGTCAACGCCTGCGTTGTTGCACAGAATATCCAGCTTGCCCCACTTCTCCTCAACTGCGGAGAACATCTCTTTGACTTCTTTGTAGTCGCAGAGGTTGGGGTGCATGGTCATAACGGGGTAGTCGGGGTTGATCTCAAGGAGCTTCTTGAGAGCAGCCTGACCGGTCTCCTCGTAGTGGCTCAGGAAGCAAACCTTTGCTCCTGCTTCCAGGAACATCTTGGTTATTGCAAAGCCGATACCACGGCTACCGCCGGAGACAACGACAACTTTGTCGGTGAAATCAAATTTTACGTTCTGCATTTTAATTCTGTCCTTTCTGATTTGCAAATTTTGTAAATTTAAAATAACCACACTGCCGAAGCAGTGAAATTTATATAATAAATCAAGTTGGAAACCAAACAATGCTCCCCAAAAGGAAAGTCTGATTTCCAAATATCCGTAATAATTCTAATGTTGATATTGACATTAAGCAAAGTTTAACTTTAAAATTGTCGAGCAAAATTGTCGCTTCCGCTCATATGATATATAATAACATCAATCTTTTTCCTGTCAAGACTAAAATTTGTTTTAGTCTAAAAAATAGTCACAAAATAAATTTTGTCTGGATTTCATCTTCCTGCTTGACATATATTTCCTAATAACCTATAATAATTTACAGGTTTTGTGAAAAATATACAGAAAAACAAAATGTACATAATGGAAGGAGTTATTAAACTTATGAAAAGAAACGAAGTCCCTCAGACAGGTTTGCTGAGCGGTGTAAAGGTACTTGTGAGTGCTATCTCTGTCGCCGGCCCTTTTGCCGGTGAAATTCTGGCCGATATGGGCGCAGATGTTATCCAGATGGAGAATCCTGCAAACCCCGACTTCTCTCACGGCAACGGACTGCCCGGCTGGCAGGGTGAATCGCACAGACGCAATATGCGTGACATTACTCTGAATGTCACCAAGCCTTTGGGCCGTGAAGCATTTATGCGCCTGCTGAAGGAGACCGATATTTTCATCGAATCCTCCAAGGGAGGACAGTGGGAAGCATGGGGTATGAGCGACGAAGTTCTGTGGGAAGTTAACCCCAAGCTGGTCATCTGCCACATTTCCGGATACGGTCAGACCGGTCTGGAGTCCTACATAGGGCGTGCTTCCTATGACCCCATTGCACAGGCATTCAGCGGCATTGCCTACTCCAACGGCAGCGACGATATGCCCTACTTCCCCATTGCTGACAACGTTCTTGACTACTACACCGCATTCTTCGCAGCCTCCTCTTCTCTGGCAGGTTATGTCAATGCACAGCGCACCGGCAAGGGCGAAAGCCTTGACGTTGCACAGTATGAGTGCGGTCTGCGTACTCTGTGCCAGTATCTGCTTCAGGATATTATGGAGCACAATCCCGAGAAGCGTTCTCTGTGGATTGCCGCCGATCTGGTTGCCGGTACCGGTAACTACCGCTGCAAAGAAGGCAGCCTGTTTATAATCTCCACCGGCGCCGCTATCGTTAAGCGTCTTGCTCTCATGCTTGATCTGCCCTACGGCACCAAGGAATTCCCCCAGTGCGGCTATGCTGCATACCGTGCAACTCCTCAGGGCCAGCAGATCGAAGAAAGACTGCTCAAGCTCTGCGCAGAGCACACCGCCACCGAGATGGAGGAGCTGCTCAACAAGAACCGCATCCCCTGCTCCAAGGTCATGACCTTCCAGGATATGCTTACCAACGAGCAGTATCAGGCCCGTGACTCCCTGACCACCAGCCCCAGTACCCGTTGGGAAGACCCCGAAAATCCCGGTCAGCCCCTGCAGGTTCGTGTGCCTAACATCGTCCCCAAAACCAAGAACAATCCTCTCAAGATCTGGAGAAACGGTGTTGACTTCGGTTTCGATACCAAGGATGTTCTGGCCGATCTGGGTTACAGTGAGGAAGAGATCGACAAGTTCTTCAAGAAGGGAATTTCCGTTTCCGTTCAGGACCGCTGCCAGATCTACAAGCACCTGTAATTTATTACCTGCAATATTATAATAAGGTATATAATAAAGTTACGCCGCAAAGCACATGCTTTGCGGCGTTTTTTTGTTAAAAATAAATTTGAATTACTGCGTATCATTCTACATCTGCTGCATTTGGAATAATATTCGCTTCCGTGTGCCCGAAATCGTAAATTATTAAATCATCTGTGTATAGGAAAAATAGAACATCTCCGAAACTATCTATGCGGATACCGGGAGATTTTCCCTCTCATCCCATCCACTGTTTTATTTTCTGTGCCGCATCGCTTTGCTCAAAAGCCAGCAGGAATCCAAAAGAATCGCTGCACGCCTGAACCGCATCGTCATCCTCCGCACCCTTTGGCATCTGGGTTCTGCCTTTTCCGTTTATGATACAAACGCCGTCCTCAATGGACAGATCTGTGATTTCCGCCTTGGGAATACTGTAAACAAACTTGCTGCCCTCACGATACACAGCACGCCTGCTGCTGTAGGCCGCCGGCTCATCCCGTCCCACATGCCAGAATGTGTACTCCAGCACCTCATCCTTCAGAAGCAATGTACCGTTGGCAAAGCCGGAATATGGCAGCCCGCATTTATATTTTGCAATATTCCTTACGCCCAGACCGAAGCAAAAAGGAACACTGGCCAGTAATATGGCCGTAAGTGAAAATGCAAAAACCGCCGCAGGTATGGCATGCTGCCAAATCAGCAGTGCGGCAACGCCAACTATGATTGCCGCCGCCAGAACGAAAAGGATCACAAAAACAGTCATCCGAATTTTCCACTGGGGATGCTTGCTGCAAACCAGCTTGAGAATACGCTTTCTTTCTGAAAGGCTGGGTGTAAATGTGGTCATATTCTTATCTCCTTACCGGACCAGACCCTGCACATCTCCGAATCTGTTCTGATTGTTTTGCATTACAATGAGAATGAAGTCCATATCAAGCACGGATAAACGGAGCACTGAAGAGCCAAATATGCTTTGCAGCCTTCATTGGCAATCTTCGGACGCTTTAGCTGAACTTATGCTATAGCAATATAAAACAGCGCTTCCGTTACGATGTCGATAACAGAAGCGGTGAATTCCTCGTTTTTTATATCCGCAAAACTAAGCATTTTCTTGTTTTTATGACAGTTTTAAAAAGAAGTTTCTTATCCCTTCATCCAAATTGACGATGCCCTTGCTGAAAACAGCCTGCTTTGTCCCGCAGGAACTGAGCATTAGAAACCATATCCGCCGTATCGGCTTATCGGTGTTCTACAGTATAGTAACACGAAAAATTATGAATCTCAAGTTGAAATGATGTATTTACATGAATTTAGTGCAGTTATTTTTGCAAATTACATTGCCCTTTAAAATTGAATGACGGTCTTTTGCGGGATGCCGTTTTGCCGTGATGGCTGCCGCAAGCAGGCCGCAGGAGCAAAGCAGTGCCGCTTGAATGCGGCAGGAACGCCGGCAGGTAAAACTGCAAAGAGTTCCGCAAGCATGATTATACTCACGCCGCTGCTCTTACTTTACAGCCATAAATACGGAGGTCTGCGGACGATTGGGACGGTCTTTCCAAAGAGGAATTGCAGGACTTAATGCGTATGCTTTTGGAGGCTTGCCTCTCCGGGATAACGAAGATGATGACGCCGTTTTGACGATAAGAGCGAATAAACAGCCGCCTATCAAGAATATAAATCAAAGCTTGCGACGGCATTTTCTCTGCCGTAGAATGACGGAAAGAGAGGATTTATACGCTGGAAAAAGAAAATCTGTCACACTCAGGATGCGTTTTTACCACTTATATTTTCGAAAGCAGTTCTGCTTTTTTTGCATCAAACTCTGCTTGTGTAATTGCTCCCAGTTCTTTTAACTTAGCAAGTTTTTCGATTTTTTCGAAAACATCTTCCGTGGCTTCGTTAACCGCAGAATCATTTTTACAAGATTTTTTCTTTTTAGGAACCAGGTCGGAAAATTTACTTCCCATATTTTTTACACCGTTGGACATTTTACTCTTGATGTTTTCAATCTTCCTTGAATCCGAAGTAACCTTCTTCGAGAACTTTACTTTAATATTTTCAATGCTATACAAGTCCTCGTCAAGATTTTCCTCTGAATAATCAAAGCAAGCCTCATCAAGCGTTACCTGCAAACGCCTCGCCATAGGAAGCATTGACGCAAAGTTAAGGCCGCCGGAAATAGCTCCTCCAATGACCGGAATTACCTTCGATATTCCATGTGCAACTGTTGATTTTGTGACTTTGACTCCGATAGCTTTACCGATTTGTTTAATAAGCGGATACCAAAATGTTTTAGTTAAAGCTTTTTGAGGCAGCTTTTTCAATGTAGTTTTAGCCATCTTAGCTGATAGTACTCGGACACCCGCAGCTGCTCCGCTGGCTCCAAACATTACTCCGCAGTACAGAATCAGCTGATTTCTCACTTTCTCGTCATCAACTTCTCCACTTTGCCACAAATCAGAAGCACCATAAAGGTAGGAAAGTTCTTGTGCAAGTCTCAGCGACATCCCAAAAAACTGCATAACATCCGCAGGAATAGTTGCTGCCATAGCAAAGCCACCCGGAATACCGGCAGCAAAAGACATCAAGGAAGATTTACCGGTTCGATCCAAAATGAGTTTGTTCGCAATTCGGGATAAAATTTCACGAGGAATACCAGCTTCAATGGGGCCTATATCAATAACGGAATCCATATTAACAGCGTCATTTAAAAAGGCGGATTTTAGAAACTTGATTCTGTCAACTTTTACTCCCGGAATTTGAATTGCGTTGGTAATAATAGTTTCAAATGAAATTTCTTTGGAAATTTCTGTCATTTCATTCATGATATCCACTCTCTTTCTTATATATTTGAGCAGTATATGCTCCATAATGGAATCTGCAAATTTTGCACAATGAGACAGAATATTATAATTACCGGAATAAAGTATTTATTCTTAATGTTAAGTATAGCCTATTTTAAAATAATTTCAAGGATGATTCGCTCCGTGACGGGTCTGCAAATCAAATGACCGCACAATAGAGAGAAAACATAGACTGTGTTCCCATGAACACATCAGTTACAAGCGCTGTCCTGAAAATTTACAAAGGGTGTATCATTACATCTTCAAATCAAGAACGGCAAATATTATGCCGTGCTGACCTATTCAGAATAAAACAAGATTGAATTTGGTTGCATTTGGACTTCCTGAAAAAGGCAACAAACGCAAGACGGAAAACATACATATATCGAAAAAACAAAGGCGGAACGCTCAAGCAAATTCAGGAGTGGCTTGGTCATTCGGACTTTGCTGCCACCGCCAACATCTATGCCCATCTGGACTATTCCTCTAAAATTTCCTCCGCACAGGCCATGGAAAACGGGCTTGTGCTGCCGCAGACACCTGTGACAGTCAGTGCCTGGCAGACCCTGTGAGCATGGAAAAAGCCGGTAAGTCAAACGACTTACCGGCGATAGGAATGGGATGAATTATGATAACTCCGTAGGGTAGCTACTTTGTGCTATTTACTCCTGTTTTTACGAACTATCTTTCTTAATTCCTCAATACTGATATTTCTTCCATCCACAGTTCGATGGAGCATCGCATGACAGTTCGGGCATACTGGAATGAGATCTTTTTTATAATCAACTCGATATTCTCTTCCTATTTGGTTGAGTGGTACAATATGATGGACATGGATAAAATCAGCACCAATATCTCCATACACTTCCATAAAACTCATACCACATATACCACAGTTTAAACCATGGAATTCAATGCATTTTTTTCGAGCAATCGAACTTCTCTCGTATTTGTTGACGGGCACTTGGCACACAGCCCCTTCGTAACTAGCCCCTGGTAAATCAGACTCTGGGAAAAATCCCTCGGAATAATCATCTTTTAAATACAGATTGATATATGTTTCTAACTCTGGTTTTACTTTCAAAGGACCCTGGGGTGCAGATTTTAAGCCATGCATTTTTAGATTTTCAAGAGATAATTTTTCGTGGTCAGCCTGTTCCAGTAACTGTAGCCGTGCATATTTTCCGGTGATTGCTTTTTCATACTCATCGGCTACATACCAAAACTCACGGTCATCAACGATGTCAGTTATGTCCATAGACTCTTTTAACACCATCGTCTTATACATAACTCTTTGATAAGGTCTGGTGCAGTATATGTAAACAATATCACCAACGCTATATCTTGCATGCTGGCGCCAATCAATGTAACCCCATTTTTCAAAAGCTGCTGCATGGTCATATATTTTGCCGTTTGCGGAAATCATCCAACATTGCATAATATCACCTCTCTAGATTACAATATAGCATAGCCGTAGTCCTTTATCTACTGCCAAATCTTCAACATATACGCTTACCTTGGTTACTGCTCTAAAATTTCCTCCGCACAGGCCATGGAAAATGGGCTTGTGCTGCCGCAGACACCTGTGACAGTCAGTGCCTGGCAGACCCTGTGAGCATGGAAAAAGCCGGTAAGTCAAACGACTTACCGGCTCTGGCGGAGATGGAGAGATTCGAACTCTCGCACGCTTTAAAGGCGCCTACCGCATTTCGAGTGCGGACCCTTCAACCACTTGGGTACATCTCCATATATTCACT
>JARHZW010000106.1 GCA_029264685.1 Candidatus Limivicinus sp.
GGCCAGCATCCAGCCCCACTGGTGGTCTCCGGTAAGAGGTATTGCAAGAGGATAAATTTTTGTCTTATCAGAATCAAGTTTGTTTCTCAGGTCTTTCAACTCCTCATAATTTGCGGGAGGAGTGGAGGTGAGAGATTTGTTGTAGTAGAAAGTATTAGCATAAAGATCAAGGGGGAAAGCAAAAACGCCGTCGTCATATTTTGCATAGGTCTGAGTGATAGGGTGAAAATCGTTTTCAAAGGATATTCCGGCTTTTTCATAAATATCGGAAACTTCTCTGAGAAGACCGTCCTTGTGGTAAGTTGAAATCCAGTCGGCATGGATTATCAGCATATCAAAATCGTCAGATTTGAACTTTGTGTAATGATCTGCATCCTGCAGCTGTTCAATAAAGTACTTGTCCTGCGACTGGTTAAAGCCATCAACAATTTTGGTCATAAACGGACCATCACCTCCGGTGAAACCGTTTATAAATCTTATTGTAGTCTTTCCCTCCACAGATTCTGAAGAGTCAGGCAATGTGCTGTTTCCGCCGCAGGCTGCTAAACTGAATGCGGCAACAGCGGCAAGGAACAGTGCGGAAACACGTTTGAACAACAAAAATTTTTTCATTTTTTCTCCTTTCACTTGAAAAGTTCTGATTTTTTTATTACAATGTGTATGTAATAAATTTATATTTTTAGTATATCATTTTTGAAAATAAAGTCAATGAAATTAAAAGTGCTTGCAACAAATAATGAAAAAATGGGCAAAAGTTATATTTAAGGTTTAAAAATAAATACTGTTTTGTGCATAATGACGACTTTATTACATAAATAATGCAGTAAATGATAGCTTGGCAGTAAATCGTTCTTTGAACATCTGGAGGAAGAATTATGGTAAATCACAAAAAACCTATAAAAATAATTGGAGAAAGAGATATTACTTTGAATTTGGGTAATCCTGAGCACCATTCACATATCGCTTCAATAGGTAAGGCTCTATCTTCCACTGTAAGGCTCAAGATAATGAATCTGCTCAAGTCAACTCCAATGTCTATACAGGAAATTGCAAATGCGCTGGATATTCCGGTTTCCTCTACGGCTGCTCATATAAAATATTTAGAGGATGCAAAACTCGTTATTACAGAGACTCAGCCTGGGATACATGGCTCAAGAAGAATTTGTATATGCAGTATGCAGTCTTTTCGTTTAAACACAGCGTTGCCGGATACTGCTAATAACACTGTATCTGTTGACATGCCGATTGGCAATTATTTTAGTTTCAGTGTACAGCCTACCTGCGGGCTTGCAAGTATTAACGGTGCGATAGATATGTTTGATAATCCTGCCTCTTTCTATTCGGCGGATCGTACTAAAGCACAGCTGTTGTGGTTTCAACAAGGATATATAGAATACAGGTTTCAAAACACCGGCAACAGCCTTTCAAACCTTCGGGAAATATCCTTTTCAATGGAGATGTGTTCAGAAGCGCCCGGGTATTTGGACGATTGGCCTTCAGATATTACTTTGTCTATTAACGGACACGAGATAACCACGTTCTGCAGTCCCGGAGATTTTGGAGGGAGACGAGGAAGATATACCCCACTGTGGTGGCCCAACGGGCAGACACAGTATGGACTGTTGAAAACATTTTCCGTTGGACGAAAAGGCGGATATTTGGACGGAAACCTTGTGAATCCGAACATTTCAATAACAGATTTGGGATTGGAAGCTAACCCATATATTTCGCTTGTTCTGGAAGTAAAGGAAAATGCAAAGCATGTAGGCGGGATAAATCTTTTCGGAGAAAACTTCGGAGATTATTCACAGGGCATAGTTATGAATTTGCAGTTTTAATGTTTTTGCCTGAAACTTGATATCAAGAGAAGATGCAGTAATCTTATGTTTGCGAAAACCATAGGATAAAAATGAATTCTCCGCCGGCTCTTTTTAACAGCAGAGAGCCGGCGGAGAATTTTATAATAAAATTGTATATTAGCGTAAATTTAAGTATTTACAGTTAAACATAAGAAGTCTTATTTTTTCACAAAACAGAATTTTCAGCATTCCTCCAGCAGTGCGCCGCCAAATGGCCGGACATAAAGCACATGACAGCTGCCCTTACCGAGTACTTTTTCGATTCCGTCACGGAAGTTTGAAAGCATATCGTTTGGGACGAAGGCCTGAACCGTGCCCGCAAAGCCGCCGCCGTGAACCCTTACGGCGCCTCTGCCGTTTAAAAGGTGTTCTGCAAGCGCCAGTGCAAAGGCCATTTCCTGTTTTTCGGTTCTGCCTTCGGGGATTACATTCTGCAAAAGCTGCCATGAGGAAGCTCCGGATTGCTGAACGAGCCTTAAAAACTCCTCAAAATTTCCGATTTTCAGCGCTTCAGCCTCAGCTGCTGCCCGTTTGTTTTCTTCATACACATGAATCGCTCTCAAAACGGCTCTGTCTCCTGCCGCCTTTCGCAACGGGACAATATTTTCATAAAACTCTTTTTCCGGAATATCTCTTAATACATCCCTGCCGAAAAAGCGGCATATGCTTTTAAGCTCCTGCGGTACTGCGGCATAGCAGTGGGTAAGGTCGGCGTGGCTTGCGCCGGAGTCTATAATGCAAAGAGCGTGTCCGCAGGATGAAAAATCAAAATCCACAGCCTGTATACTGGGGTTGTCAGGGTCTTTGAAGTCTATTTCAATAATATTCCCAACCGAAGAAGCCATCTGATCCATAAGCCCGCAGGGTTTTCCGAAATAGACATTTTCCGCATATTTGCCTATCTTGGCAATTTCGGCAGGAGAAAGACCGAAGCCGCCCATGTGATTTATAATCACTCCCATAAGCACCTCAAAAGCTGCGGATGAGGAAAGTCCGCTTCCCGGCAGCACGTCTGAACATACATAAGCGTCAAAGCCATGCACCGGACAGCCGAGCCGTGAAAAACCTGCGGCAACACCCTTTATTATGGCGTAGGTGGAGCCAAATTCCTGACGGCAGGCAGGCTTCGGCGGAAGAGAAATCTCACACATGGGATAAGTCTCCGAAAAAACCCGAATAATATTTTCTCCGTTGGGGGCAACTGCTGCCTTGCTGTCCAGATTGACCGCAGCGGCAAGAACTATGCCGTTTTGATGGTCGGTGTGGTTTCCGCCAAGCTCGGTGCGTCCGGGAGCGGAAAAAATCCATTTTGCATCTCTTTTGAATCGGGCTTTGAATTTTCCTTTCAGACAGTCGTACATAAATTTCACTCCTTTGCGATAGTCCGTTTAATAAAGCTTTGGGTAATTATAGCATCAAAATATAAGGAAAACAATTCGCTTCAACCCCGATAGCAGTAAATACGGGGCAAATATTTTACAAAATTAAAAGTGCCTGCCGTTGCTTACCTGCTGCTTAACGGAGATTTAACACCTTTTGTGATAAAATCCGGCCTGTAAATTAAACTTAAATGTTTTCAGGAGGATTACACTATGAGAAGCACACGCAGAAGTTGAGATTTCCGACACAGGAATCGGAATTCCCCGGGAAATGAAAAAACATATTTTTGAACCGTTTTTCGGAGTTGATAAATCCCGTTCACGGGAAATGGGGGGATCGGGACTGGGACTGGCTATTGCAGACAGCGTTATAAAAAAGCATAAGGGAAGCATACAAATCCTTGATAATCCGGAGGGCGGAAGCTGTTTTAAAATTACGCTGTAGAGGTTTAAAATCCTCGGAATGTGTCCGTAAAAAACAGCAGACTTCCGTTTCAAAATAAGGTAAAATCTGCTGTAATTCTGCGCTGAAAAGCTAAAAATTTCCCTTGAAAAAGCGGCGGAAATCATTTATTTTTAATGTATAAAACTCAGGAGGAAATTCTTATGAAAATGAGCGATTGCGTTAAAATAAATAAGCTTCAAACAACTAACCGCCTTGTGATGCCGCCTATGGCTACAAAATCGGCGCTGAACGGAGAGGTAAACCACAAGCTTATTAAATTTTACACCGACCGCTGCGGCGGCGGGCACATAGGGCTTGTTATTACCGAGCACAGCTATGTGGATAAGCAGGGCATGGCCACTGCAAATCAGCTTGCCATAGATGATGAGGGCTGCATTGAGGGTTTAAGCAGGCTCACCGAAAGCATTAAGAAAAGCGGAAGCCTTGTTTTTGCGCAGCTAAGTCACGCAGGCAGAAGAGCAGTGCAGGAAATTACGGGCATGATACCTGTTTCTTCAAGTGCAGATGAGGGTTGGGACAAACCGGTAAAAGCCCTTGACAGAGACGAAATTCATTACCTTGTGCAAGCCTATGCCAACGCTGCGGTTAGAGCGAAAAAGGCCGGATATGACGGCGTGGAGCTTCACTCTGCCCACGGCTACCTGTTAAATCAGTTTTATTCTCCCCTTGTAAACCACAGGCATGATGAATACGGCTGCGACTGCATAGAAAACCGTGTCCGCTTCCATGTGGAAATTATAAAAGCAATACGGGAAAAGCTGGGAGAGGATTACCCCGTAGGTGTCAGACTTGGCGGCTGCGACTATATGGAGGGGGGCAGTACCATCGCTGACAGCGTAGAGGCGGCAAAGCTGCTGGAAAAAGCGGGCGCCGACTTTATTGATATTTCCGGCGGTCTGTGCGGCTTCTCCGTTTACGGCAGGACCCACGCTTTATTCAGCGATATGAGCACAGCGGTGAAAAAAGCGGTGTCCGTACCGGTTATTCTTACCGGCGGCATACGCAGCGGAGCAGAGGCTCTGAACCTTGTTGAGAATGGGGCGGCAGACCTTATAGGCGTTGGACGGGCACTGATTGCAAATCCAAAATGGGCTGATGAAGAGCTTTAAATAATACCGAATTATAAAAAAGAGGCAGTGATTTTTTATCACTGCCTCTTTGCCTGCAATAGAACGGCTGACGCCATATGCTTATAAAGCCTTACGGATTGCTGAAAAACTCTGGTATTCAGATTGCAGCAGATGCAATCAGGTTGTTTTTTTCTTCCTCAAGCTTTGCAATCTGAGCATCGGTATCCACAGCCATGCTGTTTAGTTGTGAAACGACAATGGAGGTCTGCTTTTTTGTGTTTTGAATGTTAGACTGGGACTGGCGTATTTTATCCATTACTGCCATGTCGGTGAAAATGTTATCAAAGAAAATGTCTGCAAATTTAAGAAAGCCCTCAATGCTTATCTGAGTGTCCAGCTCAATTTTCACATCGGCCAGCTCGGTTTTGAATCTTCGCAGATCTTCCTGAAGCTGATAGATTTTAGCCTGCGCATCGTCAAGGTGGTTGTGCTTTGCAATATCAGAAAAAAGACCTCCGCCTATGAAATCAACGGTGCCCCAGGTTTCAGCACTGTCAAGACTCTTTATAACGCTGTCGGCGGTTAGCATAGCGGCTTCACCTGCGGAAACGGCCTCGCTTATTTCTTTTTTAAGATTACGAAGCTGTGAGATTTCTTCATCCAGACTGAAAATGCACTGAGCTTCGGCAGAACCGGAGGCTTTTATGGTCTGGATTTTTGCAGCCATAAGTTCATTATATTCCTGCTCAAGCCCGTAAATTTCGTGCAGCTGCGCTTCTATGCGCTCCCTGTCCTCACGGATAGAATTCAGGTACTGCACGGCAGAATCATATTTGAGTCGGGCCACATAGGCTTCCGCTTTTTCTTTGCTCAAGGCCTCGTCTTTTTTCCCTGTAACGGAGTAAAAAATGGAGGCAAGGCTGACACGCTCCAGACGGTCTACGTCCTGCTGCTCGTTTTCAAAGGCCTTTCGCAGCTGTTCGGCACGCTCTTCAGATTTCGCCTGCTGATGCTTCAGCTCTTCCAGTTTTGCTTCAAGGCTGTGCCTGCCGGAAATTTTCTGGTGCAGCTGCCGCAGCTTATCGTTGTAATTCATATTATCATTCCTTTCGGTGCAGTTTTACTATTGTGTAATAAGTTTACCACACATGATAAATATGTGTCAATTTGAGATGAGCCGGAGCCGTGAAAATTTCAGGTCTATAACGCAGGATTTGAAGTAAATTATGTTTAAAGCAAATGCTTTTCGATTGCAAATGCAACGCCGCTGTCGTTGTTTGAAGGAACCACCACATCGGCCATTTCTTTCAGGGCCGGAATTGCGTTTCCCATGGCAAATCTGAGCCCGCAGGCGCTGAACATGGAAAAATCGTTTTCCGCATCGCCTATGCAGGCGATTTCCTCGGTCTTGATTCCAAGACGGCTTGCAAGTGCAGTAACTGCATGTGGGATCAGGAACTAGTCCCAACCTGGTTCCCTTTTATTTTTTCAAGATGAATAAGTCCCTTCAGCAAACAACTTGGATCAGTTCTTCTCTTATCTTACCCCTAAAATGTGACATTCTCAGGATCCTCTAGAACTTTGTTTTTAAAGATTTTATTTATTTATTTGAGAGAGAGTGCAGAGCGATCGAGAGAGAGAGAGAGAGAGAGAGCGAGCGAGCAT
>JARHZW010000097.1 GCA_029264685.1 Candidatus Limivicinus sp.
AGCCCACCTTTATTTATGATTATCCCGTGGAAAACAGCCCCTTGGCAAAGCGTAAGCCGGAGGAGCCTGCATTCACCGAGCGGTTTGAGTATTTCATCAATGCCACCGAGTTCGGCAATGCCTTTAGTGAATTGAACGACCCCATTGACCAAAAGGAGCGTTTTGAGCGTCAGGTTGCTGCCCGCAAGGCAATCAATCCCGCAGATACCTCTCAGGTTGATTACGATTATATTACCGCATTGGAGTATGGCTTGGCACCTACCGGCGGCTTGGGCTTTGGCCTTGACCGCTTGGTGATGCTGCTGACCGATTCCGCATCTATCCGTGATGTTTTGCTGTTCCCCACAATGAAACCCCTGGATGATGTAAAGAAGAAAAATGATGTACAGAATGCGGCTCCTGGAGCTGCTCCCGAAGTCAAAAATGATGTAAATTCTGCACCGATTGTGTCGGATGAGCCTATCGATTTCTCCAAGGTTGAAATCGAGCCTCTGTTTGCTGATTTCGTCGATTTTGACACCTTCGCAAAGTCCGACTTCCGTGCCGTTAAGGTTAAGGAATGCGAGGCTGTGAAGAAGTCCAAGAAGCTCTTAAAGTTCACTTTGGACGATGGTACAGGCGTTGATAGAGTCATTTTGAGCGGTATTCACGACACTTATGAGCCTGAAGAACTGGTTGGCAAGACTCTGATCGCCATTACCAATCTGCCTCCTCGCAAGATGATGGGTATTGATTCCTGCGGTATGATTATTTCCGCAGTCCATCACGAAGAAGGCGTTGAAAAGCTCCATTGCCTGATGGTTGATCCTCATATTCCGGCAGGTGCTAAGCTGTACTAATGATGTACCGTTTTGCTGTTCAAAACGGGATGTTCCGTAATTTATGGAAACCAAAAAAATACATCATACATCAACTTTTACATCAAATGATGCCAAAGCTTGATATACAGAAAATTTTAAAATTTAGAAATGGGCAGCCCCTTGATGGGGTTGCCCATTTTTGTTAAAATGTATTCAGAGCAATGTGTTAGATATACCAAAATAAATCCAACAGACAAATCTGTAAAACGGAGAATTTTGTGCCATGGATAAGATAATTGAATACCTAAAAGAAAAATACGACTCAACCGCAATAATTGTTTATGGATCTTATGCGGATGGAACAAACAATGCAAACAGTGACTTTGACGCATTGGTAATTGCAAAGCAGCATGAAAAATTTCACGATATTTCGGTTGTGGATGGAATCCGACTGGACGCATTTATTTATCCCGAAAGCTATTTTCAAGATAATGTTTCGTATGCAGACTTCCTACAAATCAGTGATGGTATTGTTGTGTGGGACACACACCAATTCGGTAAGAATTTCAAATCACAGGTTGACGGATTTATAAACAGTTTGCCCCGAAAACCTGACAGTGATATTCAGAAGGATATTGAGTGGTGCAAGAAAATGCTGTTAAGAGTAAAACGAGGCGATGCAGAAGGTGCTTATCGGGGACATTGGGTACTGGTAGACAGTCTTGAAATTTTCTGTGAAGTTATGCACCATACTTATAAGGGACCCAAGAAAAGTTTGATATGGATGGAACAGGAATACCCCGAAGCATTTTTTTATTATTTAGAGGCCTTAAAGAATTTTACATTCGAGGCAATAGAAAAATGGATACAGTATCTTGAAAGGGCTTTTCTGGGTCAAAAGCAATAAATTGAATGGTTTTTTATGTTGTGCCATAGGAAAAGGGGAATTATCTGTCAAACCTATTCTAATTTCCCTGACAGTCAGATATATCAGAATATTTAAAACAGATGCAGAAATGGGGTAAGTTATGAAGATATATACGAGTAAAGAAGAGTTAAAGGACGAAATCAAAAAAACATATGCCAAATTCATTTCTGAATTTGACAATATTCCGGAAAATATGAAAGATCTCCGTGCTGAGGGGGTTGACCGCACTCCGGCGGAAAATCTGGCTTATCAGGTAGGGTGGACCACCCTTGTTCTAAAGTGGGAACAGGACGAAAGGAATGGTATGGAGGTAAGAACACCTTCCGAGCAATTCAAATGGAACCAGCTGGGACAGTTGTATCAGTGGTTTACGGATACTTATGCAGGACTGTCGATCCATGAACTCAGGGGAAGACTTGACGATAATATTCAGAAAATTTATGATATGATCGATTCTATG
The DNA here is from genome assembly GCA_029264685.1 of Candidatus Limivicinus sp. Lineage (GTDB taxonomy): Bacteria > Bacillota > Clostridia > Oscillospirales > Oscillospiraceae > Limivicinus. Next base: position 2,189 of record JARHZW010000097.1, read on the forward strand.
TCGGATGAAGATCTCTTTTACCCACACAGGCGTAAATGGGCAGACGGCGCAACAAAATCTGCCGTGTGGGAGGTTTACAAATTTATCCATATCAACACTGTGGCACCTTTCGGTACTTTCCGTACAAAAATCAGAAAGTGGAAAAAGCTAATGCTGTAAAAGTAATAAAATATATCCAATAATAAAAATTCATAAAAGCAAAATAATCCGGACAGATAGTGAAACTAATCCTGATAAAAAACGTCAACAACAGTAGTAAACTATTTAGAAAGGGAATGGTTATATGAAAAAATTTTTAGCAGTTTTTTTAGTCCTGATTATAGTTCTTGCCTTCACAGCTTGCGGGCAGCAGACAGAATTTGAAATAGGAATTACAATTCCGGCTCACACAACAAAAGACTTTTCTTATCAGGAGGATTTCATTTTCTCAGAGGAAGAAATATCTCCCAAAGGCGGCAAAATTATTATTACGGCGGGAAAAGGCTTAGGTGATACGCAGGTGGTTTTAATGCCGGTTGATGTAAAGGAAGAAAACGCCTATGAACCGACTTACCTTACACCCGGTATGCCGGTAGAGATGAAGGCTGAAAAAGGCGGCTGGTTTAAAATCGGTGTTGCGGTGAATAATGACAGCGATGAGGATACCACGGTATATGTCAATGTAAAAGGCGTTGCTGTAAGGATAGAGTAATGAAGTTAAGCTGATTTTGATAAGCGTGACAAACAAATTTTAGAAAGTGAGCGATTAGGATGAAGGGCATAAAGCTTGGAATAATTGCAATTTGTATCGGTATAATGGGAATTAGCATAGCAACAAATAATTTTTATGCCATTTGCGGCGGCGGGTTATCCGTTCTGCTGTCTGTTATCGCATATTTTGTGGACAATAAAAATCAATGACAACAGAATAAATTTTGGTTTTAGATGTGAGAGCTGCTTTGAATTAAGTACATAATGCTTTAAATAGAAGCAGCTATGTTTAAAATTAAGAAGTAAAGTGTGGACTCCTTAAAAATAGCTGGAATTAAGTCGGAGTTTGTGGTAGAATTATTCTCAATTTATGATTAAGGAGCATCAACTATGGCCTCAAAGGTTTATTTTACTGATTTCAGAGCAAGCTTCCGTGAAAACTTGCAGCAAAAGCTTACCAGACTTATGAAAACTGCCGGTATGGGAGATATCGATTTCAACGAAAAATTTGTTGCAATCAAAATGCATTTTGGAGAACCCGGAAATCTGGCTTTTCTCAGACCAAACTGGGCAAAGACCGTTGCAGATTTTATAAAGGAACGCGGCGGTAAACCTTTCCTTACAGACTGCAACACCTTATATGTGGGAGGGCGTAAAAACGGCCTTGACCATCTGGAAACTGCTGCTGTCAACGGCTTTTCACCTCTCTCCACCGGATGTCAGGTTATTATAGCAGACGGAATTAAGGGACTTGATGAGACCTATGTGCCGGTTAAAGGCGGGGAATATGTAAAAGAGGCTAAAATCGGCAGCGCAATTATGGATGCTGATATAGTGGTTTCTTTGACCCACTTTAAGGGCCACGAGTCAACAGGCTTTGGCGGTGCTCTTAAAAATCTGGGCATGGGCTGCGGTTCAAGAGCAGGTAAAATGGAGCAGCATAATTCCGGCAAGCCTGAGGTAAATCAGGAGCTGTGCATAGGCTGCGGAATGTGCACGAGGATATGCGCTCACGGCGCTCCGGTGGTTTCAAACAGAAAAGCTGCCATTGACACAAACAAGTGCGTGGGCTGCGGACGCTGCATTGCGATCTGCCAGAAAGACGCCATACATAATAAAAACCGAGAAAGCGAACAGATTTTAAACAGAAAAATTGCCGAATACAGCAAAGCCGTTGTAGACGGCAGACCTGCTTTCCATATTTCACTGGTTATTGATGTTTCTCCTAACTGCGACTGCCACAGCGAAAATGACGCTGCAATAGTCCCCAATGTGGGTATGTTTGCGTCTTTTGATCCGGTAGCGCTTGATATGGCCTGCGCTGATGCAGTAAATGCCCAGCCCATACTCAGAGGTACTGCTTCCGATGAGGGAGACCATTCAGACCATGACCATTTCCACAGGATACATCCAAATACCTGCTGGATGGATTGCCTGAACCATGCGGAAAAGATCGGCGTGGGAACTAAGGAATATGAGCTGATAAAAATTTAATGAATTAGAAAGGAGCCGTGTTTTGCAGCGGCTCCTTTCTTTTATAACTGAGAGATATTTTGAAAATTCAATATTTTTGTATTTAAACAAATAAAGCTTTACATTGCAAAAAAATGTGCTATAATTAGCCATGACACTTTAGCGGTTTAAATGAAATATCAGATTTTTTGTGATCATTTTGTTTTAAGAGGAGAAAAAGATGGAAAAGAAAGTGCATGAAAGAAGTTTTGCAAGCCGCTGGGGCTTTATATTGGCTTCGGTGGGTTCCGCAGTAGGCATGGCTAATGTCTGGGGCTTCCCCAATAAAATGGGTTCAAACGGCGGGGGAGCATTCCTGCTCATTTATCTGCTGTTTGTGGTTATTTTCAGCCGTGTGGGCCTGCCGGCTGAGTTTGCAATCGGGCGAAGAGCAAAAACAGGTACTTTGGGCGCTTATGCCAACGCATGGTCAACCAGAGGGGAAAAAATGGGAAAACTGGGCGGAGTTCTGGGCTGGCTGCCTCTCATAGGATCAATGTGCATAGCGGTAGGCTATGCAGTCATCGTTTCCTACGTTCTTAAAGCTTTGTGCAATTCTCTTACAGGTATGATTATGGAGGTAGAGCCGGAAACATGGTTTAACAGCTTTGCCTTAGAGTCTTACTCTGTGATACCGTACCACATAGTGGTTGTTGCGGGCACTCTGCTTACTCTTTTTCTGGGCGCAAAGAGCATAGAAAAGACAAATAAAATAATGATGCCCTTGTTCTTTGTTATATTTATTGTTCTTGCTGTGCGTGTGGCCTTCCTTCCGGGGGCTTTTGAGGGATACCGTTTTATGTTCATTCCTGACTGGCAGGCTCTCAAAAATCCTATGGTCTGGATTACGGCTATGGGTCAGGCCTTTTTCTCGCTTTCAATAACCGGCAGTGGTATGATAGTTTACGGCGCATATCTGGATGAAAAGGAGAGCGTTGTACCGCTGGCAGAGAGAACAGGCTTTTTTGACACCGTTGCTGCTATTGTGGCAGCCGTTGTAATTCTGCCTGCCTGTTTTTCATACAACATAGACAAAGCCGCAGGTCCGGGGCTACTTTTCGTTTCACTGCCTACGATTTTACAGGATATTCCATTCGGAAGGATTTTTAATATTATTCTGTACATAGCGATGATTTTTGCAGGTGTAAGTTCCTTGCAGAATATGTTTGAGGCAGTGGGAGAATCCCTGCAGCATAGGTTCCCAAAGCTTAAACGGAACTGGGTTCTGGTCATTATCGGGGCAATATGCCTTGGCTTCGGACTTAATATGGAAGCTATTTTCCATTGGGGGCCGTGGATGGATTTTGTGTCCATTTATATAATTCCTATCGGCGCGCTTCTGGGTGCGGTGTCATGGTTCTGGGTTATGAAAAAAGAGGATTTCCTTGCAGAAATCAACCGTGGCTCAAGCAAAAAGCGTGGTGAACTGTGGTACGGAATAGGAAGATATCTGTATGTTCCCATGACGCTGATTCTGTGCTGCGTAGCTCTATTTATGAAAGTTGCGTTTTAAAAAACGGGAGACATAAGTCTCAGAAAAATGTAGGCGTAAAAAATTATTTAGGGTTTTTGCTTAAAAATGAAAAGATAATTATGGTGAAATGTCGAAAATGTCGTTATAATGCTATGAAAATACGGTAAAATAATTTAGAGTATACTCTAAAAATCATTATTGACAACAGGTGGTCTTTGTGTTACAATCACCAGCGTTGTCAGTTGGAAAGAGTTTTCCAAAGCAAATCAGACCGCCGACGAAAGTCGGCCAAGGCCATACGGACAGCCGGGTCGAACGCCGAACACCGTGGAAACACGGTCGGCAACTTCTGTTGCCTTATTGATTGAGTTAAAAGCTCAGTTTTATAAGTTGGTTACTATAAACCAGTGCCAGGCGGCATAAACTTGTGAAATGGTCAATAAGAGTAGTAAAAGTGTTTTGCTATATAGACTCTGTCCATATGATGATAAATAAAAGCCGATAATTCTTTGTAGATTTTCTCCAAAGCTGATTTGTGCCTATATATCATAATTTACAAGTGGTGTGCTGCGAAAGCGGCATACCGCTTTTTTATTTTTAGAGAAGTGCTGTGAGGAGGAGAAATATAAATGAAACGGTCAATTACACGGCATAAGGAGGGGGAGTAATGAGAAAGAGACAGGGAAACGGCAGCGGTGCAGCATTGGCTCCATACTCGCTTTGGGCAATGCTGTTTATAATTGTGCCTATGGCCTTTGTTGCCTACTATGCCTTTACTGACAATAATTTTAGTTTTACAACGGATAATATCACCCGTTTTTTTACTACTGTCAGCAACATAAAAAATCCGGACGGTTCCGTGACGGAGGTATATACATATCTGTTGATTTTAAAAAGGTCAGTAAAGCTGGCTGTTATATCTACGGTGGTCTGCCTGCTTATAGGCTATCCCATGGCTTACCGGATTGCTCATGCTAAAAAGCGGACACAGAGAATAATGATGACTTTGATTATGATTCCCATGTGGATGAATTTTCTTATCCGTACATACGCATGGATGACCATTTTGCAGGATGCGGGGATTTTGAATTACTTCCTGAATAAACTGGGAATGATGCCGGTCAGTGTTATAGGAACAGAGACGGCGGTCATCATCGGCATGGTTTACGATTATCTGCCCTACATGGTACTGCCGATCTACTCGGTTATGGTGAAAATGGATGCAGGCTTGATAGAAGCGGCAAAAGATTTAGGCTGCGGAAGCTTTTCGGTTCTGCGGCGGGTAATTTTCCCGTTGAGTCTGCCGGGGGTACTGTCGGGGATTACCATGGTGCTTATCCCGTCTATCAGCACTTTTTATATCTCACAAAAGCTGGGCAACGGGAAATTCTTCCTTATAGGTGATGCCATTGAGGGGCAGTATATTGCTAATAATCTGCATTTTGCGGCCGCCATGGCGTTGATACTTATGCTGATGCTCCTTGTTTTTATGGCGGGAGTCAAATGCATTACAGGGCGCTGTTTGTATGGAGGAAGCAGAAAATGAGAAAGATAATATCAAATATTCTTACAGCAATGGTGTATATATTCCTTTTTGCACCCATAGCCGTTTTGGTGTTTTTTTCATTTAATGATTCAAAAAGCCTGTCCGTTTTTTCCGACCCCTCTTTCCGCTGGTACAGGGAGCTTCTGAGAGACCGCAATACCCTGGAGGCTGTGAGAAATTCGCTGATTTTAGCGGCAAGCGCAACAGGAGTTGCCACGGTAATGGGTACAGGAGCTGCATGGGGGATTGACAGACTTCGCAGCCGCTGGTATCGCAGCGTAATTAACACGGTAACCGATATTCCCATGACAAATCCGGACATTATCACCGGCATTTCGCTGATGCTGATGTTCGTTTTTGCAGGCAGACTTTTCGGAATGAGGAACACGCTGAATTTCGGCACAATGCTGATTGCCCATGTGACATTTTGCCTTCCATATGTGATATTGCAGGTGCTGCCTAAGCTGCAGCAGATGGACCGTGCCTTACCGGAAGCGGCAATGGATCTGGGCTGCACACCCTTTCGAGCGTTTTTGAAGGTGGAGCTGCCTGAGATGCTGCCGGGAATAATTACAGGCTCGATCATGGCATTTACAATGTCTCTGGATGATTTCGTGATCAGCTATTTTACATCCGGTACGGGCTTTGAAACGCTGCCTATCCGAATTTACAGCATGACCAAAAAAACGGTCACCCCGAAGATGTATGCGCTGGCAACCATCATCTTCTTTGTTACACTGTCCTTGCTGCTGGTAATTAACCATATAGAAAATTCACAAGACAAGGAAAATCAGAAAAAAGAGAAACAAGCAATCAATTAGGAGGAAAAAGATGAAAAAGAAATTCAAAACCATGATTCTGCTGCTTTCAGCGGCACTGGCAATGGTGCTGAGCGGATGCGGCGGCAGCTCGGACAAACTGGTGCTGAACGTTTATAACTGGGGAGAGTACATTTCAGACGGCAGCGACGACAGTCTGGATACCATTCGGGCGTTTGAGGACTGGTATGAGGAGGAATACGGAACAAAAGTGACGGTGAACTATTCCACATATCCGTCCAACGAGGATATGTACAGCAAGCTGGCAAGCGGAGCTGCAAGCTACGATGTTATCATTCCGTCGGACTACATGATTGCCCGTATGGCGAAAGAGGGTATGCTCCAGCCGCTGAATTTTGACAATATTCCCAATTATCAGTACATAAATCAGTCCTTCCACGGCCTGTATTATGACCCGGAGGATACATATTCCGTACCCTACACCTATGGTATTGTGGGTGTTATATATGATGCTAACAAGGTTGATGAGGCTGATACGGGCAGCTGGGATTTAATGTGGAATGAGAAGTACGCAGGCGATATTCTGCAATACAACAACTCCCGAGATGCCTTCGGAACAGCCATGTACAAGCTTGGAATCGACGTAAACACTACGGATAAGGCTCAGTGGGACCGTGCGGCAGAGGAACTTATCAATCAGAGAGGCCTTGTCAAAAGCTATGTTATGGATGAAATATTCAATATGATGGAGTCCGGAGAGGCCGCTATAGGCTCCTACTATGCAGGAGACTACTTCGTGATGAAGGAAGCACAGGCAGAGCAGGTTGACCTGCGGTTCTATTACCCGGAAAATACAAACTTTTTTGTAGATGCCATGTGTATTCCCACCTGTGCCCAGAACAAGGAACTGGCTGAGATCTTCATCAATTTCATGCTCTCTGAGCAGGCGGCTGTTGCAAATGCGGAGTTTATAAGCTATGCAAGTCCAAACCGTCTCGTATATGAAAACCGGGCTTACATTGAGGATATGGGTCAGGATGCCATGGAGGTCCTTTATCCTGAACTTGGCGATTTTGCAGAGAAGTACAACAAACTTGCCTATCGAAATATGGATGGTGAAATGCTGGATTATTTAAACAGCCTTTGGGAGACAATCAAACTTAACTGACGAAAATAAGAAAAAAGGTGCGGTGGCAGTCCTTTAGAGGATTGCGCCGCACCTTTCCTGCTGTTATATAATCTGTTTTATCCTGACAGATAACTTAAAGTCAAAGCACAGAATTTAATCTTCTGCTTCCCGAAGTCTTTCCACTATTGTGAACTTGGATATGCGTTTATATACAATGAGGGGAACGAATATACCAAGGAGAGCAAAAATCGGGGCTACTGTGAGAATGGCTGTGATATCGGGTTTGTAGCTGAAAAACCAGAATACTTTCAGAACAGCCTCAACTGCGGGGCCGGCCAAAATGGAGAGAATTAAGCCAAAAATCACCGCACCCAGAGCATACATGAGCCCTTCCCATACAAGCATGGTTTTGAGCTGCTTTCCGGTCATTCCTATAGACTGGAGCATTGCAAATTCACGTCTTCTGGTCAGTATTCCTGTTAAGATGGCATTGACGAAGTTCAGTATACCTACAAGGCCAACGATAAAGGAAAGAAGAGAGCCTACAATAATGAACATGGAGCGGAAACTGTTGAACTCTTCAACATAAATCTGCTTGCTTTCGTAGCCGTAGCGTGGATTTACATTATTTGTGTAATCCTGTAAAAAGCTTTCCATCTCCTCTGTCTTTTCATCCGCTGTGTCAAAGGCGTAAAGCATTACGTCGGCATCTTCGCCTGCAAAGTCTTTGAATGTGTCGCTGTTCATTATAAACTGATCGCTGCCGTAATAGCGGTAGTTAATAGAACGGGGAACAGTTACCAGTGCAGTAACGGTGAAAGTTTCGTCGTGATATTCCGACGGACGCTGCTCTATGGGATTGTTTCCCGCTGCATCGTAGCTTTCGTAAGCCTCTCCTGTTTCGGGGTTATAAAATTCCCATGCAGTAGGCATACGCAGCGTAACTGTGTCACCAACATTGGCCCAGTGAGAAGCTTCTATAGGCTGATTGTAGTCATCAGAAAGAGCTACAGCAGCAATGGCTTTGCTGCCGGATTCATAAAGAGGGGACAGATCACCCTGTATAAGGGTAAGACGGTCAAGAGCAAATTTGTCCATGCCGTAGGTATCGGTGTCTTCCATAACCCGACCGTCTGCACTGCGCTGGGCATGCTTCATTTCGTAGTCTACTCTTTCAGCGTCGTCCCACTGAAGCTTGTTCTGCCTTACCCAATCTTCGGGGGCAAATTCCTGTATTGATTTCAGCTGACCGTAAACTCTGCCGCCCTCGCTTATTCCGCCCTGAGATATGACATCCTCAATGACACCTTCGGGTACAACACCGCCGCCGGTGGGCCATGTATATACATTGTTGTCAAAATATCCGCCGTCGGCAAAAATAAAATCACAAATAGATTTATCCTGAAGGTATTTGTCCATATCAAAGCCGTTTGTGAATATGGAGGTTAATTGCAGGAGAACTACGGCGAGAGTGAGAGAAAGGATGGTGACAAAGGTTTTACCCTTGCTGCGGCCTAAATTTCCCCAGGCCATACGGATAAGAGAAAAGGCTTTACTGTTTTTCTTCTGCTTTTTGTTTTTCCTGGAGCTGCCCTCGGTGTAGCGCACGGCCTCAACAGGGGAAACCTTTGCTGCCATTCTGCCCGGCCTTGAGCAGGAAATTCCAACGGTGAAAAGGGCGAAAACTGCGGACAGGAAGAATATTAACGGACTTGCCGACACGGTGCCGGCTACAACGCCGTTAAGTCTGGACAGAATAACAGGCGTCAGCATTGAGCCGATAAACCAGCCAATCAGACAGCCCAGCGGAATTCCAAATACACAAAGCATAAGAGCCTGACGGCGGATAATGGCTTTGATCTGTTTTCCTGTGGTGCCAATAGTTTTGAGAAGCCCGTAGAAACGTATATCATTTACAACGGAAATTTGAAAAACGTTATAAATAATAAGGTAGCCGGTGAATATAATCAAAAGCAGCAGGAGCACAACCATTACCACCGTGACCGGATCTGCGTTTTTTGAAGCCTGTGCGCCGGTATAGCCCCAGTTAACGCCGGTGTTGACGGAATCGGGCTGATTTGCTTCTTCACGCTGATAACCGTGATTTTCCAATACAGTGTCCAGATCCTTTTGAATATGACGGGCATTTTTGAACATAACGTCCATGCACCAGCTGCCTGTAAGCTTATCAACAGTTGGAAGAGTAATGTCCAGCTCATCGAGAACTGAGTTCACACGGCTTTCGGGAATTATAATCATGTTTGCAACAACAATCGGGTCCTTCTCCCACCAGCCGCAAAGGGTAAAGGTCTGCTCCGTGGGCTTTCCGTTTACGTCTATGTTCACGGTAAACTCATTGCCCAGCACAGGCTCTACACCCAGAAGGCTCAGAACCTCCAGATCGGTAGCTGCTTCGTTTGTACCCTCCTGAGGCAGTCTGCCCTCTATGGGGTCCAAATACATCCAGTGGGCTGCGTTTGCATTGCTCCAACGCACCTCTACATGATTTTTGCGGAATACTTCGTCAGTGGGAAAACCGAGGACACGGGATACACCCCATTCTTTAATGAGCGGGTCATCCCTAAGTTCATGAAACTGTTCTTCGCTTAGATATTTAAAGCCTCCGTGGCAGTATCCGCCCACCTGACGGAAGTTCGATTCCTGAAAAGCTTTGTTGGCTGAAAGCCCCACGGTAAACAGGGAAGTAAACAGAATCGTTGTCAATGCAATGGCCAGAATGGCAATAATGTTTCGGGTTTTCGATGCCCTGAAACTCCTTTTTGATAACTGCTTTATACAGGCTTTGTTGGAAACTTTGAGCATTTCCTCACCCCCTGTTCAGAATTCGTCCGTCCTCAATACGGATTATCCTGTCGGCGGTCTGGGCGATTTCCTCATTATGCGTAATCATTACAATAGTCTGGGAAAACTGCTCTGAAGTCACTTTTAAAAGCCCCATAACATCGAGACTTGTTTTGCTGTCCAGATTTCCCGTAGGCTCATCGGCAAGAATGATTGCGGGCTTTGAAGCCAGTGCTCTTGCAATTGCCACTCGCTGCTGCTGACCGCCGGACAGCGCATTAGGCAGGTTCTGAAGCTTTTTCCTGAGTCCAAGAGAATCAATTATTTTATTTATATATTCGGCGTCTTCCTTTCTGCCGTCAAGCTGTATGGGAAGAACTATATTTTCATATACATTCAAAACAGGCACAAGGTTGAAATTCTGAAAAACAAAGCCGATTTTGCGGCGGCGGAAAACCGTCAGTTCTTCGTCAGAAAGGCCGGACAGCTCCTGCCCGTCTACAGCCACACTGCCGGAAGTAGGGCGGTCAAGTCCGCCCAGCATATGCAGAAGTGTGGATTTGCCTGAACCGGAAGTTCCTACGATTGCCACGAACTCTCCCTTTTGAATTTCAATATCCACGCCGTCAAGGGCCTTTACCTCAGCCTCTCCCGAACCGTAGATTTTCCGGAGCTCTTTTGTCTCAAGTATTTTCATTTTTTTACCTCCAATGAAAAAGTCTGTATCACCTACAATACAGACTTTAACATACAAATCTTTCTACATACTTTCACAAATCTAACAGAATTGAAAGAATCATGCTTTCGGGAGAAAAACGGAGAATTTTGAGCCTTGTCCTTTTTGACTTGCTACCTTTATATAACCATCCTGAACGGAGATTATCTGCCTTGCAAGGTACAAACCTATGCCCAAACCCTCAGCCTGAGCGTGTTCCGGACTTCTGTAAAAACGGGAGAAAATTTTGTTTATATCCTCTTCTGCAATACCGCTGCCCTTATCCTCAATATCTATGCGGCAGAAAAGCTCATAGCTGAGTACAGTTATGCTTATTGATGAGTTGTCGGGACTGTATTTTATGCTGTTATCCAGAATATTTCCCAGCGCTTCTGCGGTCCATTTAGGGTCAAAGACAGCCTGAATGTTTTTTCCCGAAACTGTGATACCGATGTTTTTCCTTTCGGCTTTTTCTTTTAATTGAGAGACCAGATCTTCGATACATGGCATAATTTGGTTTTTGGCCGGGTTTAAGCTTAAAATACCGTTTTCCAGCCTTGAGCACTTTATCAGGGCGTCAATCAGAAACTGGAGTTTTTCAGTCTGTGCTTCAAGTGCGGCAGTGCAGGCAGAGGCGCTTTCCGGCAGCTCCTGCTCTTTGAGCAGCTGAGTATAAAGGAGAATATTGGCAATGGGAGTTTTAGTCTGGTGGGAAATGTCGGAAATAAGCTCTTTTATCCTGTCCTTTTCCTCGGTGATTTTGGTTTCGGCAACACCTACGGAAAGAAGAAAATCCCGAAACTCGCTTTCAACCGATGACAGTATACTCTCGTCATAGGTGCTCTCTCTAAAACTGCCTGCTTTTGCCTGACTTATCATTCTCCGGATGCTGTTCAATGTGCGCTTCTCTCTGAACCTGAAATAGACGGCGGATGAAACTGCGGTCAGGGCTATGAGCAATAATACAATTATTTCCATGCTATTTTTCCCAAATATAGCCAATCCCGTACACGGTTTTCAGTTTTTTACAGCCGTCCAGCTTGTCCCTCAGCCGCTTTACCGTGACGGAAAGGGCGTTCTCGTCCACATATTCTGCCCCGTCTGTCCATATCCTGTCCAGAAGCTCATCTCTGCTCAAAGTGCGCCCCCGATTTAAAACCAGAAGCTTCAAAAGCTTTTGCTCGGTCTTGCTCAGATTAAGTTCCCTGCTGTCCTTAAAAAACTCCATGCGTTCAAAGTCAAAACGAAAGCCGTCGATTTCCATAGCACTCTGAACTGGCATACTGCGCCTGAGCTGCGCCTTGACCCTTGCTCTCAGTACCGCAAGGGAAAAAGGCTTGGTAATGTAATCGTCGGCCCCAAGCTCAAGGCCGGTAACAATGTCCGTTTCCATGTCATTGGCCGTGAGCATTATTACAGGAGTACGGGAGCTTTGACGAATTGATTTTAAAAGCTCAAGGCCGTTGCCATCGGGCAGATTTATATCTAAAATCAGAAGAGAAAAATCCGCTTCCGAAAGTGCGGCTCTCGCTTCTTTTATACTGCGGCAAATTGTGATTTTTACTTCTTCGCTTTGAAGGGCAAGCTTTATTCCCTCAGAAAGAGAAAAATCGTCCTCCAGAAGCATAACATTATCCATATTTCATCATCCTAAAAACAATTTGAGTTAATTATATTATGTTTTCACCCTCCTATCAAGGGCAAGTTAAAAATGTCCGAATTTTTAACAAATATTAAGGGGCTTGAAAAATAAATGAATTATGTGTATTATGTTATATTATATATAGTAGGAATGATATGCAATTCCTAAAACAGACCTTAATTACAGCAGAAATGCTTATGAAAAAATAGAAAGAGTTAAGCTTACGGAGCTCTCCGTAAGTGAAGATTTATACAATGGAAAAAATAACTTCAAGAAAAAATGAATATATTCGACACATAAGGCTTCTGTGCTCCGATACTCAGTACAGACGGGAAAAGGGGCTGTTTGTGTGCGACGGAATGAAGCTTCTTAGGGAAGCGGTAAGCTTCGGGGCGGAAATCAGCTCGGTGCTCTGGAAGGAACAGGCAGAGGAGCTTGAAGGACTGAAGTGTGAAAAGCAGTATTCTGCCCCGACGGAGCTGTTTGATTATGTCTCTCCTATGAAAAACAGCCCCGGTCCTGTTTTTGCCGTCAAGATACCGGCGGAAAAAAGCAGTCAGAAGCTGAGAAATGCTATAGTGCTTGAAAATCTTCAGGATCCCGGAAATGTGGGAACCGTAATACGGACTGCCAATGCTTTTAATATAGATGCGGTAATTCTTACCGGAAACTGTGCAGACATATATAACCCCAAAACAGTAAGAGCCACCATGGGAGCGGTTTTCCGCCAGAAGCTTGTTGTTAAAGAATTAAATGAGCTTGGGGATTATTTGAAAGAAAATGAGCTGCCCCTGTACGGCGCCGCCTTGTCGGAAAGAGCTGTGGATATGCGCTCTGTAGAGCTTAAAAACGCAGCGGTTGCGGTTGGAAGCGAGGGCAGAGGACTGAGCAGGGAAATTCTGGATATTTGTCAGAGAGAAATTATTATACCCATGAATCCTGACAGTGAATCTCTCAATGCCGCAGTTGCAGCATCGGTACTTATGTGGGAAATGAGCAGATAAAAAGAGGAGTGAGCCTATGTCAGCGCTTAAATATTGGCTGTGGCTTTCAGCCGCCGAAGGCGTAAGCTGCGGTGCAAAAGCGGCATTGTTAAAGCATTACGGTGAGCCGGAGCGGGCGTTTTTCGCTCCTAATCACGAGTTTAAGCGCATAAGCGGGATAAGCGAAAGGGAAGCGGAGATCTTTGAAAAAAGAGATATGAGCCGCTGTGCATTTATTGAGGATGAGTGCTCCTATCAGGACATTTCCGTTGTTACCATGAATGACAGCGTCTACCCCGAAAGACTAAAAAACATCTACGCACCGCCACCCGTTATCTATGTGAAGGGCAAAATTAAAAGTCTTGATACTTTTCCATATGTGGCAGTTATAGGAACGAGAAAAGCCAGTGCCTACGGCCTTAAAATGGGGCGTGAAATTGCATGGCAGATTTGCAAATGCGGTGGAGGCGTGGTGTCTCTGCTCACAGCCGGGATAGACACGCAGGCCGCAAAAGGGGCTTTGCTTGCCGGCGGAAAATGTATCGGCGTTCTGGGCGTTCCCCATGAGCTTGAAAGTGACAGACTGAGTGAGGACATTTGCGCTCACGGTGCGCTTATAAGCGAGTATCCGCCCGGCACAAGCCCCAGACGCAGCTTTTTCAGAGAGAGGAATCGGATAGCCTCAGGTATTTCTTTGGGCGTCGTAGTGGTTGAAGCTCCAGAAAAAAGCGGGACAAGACTTTTCGCCAATGATGCCTCGGAGCAGGGAAAAGAAATATTTGCCGTTCCCGGTAATGCGGACTCCGAAAACAGCGTAGGCACAAACGCACTGATAAAAGAGGGCGCAAAGCTTGTCACCAACGGTGCGGAGGTTATGGAAGAGTTTCAGCCTCAGTATCCGGAGATAATTAAAATAAGCAGAGAAACTTGTCCAGAGCTGCAGCAGGAGCAGGAAAACCACATAAAAAAGGCTGAAAAGCAGGAAAATATAAATGAAACTCAAGAAAAGAATGTTGACAATAAAATAAGCAGGGGATATATTGACTTGCGTGAACAGCTCAGTTCTCTTTCTGAGGATTTTC
>JARHZW010000108.1 GCA_029264685.1 Candidatus Limivicinus sp.
CAAGGGTGACAGCTTTGTATTTAAGGAAATCGTGGAAGTTCAGTGAACTGTTTAGTGAACTTTAAAGTAAAATGGGGAGGTTCGTACTCCCCATTTTTTACAATTGAAATATTATATTGCAGGATATAATCCATATAGGAGAAATTTATTATGTTTTTACAGCAGTTAGTAACAGGTATCTCTGTTGGAGGTATATATGCACTTCTTGCAACGGGATATTCTTTAATATACAGCTTGCTTGACTTCTCAAACTGGGCACATGGTGAGTTCGCAATGATAGGAGCTTATGTTGCAATTGTATTTTCTACATTTGTAAATATACCGTTTCTTCCTGCAGCTCTCCTTGGCATAGCCGGAGGGGCTCTTGTAAGCTATGGATGTGAAAAGTTTACTTATCGTCGGATACGGCGTAACGGTGCTCCTAATATGTTTTTGATGATTGCGGCAATGGGTCTGTCTAATATGTTTCAGCAGGCGGCAAACCTGATCTTTTCCGGTCAGTACAGATCTTATCCATTTAAGCTTCCTGTTTCCACAATTAAAATCGGTTCAGCATATATTGGCGTACTTGACATAATAAGCCTTGTGATAACGGCGATCGTTATAGTGATTCTTGTTTATCTGATCAACAAAACTCAATTTGGTCTTAATGTAAGAGCTATTTCATGCAATGCTTATGCAGCTAAGGTCCTTGGCGTAAAGGTAGATAAAAGTATTGCTCAGGTTTTCCTTTTAGCCGGTGGTCTTGCAGGAGTTGCAGGCATACTTTATGGCTTGAAGTATAATGTTTTCCCAACAATGGGTAATGTGGGCCTAAAAGCATTCATCGCTTCAGTTATCGGTGGTTTGGGTAGTGTTCCCGGAGCAATTGTAGGTGCAATAATTTTGGGAATACTGGAAACATTTGTTTCCGGCTTTATAAGCTCCAGCCTTAGAGACCTGTTCTCATTTGCGCTGCTTATAGTTCTGCTTCTTGTTAAACCAAGCGGACTTTTCGGCGTTGATGTTCAGGACAAGGCATGAGAAGGGAGTAACAGATGCTTGAGTTTTTAAATAATATCAACGCTCAATTTTGCGGATTTTTTGGTATAAACAGCTATATGCAGGGCGTTGTTGTAATGGTTTGTATCAATATTATAGCTGTATTAGGGATGTCTATCCTGACAGGTTTCACGAGATTGTTTTCATTCGGTAATGCAGGCTTTATGTCTATCGGCGCATATACTGCTGCAATCTTAACTGTTGAATTTCATGTTAATTTTCTTATCGCTATTATTTTGGGCGCTTTATTTGCAGGCTTTATAGCCTATCTTTTAGGTTCAATTACTTTAAGATTAAAAGGAGACTATTTTCTTATTACATGCCTTGGTTTTGGCGAGTGTGTAAGAGTCCTTTTCAATTATACGAAGGATCTGACCGGCGGTTCGGCGGGATATCCTGGTATTCCTAACTACTCCAATATGCTCTTTTGCGTTGTTTGTGTTATTTTGGCATTTTTCCTTGCGTGGCGCCTTATTCACTCAAAATATGGCAGAAACCTTACAGCTATAAGAGAAAATGAATTAGCTGCCGAGGCTGTGGGTGTTGACGCTTTTCGCTTTAAAAGAATGTCGTTTACAGTCTCTGCAATTTACGCCGGTTGGGCGGGTGCACTTTATGCAGGATACCTTATGTACATTGTTCCCGCCAGCTTTAACCTTGCAAAGAGCTGTGAGCTTATAACTACTACTGTTATAGGCGGTCTGGGTTCACTTACAGGTTCTGTCCTTGGTGCAATTATTGTTACAATTCTGCCGGAAATATTCAGATCGCTTTCCAATTATCGTATGCTTATATACAGCCTTGCGGTTATTCTCATCATTATGTTTAAACCCTCCGGCCTGTATGGATATAAAGAGTTTTCACTCAAACGTTTTTGCAGGGGAATTAAGAAGTTTTTCCTGACTTTGGGGAATTTCTTCAAAGGTGCAGGCAAAAAGAAAGCGACCGCAGACGGAGAGGAGGGAAGTTCCCATGAGTAATTCGACTGTTCCTGTACTGGAAATGCAAAACGTCGAAAAACATTTCGGTGGAGTACACGCAATAGATAATTTCAGTCTAAAGATAGAAAAAGGTCAGATTCACGGTCTTATAGGCCCTAATGGAGCAGGTAAAACAACTATTTTCAATAATATTACCGGTATTTATGCTCCGGATTCAGGCAAAATTCTGCTGAACGGGCGGGACATAACTGGAAACAAACCATATAAGGTCGCTCAGCTTGGAATCGGCCGTACTTTTCAAAATATCCGTCTGTTCTCAAATCTCTCTGTGCTTGATAATGTTATGATTGCAAGCAATCTTGATGCAAGCTATAATCTACCGCAGGCTGTCTTCAAAACAAAAAAATACAGAGAGCATGAAAAATTTTTAGCAGAGAAAGCTGTTGAACTTCTCGATGTTGTTGGTTTGGCTGATAAGGTTAATGAAAAGGCAAGCTCGCTGCCTTATGGGCATCAGCGTAAACTTGAAATCGCACGTGCTATGGCTTTGAATCCAGAATTGCTTTTACTTGACGAGCCTGCTGCAGGCATGAACGAAGAGGAATCTCTGGATCTTGTAAATTTTGTGCACGAAATTCGTGAACGATTTAATATTACTATCTTGATGATAGAACATCATATGGATGTCGTTACAGGCTTGTGCGATTTTTGTACGGTGTTAAACTTTGGCAAGACTATTGCGACTGGAACACCGGCTGAAGTCAAAAGCAATCCCGAAGTTATTAAAGCCTACTTGGGAGGTACAGATTGATGTCAACTATTTTAAATGTGCAGAATCTTACAGCTGCATATGGTGGAATACAGGCGCTTCGAGGTGTCTCTCTTCAGGTTGAAGAGGGGGAAATAGTTGCAGTTTTGGGCGCTAATGGAGCGGGTAAATCTACTCTTCTAAAATGCATTTCATCTGTAATGAAAACTACAGGCGGCACTGTGGATTTTATGGGTAAACCTGTATCTAAAAAGCCACATGAAGTTGTAGAAGCAGGGCTTGTACAGGTTCCGGAGGCGAGACAGATTTTTGCCAAACTGACGGTTTACGAAAATCTCAGAATCGGAAGTAATTTCAGAAAAGATTCTGCCGGCATCAAAGAGGATATTGAGCGAGTGTACAGTATTTTTCCAAGGCTGAAGGAAAGAGAAAAACAGTATGGCGGTCTTCTTTCCGGCGGTGAACAGCAGATGCTTGCAATAGGAAGAGGTCTGATGGCTCGGCCTAAACTTCTTATGTTTGACGAACCCTCTTTAGGACTGGCGCCTGTCATTGTGCAACAAGTTTTTGATGTAATCAAGGAAATAAATGCAGAAGGCATTTCTGTTATGCTTATAGAGCAAAATGCACAAAAAGCTCTTGGTATATGTGATCACGCATATATTATGCAGACCGGTAAAGTTGTTGCACACGGAACAGGAAAAGAGCTTTTAGCTGACGAAAGTATGGTTTCGGCCTACCTTGGTTGAGTGCAATTGCAGATTATGAGTGTTTATTTTGCCGTCCAAGGTGTATATTAAATTATGCAAAATCTCCGTTATTTAAAATTAACGGAGATTTTGCTTTTTTATGATGTCAATTTATTGCCTGCCCATATTGCACTCATTCATATTAAATGATAAAATTCCGTTGGAGTGTGATATGATGCGATATTTTGAGCCGGATTTTTTTGAAGATTTTCATTGCATTGCGGAAAGGTGCCGTCATTCCTGCTGCAAAGGATGGGAAATAGATATTGACCGGGAAAGCTTAATCAGGTATTCAAAAATAAATGGTGCGATAGGCCAAAAACTCAGAAACAGCATTTCCACGGAAGGCGAGCCTTGCTTTATTCTTTCCGAGGACGAAAGCTGCCCTTTTTTGCAGGATAACGGATTATGCAGGCTTATAATCGAACTGGGCGAGGACAGCTTGTGTGAAATTTGCAGGGAGCATCCCAGATTTTATAATTATTACAGCGGAAGAGAAGAACGTGGACTGGGTCTTTGCTGCGAGGAAGCGGTCAGACTTTTGCTCAACCGTCCTGAGCCTTTTAGAATTATTGAGTATGAACGGGAAGGCGATGTGATACAGGAGGACGAAATTGTTTTACTAAGAGATCGTATTCTGGAAATGTTATCTGACGAAAGTAAGCCTCTTTCTCAGCGAATGCTGTCATGTCTGGAGCTTTGCGGTGCAAAAGTGTTTGACTTTGACCATGTCTTCTGGTGCAGGTATCTGCTTTCTCTTGAACGGATGGATGAAACATGGACAACTATGCTCAAAAAAGCCGTGGAGGGGGACAGCACTTTTCATCAGGGAATAAAAGCCCGTCGGCTTGCAGCCTATTTTGTGTACAGACATTTTGCTGTTTTGAGCTCTGACTATGATCCTGCCAGCGCCTTGATTTTTTGCTTTCTGAGTGTGGCTGTAATTATGGCAGCGGGAGATATAGACGGTGAAAATCCGGAACATATCAGGCTTTATTCTTGTGAAATAGAGTACTCGGACGAAAATGTTCAGCTAATTATGGACAAAATCTGTAAAAGGCAGAAATAAGCCTTTACTTTTAGCCCTTATATATGTTAACATTATTCGATAAAAGATTTTGATTTAAACTGCCTTGTGGCAGAATGGAGAAATGTATGTCAGAAACAAAAAAAGAAATAGAAAGGCGCAGAACCTTTGCTATTATCTCTCACCCGGACGCAGGTAAAACAACGCTTACCGAGAAGCTTCTTCTCTACGGCGGAGCCATTCAGCAGGCCGGCTCGGTAAAGGGCAAGGCCACAGCAAGACACGCAGTGTCTGACTGGATGGAACTGGAAAAGCAGAGAGGTATTTCCATTACATCTTCTGTAATGCAGTTTGAATATGACGGATATTGCGTTAATATTCTGGATACCCCCGGACATCAGGACTTTTCCGAGGACACTTATCGTACTCTTATGGCAGCTGATAACGCAGTAATGGTCATTGATGCAGCCAAAGGTATCGAGCCCCAAACCAGAAAGCTTTTTAAGATTTGCGCCATGCGCCATATCCCTATCTTTACCTTTATAAATAAACTTGACCGTGAGGCAAGAAGCCCCTACGATCTGATGGAGCAGCTGGAAAATGAATTCGGTATAGGCACCTATCCTATGAACTGGCCCATTGGCTGCGGACAGGATTTTAAGGGTGTTTACGATAGAGAAAAGAATGAGATCCTTGCTTTTACGTCACCAGTGTCCAAGTGTCCAAGTTCAAAATGTCAAGGTCTCCAGGTCCCATTCACTGCTCCCATCAGGAGCAACCTTGGGG
>JARHZW010000110.1 GCA_029264685.1 Candidatus Limivicinus sp.
TGTGGGAAGCAATTCCTTCGATCAGTATTACGATGACGAACAGTACGGCGACGACGGGCAATACTACGACGATGAGCAGTACGGCGATGACGGGCAGTATTACGACGACGAGCAGTACGGCGAGGACGGGCAATACTACGACCGCGAGCAGTACGGCGATGACGGGCAGTATTACGACGATGAGCAGTACGGCGACGACGGGCAGTACTACGACAACGAGCAGTACGGCGAATCGGATTTCTCTGAAGAAGGTTCCGAGCAGATTGAATTCGATTCAAGATTTAATATCGGCGGAAAACCTAAGGCAACGATTGTTTACGGCGGCAAAGAGCTTGATCTAAGCCCGGACGAAAACTATGTCCCGCCCGTGCAGCCGAACTACATCCCTGTCCAGGAGATGCCATCGGAATACAATGTTGATACTCAATCAGACAATACTGAAGATGGCGAGAGCGGAGAGAGCCGCCCCCGTAAAAAGCTTTTCCGCAAAAAACATCGAAAAGACGAAACGAAAGACGACAAAAAGGCTGACAATGACTCCGCATCTGATGAACAGTCATCTGAATACAGCGGTGAGGGTCGAATTTACATGGGGCTTGACAGTGATGCCCAAGACCTTTCGGACAGCACCGGAGACTACGCAGTTCAGAATGACTATGGGGTACAGCTGAATCACCTTTCATATGAAGATGATTTCCCCAGTTTCAAAGAATATCTGCTTGGTGTTGTCACAGGTGTGATATACAAGCTGAGAAACCCTGGAGTTTCAGCTGCCGACGGCGGCACTGTGGAAGCAAGTGATG
The DNA here is from genome assembly GCA_029264685.1 of Candidatus Limivicinus sp. Taxonomy (GTDB): domain Bacteria; phylum Bacillota; class Clostridia; order Oscillospirales; family Oscillospiraceae; genus Limivicinus. The sequence continues at coordinate 804 of JARHZW010000110.1, forward strand.
AGGACTATGGTCCCGAAGTCACTCCTATGGCAGCTTCAAAATATTACGGTTCTTTTATTTATTCGCTTAAAATGAGATTCCGTGTTTCCCTTGTTCTGATGGCGGTACTCATTTATGTATCACTTGGGCTTCCTTTGCCCGGAATGCTGAAAACTCTTCAGGTTCAGGCGGCAATGTGCATGGCTCTTCAATTTGGGATTATGGTCTTGAGCCTTGATGTTATCACAGGAGCCGTTTTGAAAATATTCCGTGGCAGTTTCGGTGCGGACTCTATGGCTGTGCTTATGTGTCTGCTCACCGGAATAGACGCCGTTGCCGTAAGCTCTCAGGCTTTCGGCACACCGCACACTCCCCTGTGTGTCATTTCCTCCCTGTCTCTTGTGGGAGTTTTGTGTTCCTCACTGTTGAGTGCCAAGGGGTTGAGAAAATCGCTGAGAGTTCCCGCAATAGGTAAAACTTCGTACTCCGTAAGCGGAGAAAGCGGCGTAAAGGGAGACGGACTTACGCTTTTGAAATCAGGAATGCCCACTAAGGGCTTTGTGCGCCGCAGTGAGGAAGAGGCTCCTGACGAAAACATTTTCAAAAAGCTGTGTCCATTCACTCTTGTGTTTGCATTGTTTCTGACCTTGATAGTGTGCACGGCAAAAAAGGGCTGGACCGATTTTATTTTCGTGTTCACTGCCATTCTTGCCCCCGCCGTGCCCGTCAGTGCTCTTCTTGCCTTTGCTCTGCCGTATTTCGTAGGTTCAGCAAGAATTTTTTCCAGTGGCGCCGCAATTGCAGGCTGGTCCGGGCTTTCGGAAGTAGGTTCGAGTAAAAACCTTATTGTTACAGACAGAGACCTTTTCCCGCAGGGCAGTGTTAAAATCGAGGACATACGCATTTTTTCAAATGCCTCGGCAGAAAAGATCATCTCATATGCCGGCACCATGATCAGTGCTTCCGGCTCCGGTATAGCCTCCTGCTTCGCAGAGCTTATGGAAAAGAACCGATGTGCCACAAAGCATGTGGAAAACTTTGAGTATCTTCCCGGCGGAGGCATGAAAGGTATTATTGACGGCGAAACTGTTCTATGCGGCGGAACCGAGCTTATGCGTCTTATGAATGTTCAGCTTCCGTTCAGACTTATAGACAAATGCTCTGTGCTTATTGCCGTTAACGGCATTCTCTACGGAATTTTCAATATGAAATATACAGCAGACGATAAGGTAAGACGTGCGCTTATAAGTCTTATGCGTTCCAACCGCCATCCCATTTTTGCAGTTCGTGACTTTAACATCAGTCCCCAAATGCTTCACGAAAGCTTTGATCTTGCCACGGACGGGTACGACTTCCCGCCTTTTGTTGAGCGCTTCAAAATTTCCGAAGCCAAGCCCGGAGTCGGAAGCCGTATTGCAGCGGTGATATGCAGAGAGGGTCTGGGGCCGCTTATCCACATGGCAGACACAGGCAGAAGTATGTATGTGGCAACAAGACTTAACATCCTGATAACTCTCCTGTCTGTCGTTATAGGGATCATGACTGTGTTTATCAAGTTTTTAAGTGCCGGTTATATAAGCATAGGCTTCATGCTGGTGTATATGCTTCTTTGGGTCATCCCCGTAGCCGCAATAAGTTTCTTTTTAAAATTTTAAATTTTATGCTTCAGGCCGTTCTCTGTGAACGGCCTGTTTTTTATTTATATCCCAAATTTTAGTTTTCATTGTTTTTTTGCACAGTTTCTCTATTCGCTTTTTATACAAAAGCACGAAAAAAGCATTATATTTTTTTCTATCTTTGTCTTTTTTGACAATTTTGTGCTTGCAAACGCCCGGACAATTAGTGTATAATGAGCTTATCAACTGGAAAACATTGAAAGTTTTTTCAGGACATCGTTTAAACTATCAGAGAGGAAGCAACAAATGGAAACCAAAAACATTCGTAACATCTGCCTTATTGGACACGGAAACAGTGGTAAGACCAGCCTTGCAGAGAGCATGTTGTTAGTCGGCGGTATTACAGACCGTCTTGGCAAAGTTAGTGAAGGCAACACTGTTTGTGATTATGACGCTGAAGAAATCAAGCGCCGCATCAGTATCTCCACATCTCTCGCCCCCGTGAGATACGATAATAACAAAATTAACGTTCTGGACTGCCCCGGTTACTTCGACTTTGTCGGTGAAGTACACTGCGCCCTTCGTGCTGTTGAGACCGGCGTTATTGTGGCCTCCGCAAAGGACGGAATCTCCGTCGGTGTTGAACGCTCATGGAAATATCTTAAAAACGCCGACCTTCCCGTTATGTTTGTCATTTCCAAGTGCGATGAGGAAAACGGCAATTATTTCGCCTGCCTGGACGCTTTAAAAGATAAATTCGGCAGCACCGTCTGCCCGGTCACCATTCCCATGTCTGACGGAACCGGTGTTATAGATATAGTCCACAACATTGCTTATCAGACATCCGGAAGCAAAACCACCAAAATTTCAGTTCCTGCCGCTGACGCAGATAAAGTTTCCGAACTCCGTGACAGTCTGATGGAAACCGCTGCCGGAGCTACCGAAGAGCTTATGGAGAAGTTCTTTGACACAATGGAGCTTTCAGAAGAAGATATAGTTCTCGGTATCAAAACCGGTATCAAGGACAGAAATGTAGTTCCTGTTTTTGCCTCTTCCGCAATGCAGAACATCGGAACCGAGGCTCTGCTCCGTGGTATTGTTGACTATGTCCCCGACCCTGAGGCAGCCGGCACTGCAAAGCCTTCCGACCTTATTCTCGGTTATGTTTTCAAGACCATCTCCGACCAGTTCGGTAAATACAGCTTTGTGAAAGTTATGGGGGGCAGCATTAAGGCTGATATGACCCTCAGAAATGCACGCACCTCCAACCGTGATAAGCTCGGCCGTCTTTACACTATGTGCGGCAAGCACCCAATTGAGGTAAAGGACGTCTGCTGCGGTGACATTGTAGCAGTCGGTAAAATGGACTGGGCTACCGGTGACACCATTACCGACCTGAAGAGTGACGCAGTTCTCCCTGAAATAGTAGTTCCCGAACCCTGTTACTCAATGGCTATCGTTCCCAAAACAAAGGGACAGGACGACAAGGTTGCTACTGGTCTGGCACGACTCAACGAGGAGGATATTTCATTCCACCTTGAAAACAACGCCGAAACTCACCAGATGGTAATTTACGGTGCCGGCGATATGCAGGTTGATGTGCTTTGTGCAAAGCTCCGCAGCCGTTTCAATGTTGAAACCGAGCTTCGGCCTGCAAAGGTTGCATACCGTGAAAAGATCAAAGCCAAGGTCGAAGCCCACGGCCGCCATAAGAAACAGTCCGGTGGTTCCGGTCAGTTCGGTGATGTGTGGATTCGCTTTGAGCCACAGGAAGAGCAGGACGAAATGATATTCGCAGAAGAAGTCTTCGGTGGTTCCGTCCCCAAGAACTTCTTCCCAAGTGTTGAAAAGGGTCTGAGAAACGCAGTCACTAAGGGTGTTCTGGCAGGCTATCCACTGGTTGGTCTGAAAGCAACCCTGTATGATGGCTCCTACCACCCCGTCGACTCCAACGATATGGCCTTCCAGACTGCCGCCCGCCTTGCATATCAGGACGGTATCCCAAAGGCAAAACCCACCATTCTGGAGCCTATCGGTCTCTTGAATGTCACGATTCCCGATGCAAGTCTCGGAGACATCATGAGTGACATCAGCTCCAAGCGCCGTGGCACTGTTCTTGGCATGACTGCCGAGGACGGTATGCAGACTGTGGAAGCAGAGGTACCCATGGCTGAAATGAGTACATATACCATAGATCTTCGTTCCATGACTCAGGGTCGTGGTTCCTTCAACCTCAAGTTTATACGTTACGAGGAAGCCCCCGGAAACGTACAGCAGAAAGTCATTGAAGAGGCTAAAGCTGCCGAGCAGGAATAATTTAATAGTTTTAAAGGCCGGATTCTTCCGGCCTTTTTTATTTTATCTCAAATTTCGGTAAAGTTTACATAAAAAAGTCTTTGTATTTTCGTGTATTTGCTGTATAATGAGCTTACTGTGAGGAGGTGTGTATATGCAGAGCAAATTATCAACGCTCAAAAATATGTTATGGGCAGCAGCCATAGTCCTTTGTCTGATTGCCCTGCTTATAGGTTTTATCGTTGCCTCCGCTGCAAAATATACCGGAGAGCAGGAAAACGGAACTTTATATTTAAGCGGAGAACCCGAAAACAGTTCCGACTCAAAAAAAGCTTCTTCCGGAGAAGATTCAGAATCCGGCGAAGAATTTACACCCGGAGAAATAAAAGCACTGCCTGAGTCATCAGATGCAGGACAAAGCTATATTGACAGCATTACTTTCCTGACTGACAGCTCGCTTATCGGTCTCAGAGACAACGGTCTCCTTACCGGCGGAATAGAGACAAAGCAGGTATGGGCCAGTGAGGCCGGTAATATTCCGGCAAAAACAATAGGTGATTTCAACATTGTAAATCCCGGGGACGGGGTTCTTATGTCGCCGAGTATGGCAGCCGGAATTGCAAAGCCTAAGGTTCTTGTAATAGAACTTGGTATGGATGGACTTGGCGATGCCAAGAAAGCCGAATTCGTTAAATCCTACATAGATCTTATAAATGCAATAAAGGCCGAAAGTCCCGATACTGTTATTATCTGCTGCGGTCCTACTTCAGTCTCTTCTTTCTATCCCGCTCTTGACGGCACGACAGTGGCCATGGCACTTGAGCTTAAAGACTGGGTAATGCAGGTATGCAGCAGTACCGGTGCATACTTCGCCGATATCACCAGAGTCGTGTGCGATGTTTCGGGTACTCTTAATTCAGATTTTTCTGCAGCCAACGGCAAAACAATTAACTCTGCCGGTCTCAGCGAAATTCTTATGTATCTCAGAACTCATAAACCTTAAATTTAAAAGCTCCGTAGTCAGCCTTGTTATTTGGGCCGCTTACGGAGCTTTTTTATTTACAAAAACAAAAAGGTGCTCACGGCACCTTTTTATCTTACTATTCCTTTTATAAACTTGGGGCAGGTATGAATTTCAGATGAGAAACGATAGCACTTACGAAGAAGCTCCACTGCCTCCCGACCTTTTCTTTCGTCATTTGCGTGTATGGTTGCAAGCAGCTCACCGTCATCCACATGGTCTCCGATTTTTTTATTAAGCACAAGACCAACTGACAAATCTATCCCGCTGTTCTTAGTGGCTCTGCCGCCGCCAAGGTGCATGGACACAAGACCCACCTGCTCGGCCTGAATACCACGGACATATCCGGCCTCGGTTGAATAAACAGGTATTTTGTACTTTGCCTCAGGAAGAAGTGAAGTTTCAAATACAGGGCTGTTGTCACCATGCTGTGCAGCAACCATCTGGGCCAGTTTATTCAGAGCGCTACCGTTCTCTATAGTTTCAAGCATCATTTGTCTTGCTGCTTCAACCGTGTCGGCAAATCCGGCCTCCGTAAGCATCAGGCTGCCCAGAGTAAGGCAGAGCTCCAGAAGGTCTCCCCCCTGCTCACCCTTGAGAACAGCTATCGCCTCTTTTACTTCAAGGGCATTTCCAACCGCAAAGCCTAAAGGCTGGTCCATATCGGTTATAACAGCAGCGCATTTTCTACCTGCGAGCCGACCTATACGGGTGAGCCCTCTCGCAAGCTCCTCTGCTGCATCCTGAGTTTTCATAAATGCACCGCTGCCGCATTTAACATCCAGCACAATAACATCCGAACCGGAAGCCAGTTTTTTAGACATTATGGAGCTCACAATAAGCGGAATGGAAGGCACGGTGCCTGTAACGTCTCTGAGAGCATATATTTTTTTATCTGCGGGAACAAGATCGGCAGTCTGGCCCATAATGGCAATGCCGATGTCGTTTACATTCTTGTAGAACTGTTCCTCGGTCATTTCGGTTGTAAAGCCGGGAAAGCTCTCAAGCTTATCTATTGTGCCTCCGGTGTGGCCAAGCCCACGGCCTGACATCTTGGCAATCTTCAATCCACAGGCTGAAACCATGGGGCAAAGAACAAGGCTCGTCTTATCACCTACGCCGCCGGTAGAGTGTTTATCCGCCTTAACGCCTTTAATAGGGCTTAAATCCAGAGTTTCCCCTGAATTAGTCATGGACATAGTCATATCCAGAGTTTCTCTGTCACTCATACCA
>JARHZW010000036.1 GCA_029264685.1 Candidatus Limivicinus sp.
AAAAAGCTGGCAGTATGGAGCTGGAAAAGCTCTATACTTTCTCACTTTACTGCTATTTTTTGCCTGCATAACGCCAGAACCCCTGTTTTTGCTTAACAAAAACAGGGGTTCTTTGACAAGCTGAAGCGCAGCACCTAAGTGCTGCGCTTTACTCGTTTGGACAATTATATATTCAATATATACTTAATTTATTAGCGAGGGAATTTGATAGCTGCCTGAGCTGCTGCCAGTCTTGCGATGGGAACACGGAAGGGGCTGCAGGAGACATAGTCAAGGCCGGTCTTGTGGAAGAACTCGACGGAACCGGGGTCACCGCCGTGCTCACCGCAAACACCAAGGTGCAGCTCGGGACGAGTTGCACGGCCCTTCTTTGCAGCCATCTCAACCAGCTGGCCTACGCCGGTCTGGTCAACTCTTGCAAAGGGATCGTTCTCGTAGATCTTCTTGTCGTAGTATGCACCAAGGAACTTGCCTGCATCGTCACGGCTGAAGCCGAAGGTCATCTGAGTCAGGTCGTTGGTACCGAAGGAGAAGAACTCAGCCTCGGTTGCGATCTGGTCAGCGGTAAGAGCTGCTCTGGGGATCTCGATCATGGTACCAACAAGGTACTTCATGTCGGAGCCTGCCTCAGCAATCAGCTTGTCAGCAGCTGCAACAACTACATCCTTAACGTACTTGAGCTCCTTGGTCTCGCCTACCAGAGGAATCATGATTTCGGGAACCATGGTCCACTCGGGGTGACGGGCCTGAACAGCAAGAGCAGCCTTGATAACGGCACGGGTCTGCATCTCGGCGATTTCAGGGAAGGTAACAGCCAGACGGCAGCCACGGTGACCCATCATGGGGTTGAACTCGTGGAGAGACTCGGAAACAGCCTTGATCTCTTCAACAGTCTTGCCCTTTGCCTCTGCAAGAGCCTTGATGTCGGCTTCCTCAGTGGGAATGAACTCGTGGAGAGGGGGATCCAGGAAACGGATGGTAACAGGGTTGCCTTCCATAGCCTCGTAGATGCCCTCGAAGTCTGCCTGCTGCATGGGCTCCAGCTTCTTGAGAGCTGCGGCACGCTCTTCAGCAGTGTCAGAAACGATCATTTCACGGAATGCACCGATTCTCTCGGAATCGAAGAACATGTGCTCGGTACGGGTAAGACCGATACCCTGTGCGCCAAGCTCACGAGCCTTGCGTGCATCGTGGGGAGTATCAGCATTGGTGCGAACCTGCAGGACTCTGTACTTGTCAGCCCAGCCCATGATACGGCCGAACTCGCCTGCGATGGTAGCGTCAACAGTGGGGATAACACCATCGTATATATTACCGGTAGAACCGTCAATGGAGATGTAGTCTCCCTCGGAGTAGGTCTTGCCGGCGAGAGTAAACTTCTTGTTAGCCTCGTCCATCTTAATATCGCCGCAGCCGGAAACACAGCACTTACCCATGCCTCTGGCAACAACGGCAGCGTGAGAGGTCATACCGCCACGGACGGTGAGAATACCCTGAGCAGCCTTCATACCCTCGATATCTTCGGGGCTTGTCTCAAGACGAACAAGGATAACCTTCTCCTTGCGCTCGTTCCATGCCTTTGCCTCTTCTGCGGTGAAAACAACCTTACCGCAGGCAGCACCGGGGGAAGCGCCAAGACCCTTACCAATGGGGGTAGCGGCCTTGAGAGCCTTTTCGTCAAACTGGGGGTGAAGCAGAGTGTCCAGAGTTCTGGGGTCGATCATCAGAACTGCCTGCTTCTCGTCGATCATGCCCTCGTCAACCAGATCGCATGCGATCTTGAGAGCAGCCTGAGCGGTACGCTTACCGTTACGGGTCTGGAGCATGTAAAGCTTACCGTTCTCAACGGTGAACTCCATATCCTGCATATCACGGTAGTGGTTCTCCAGAGTCTTGCAGACCTGCTGGAACTGAGCAAATGCCTCGGGGAACTGCTCTGCCATCTGAGAGATGGGCATAGGAGTACGGACACCGGCAACAACGTCCTCGCCCTGAGCGTTAACAAGGAACTCACCGAAGAGAACCTTCTCACCGGTAGCAGGGTTACGGGTGAATGCAACACCGGTACCGGAGTTGTCGTTCAGGTTACCGAATACCATGGGCATAACGTTGACAGCGGTACCCCAGGAGTAGGGAATCTCGTTGTCACGACGGTATACATTGGCTCTGGGGTTGTCCCAGGAACGGAAAACGGCTCTGATGGATTCGTAGAGCTGAACCTTGGGGTCGGAGGGGAACTCCTCGCCAACCTGCTTCTTGTACTCTTCCTTAAACTGGCATGCCAGCTCTTTAAGGTCGGCAGCGGTAAGATCAAGGTCGGACTTTGCGCCCTTGGCCTCTTTCATCTGGTCGATAAGCTCCTCGAAGTACTTCTTGCCTACTTCCATAACAACATCGGAGAACATCTGGATGAAGCGGCGGTAGGAGTCGTAAACGAAGCGCTCGAACTTGGGATCGGGGTTACCGGCAATCATAGCGGCAACAACGTCATCGTTAAGACCGAGGTTAAGAATGGTATCCATCATACCGGGCATGGAAGCACGAGCACCGGAACGAACGGAAACGAGCATGGGGTTATGGAGGTCACCGAACTTTTTGCCGTTGATCTGCTCCATAATTTCGACGTTCTTCATGATTTCATCCATGATTTCGTCGTTTATCTTACGGCCATCCTCATAGTACTGAGTGCAGGCCTCGGTGGTGATAGTAAAGCCCTGGGGAACAGGCAGGCCGATATTGGTCATCTCAGCCAGGTTAGCACCTTTGCCGCCGAGAAGCTCACGCATCTGGGCGTTGCCTTCTGAAAACAGGTAAACATACTTTTTGCTCATTGTTTTCGATCCTTTCTATAATAATAAATAATTGACTAACTAATACATCAATCCAATGCTTAGATTACCACAAACAGGTCAAAATAATCAATGCACTTTCCTTACAAATTCACTGAAATTAACATAGATATTTCATCAGAAATTTTTGCAAAACCAACAATATCCAGACTTTCGCCTCGGATTTTGCTGTCAAAACCGGCGTTTTCTACAACATTTGTCAGTTCTTCCTTGGTCAAATTGCCAAATGCTGAACTGAGTGCATTTACAAGAGTTTTGCGGCGCTGGTTAAAAGCTGCCCTTACAACCTTGAACAGCAGCTTCTCATCAATAACTTTTACAGGGGGAACTTCCCGTTTTTTAAGTTTTATTACTGATGATGTAACCTTTGGCTGAGGTATAAAGCAGGACGGCGGCACATCAAACAGCAGCTGCGGCTCCATATAGTAGTTAACAAAAATGCCGAATGCGCCGTAATCTCCTGTACCCGCTTTAGCACAAATACGCAGAGCAACTTCCCGCTGTATCATCACCGTTACCGTTTCAAAGCAGCCTGCCTCAATAAAGGCGGTAATCAGCGGAGTTGTAACATTATAGGGAAGGTTTGCGCAGACAGCAGGTGTCAGTCCCTGAAATTTTTCACTGACAAGCTGCTGTAAATTAAGCTTCAGCACATCTCCGAAAATTATCTCCACATTTTCTCTGCCTTCAAGGGTCTCTTCAAGCACGGGCTTCAAACGTTTATCCAGTTCAACGGAAACGACCTTTCCTGCATTTTCGGAAAGCTCTGCCGTAAGGCAGCCTATTCCCGGTCCCACCTCAAGAACACCGGTGTTTTTATCAATGCCGGACTCCTCAGCAATCTGCTGGGGCACCCAGCGGGCGGTCAGAAAATTCTGCCCCATGGATTTTGAAAATTTAAAGCCATGCCTGAGCAGCAGACCGTTTATTTCATTTATGTTAGTAAGTTCCATATTATTTCTTTGATTTCAGGTATCTGAGCCACTGGCCCGCCATGCAGAAGCCTACCAGAGTAAGGCCGCAGATTTTTCCGAAAAGAGCTCCCTCGGCCATGAACAGCAGCACCAGTGCAATGACCGAAATCACAGTCCATATAATGGCACTTCTTAAATACTTCTGACTGTCACCTGAATTCATTTTTCTCCTCCCGATTTTTTAAGTATCTTTTCAAAAGCCTGTCTTGCACAGTCGTATCCGGGGCTTGTTGTAACCTCCACATTGCCTCTGTACCTGTAACCATGCTCTTTCAGCAGAGCCTTCATAGGCTTGTTTTTTCTGTGTGTATCTACTCTGACGGCTCTTCTGCCTGCAAGCAGAGTAAGTTCTTCCACGCAGTTCATAAGGTAGTTTGAAATTCCGCTGCCTCTGTATTTTTTTGCCACTGCCGCTCTGTGAGCAACGCAGTACGGAATATCAGCCGACCACTTGCCGTCCGTAATATGTTCGTAGCACTGGTCAGGCCTTTCCGACAGCACAAAGAAAGCCGCCTTTTCGTCACCGTGCAGAATTATGTAGGCTTCTCCAAGCTCAATGTCCTTGGTAAAGTCGCCTTCATTGGGATAATCCCCCTGCCACTGGTCTGCACCCAGTCTTTTAAGGCTCTTCCTTGCGTAATCCGTCATTTCCAGCATATCCGCCAGATCCGAAGCATCTGCCTTTCTGTAGGAAAGAGGCTCCGTGAGCTTAACGCATTTTGCCTCACGTTTAAGCTCTTCCAGCAGCGCTTTGTCTTCCTTACTTTCAAGCTCCAGCTTTTGAAACATATCCGGCCTTTTTTCCATAGTGCGGCGAAGCTGCTGCTTTCTGCGCCAGCGCTCCACCTTGCCGTGGTCACCGTTTAAAAGTATCTCAGGCACCCGTCTGCCCTCCCAGCACTCCGGTCTTGTGTACTGGGGGTATTCCAGAAGTCCGTCCCAATGGCTCTCTCCTGTGTAGCACTGCTCGTCGGATAAAACACCCGGAACCATGCGACACACGGAATCTGCAACAGCCATTGCGGCAATTTCGCCGCCCGTTAACACAAAATCTCCCAGAGAGATTTCCTCATCAACGCACTGCTCAATAAAGCGCTCATCTATGCCCTCATAATGGCCGCATACCAGAACCAAATGGTCATAATCTCTTTTTAAGCGTTTTGCCGTCTCCTGAGTGTAGGGCTTGCCCTGAGGTGACATGTAAATTACACGGCTCTTTCTCTCCCCTGCCTTTGCCATTATATCGTCAAGGCATGATTTAAGAGGTTGAGCCATCATTACGCAGCCCCAACCGCCGCCGTAGGGATAGTCGTCCACCTGCATCTGCTTATTCTCGGTATAATCTCTTATCTGCACGCAGTTAATCTCAATTATGCCCTTTTTTGCAGCTCTGCCGATAATGCTCTCGTGAAGAACCGCATTGACTGTCTCAGGGAACAGGGTCATTATATCAATTCTCATTCTTACATTCCCTCAATAAGTCTTACTTTAATTATTCCGTTTTCTGCGTCTGTCTCCTTTATAAATTCAGGCACAGCCGGAATAAGGTGTTCAGTGTCACCCTGCACCACATAAATCAGTGAGGCGGGAGTCTCCATAACATCTTTTAAAACCCCTATCGGGTTTCCGTCCTCATCTGTCACCTTCGCCCCCAGAATGTCCTGTATAAAGAAACTTCCCTTGGGGAGTTTTGCGTCTTCCTTTAATACCTGCACATCTTTGCCTTTTAATGGCATGGCGGCGTTAATGTCGTCAACGCCCTTCAGCCTTGCGATAAAAAAGCCCTTGTGTTCTTTGCCGGAGAGGATTTCAAATTCTTTCTCACCCACAAACAGTCTTTTAAACTTTTTCATAAATTTGGGGCTGTCCAGCCAGACTTCTATTTTAACTTCGCCCTGCACGCCGTGAGTGTTAACTATACGTCCTGCCGGAACAAACATTTTATCATTCATAAGCTTCTCCGTATAAAAATATTTAACTTTGTAATTTTACCATGTTTTCAGCCTTTTAACAAGTATTTAAAATACTCATTTACAGAAAAGAAAAAAACTGAGCCGCCCTCAGGCGGCCCAGTCAAAGCCTGTTAAAATTCAGGTCTCTGAATTTCACCTATCTGATCAAACTGTGAAAAGCTGGTGGTAAGCTTCAGATTTCTTACCTCTATCTTCTCCCCCAGTATATCGGCATCTGTGTCGGCGAACTCCTCTGCAAGAATAGGTCCGATAACAGCACCGGCCATTTCGGTAAGGTCAATATCATAGCGAATTATCATGCCGCTTTTTCCCTCAAGCCATATTGAGCACGGAACGGAGTAGGGTCCTTTAAGAGCATCTTTTATCTCCGCCAGATCCTCCTCGCTGAGATCTATTTCAGCACCTGCAAGCTGTGCCACGCTGATAAGATCCACAGCCTCCATCAGATCCTCGCTTGTTATAACTCCGTCATAACGGATAGTGTCATATCCCAGCACATTTTCCGTGCAGGCTTTTTCAAAGTTGGAGCCGTACTTTGCCAGCAGAGCAATGGTAGCCTTGGGGTCTATTTTTTCAGCAACTTCCGGAATTTCAAGATAAGACGTATCTTCTTTATGCCAGTTTTTCCCGTTAAACGAGGAAGCGGCGCTGTAACTTCCGTCCTCCTGCTCCACATACAGGTAGATAGACTGGCTTTCTCCGGCCATGTGGGCACCGATTTCCATAAGTATTCTCTCCGGAGATGTCTGGATATCTGCGGAATTTGAAATCTTTAAGTCTATGGGCATTTCCTGTCCCATGATTCCCACATCAATTCCCACTTCCGCTGTTAAATCCATGTGCAGGCTTTCAAGCTCCTGCATTTTTTTAGCGCCTTTTAAAATATTGGCTTCAAAAGAGCCGCAGGCACTAAGGCTTAAAACCATGGCTAATGCAAGCGCAAGAACAATGAATTTTTTTAGTTTCTTCATTTCTTTGCCTCCCTGTAAAAATTTTAGGAATAGGATGAAGTAAGTATACTATATCTTTTCATTTTAAACAAGAATTATTCCACAATTTGCATATTGCCATGAAAAAGGCATGAAAAAAACAGAGGCAGACACCTCTGTTTCATTCATACCTAAAAATCTCAGTCCAGAATCTCAACTGAAACCTTTTTACCCTTTCTCTGGGCAACGGCCCGCATGAGTATACGGATCTGTTTAACGATCCTGCCCTGCCGGCCAATGACCTTGCCCATATCGCCGTCAGCAACACGAACCTCAAAAACGGTCTCGCCGTCGGCCTTGTGCTCGGTCACAGAAACCTGATCGGGATTATCCACAAGGTTCTGTACAATGTAGGTCAAAAGTTCTTTCATGCCGGTAGAAACTCCTTATTAGGCCTCGACCTTTTTAAGCAGGCCGCGGACTGTGTCGGTAGGCTGAGCGCCCTTGGAAATCCAGTACTGTGCACGCTCCATGTTAACATTCAGCTTGTTGCTGTCAGCGTTGGGATCGTAGGAACCGATCTCCTCGATGAAGCGACCGTCGTGGGGGAAGCGGGAGTCAGCTACAACTATACGATAGAAAGGAGCCTTCTTAGCACCCATTCTGCGAAGTCTGATTTTAACCATTGTATTTTCACCTCCGTGTAATTTTTAATATATACAAACGCTGTTTTGCGGTTGTAAACTCAGTTTCAGAAGCCGAAGCCTCCGGGCATTCCCGGCATACCGGGGAAACCGCCGCCCATGCGGCTCATCTTTTTCTGCATTTTTTTCATGTTCTTGCCGCTCAGCTGCTTTGTCATCTGCTGAAGTGCTGCAAACTGCTTCAAAACTCTGTTAACATCAACAACAGAGGTTCCGGAGCCTGCGGCAATGCGCTTTTTACGGCTGGAGTTAATGATATTGGGGTTGTCACGCTCCGCCTTGGTCATGGCACGGATAATCGCTTCC
>JARHZW010000038.1 GCA_029264685.1 Candidatus Limivicinus sp.
ACAGGAGAATTATTATGGAAGAAATGTACGAAAACTCCAACATGGAGACAGAAGAAATGGAGGCCTCCTACCCCGAGGCCGATGAAACGGACGGCCGCCGTAGGGAAAACGACCCTGCTGAATGGCCGGACAGCTGGGAGCAGCAGGAGAGCAGGCAGGAGGAAAGCTTCTCTCTCCGCCACCTTGGCGTGACCCGTCAGGTGGACAGGGAGGAGGCCTTGAGTCTTGCCCAGAAGGGTCTGGATTACGACAGAATACGCCGTGAGCGGGACCTTATGCGCCCCAGACTTTCTCAGCTTGAGGAGCTGCTGTCCGCCCTTTCTCAGGAAAGCGGAATGGACGCAAATCTGCTCCTCAGAAAAACAAGAGCTGCCGCCCTGATCCGTCAGGCGGCAGAGGACGGACAGACTTTGACGGAGGAGCAGGCCATGGAGCAGGCAGGTGAAATCAGCGGTTTTGACCGTGAGCAGGCGGAGCAATTCCGCCGCAGAGAGAGCATCCTCAGCTTTGCTCAGCGCTTCCCCGATGTTGCCGCCGAGGATATTCCGCAGAATGTCTGGCAGGATTTTCTGGACGGCGGCGAGCTTTCCGCCCTCTACGCCATGGAGGAAAACGGCAGACTCAGACAGCGTGTGGCCCAGCTGGAGCAGGGCGAAAAAAACCATTTTCGCTCCACACTCAGCAGGCGCAGCGCAGGCGAAAGCCCCGCTATGAGCTTTGAAGAGCTTTGGAACAGCGGGGACTGACATTTAAAATTTTAAGGAGGAAAAATTTATGCCTACTATCAATCTTGCCACTAAATATTCAACCGTTCTTGACCAGAGATTTGCAGGGAAATCCCTGACCGACCCCTGGTGCGGCACCGACTACGACTTTGACGGGGCTAACGCCATCAAGGTCTGGACCATAGGTCAGGGTGTTATCGGCAACTACGACCCTACCGCCACCGCCAACCGCTTCGGCACTCCCACCGAGCTTTCCGACGAGCTGAACACCTACACCCTGAGAAAAAAGCGCAGCTTCACCCACACTCTGGACATTACCAATGTTCAGGATCAGGAGAATGTGAAAAAGGCCAACGCCGTGCTCAAGCAGATATGGGACGAGCAGCTGGTGCCTGAAATCGACCGCTACCGCCTGAACCAGTGGGCCATGGGGGCAGGCATCGTGAACGTGAACTCCACTGCGCTTACAAAATCTACCATTATCGAGGCTCTGCTTCAGGCTCAGGCCGACATGAGCAACGCCCTTGTTCCCCGTGAGGGCAGGGTAATTTTCATCACCGAGACCATGGCGGTGAAGTGCCGCCTTGCCTCCGAGCTTCAGTACAACGAGGCTTTCACAGGCGATGCCATCGTTCGAGGTCAGATAGCCATGCTGTCAAACTGCCCCGTGGTGGCGGTGCCTGACGGCTATATGCCTCAGGGCGTTGAGTTTATGATTAAGTTCAAGCGTGCCAGCGCAGACCCTGTGAAGCTGAAAATGCTGCGAGCACACACCACCCCTCAGGGCTTTGCAGGCACTCTGCTTGAGGGTCTGACACGATACGACAGCTTCGTTCTCTCCCAGAAGGCAAAGGGCATTTACGTCTACACCAGAGAGGGCGCAGCCCTGCCCACCATCAGCGCAAGCGGCGGCAAGGTCACTCTGTCCGGCGATTCAGGCGCAGAAATCCTCTACACCACCGACGGCACAAATCCCAAATGCTCCGCCACCGCCAAGGTCTACTCCGCACCCTTCACCGTTTCAGCAGACTGCACCGTGAAGGCTGCCGCAAGGGTCAGCGGAAAGCTCTCCTCCGGCATTGCGGAAAAGGCAGTAAGTGTGGCATAAGAAAAAGGCTCCCGACTTTTGTCGGGAGCCGCAAAAAAACAAAAAAACGGAGGTGAGGGGATGACAAACGCACAGACGGTGTTTGAGACCGCAATGGCCCTTATGGACGAGCTGAGTCAGAACGGAGGACAGGCAGATACTTCTGATAACAAAGAGTATAAGGACAGAAGCCTTGCCATTTTAAATGCACTGAGCGGAGAGCTGTACCCCTATTCTGACAGCTTTAGACCGGAGCAACACTGCGGGCGGCCTGTGGTGCCGGTAATTCTTGATTTTGCATCCGCAATCGGCCTTGATGACTACATCTGCCGCAGTGTTCTGCCCTACGGGCTGGCGGCACAGCTGCTGCTGAGTGAGGATCCTGAGGCGTCCTCCTTCTGCCAGCTCCGCTATGAAAGGCTGAAAGCGGGCCTTGAAACAGGCCTGCCTGCACAGGCACAGCCTATACAGGATGTATACGGCGGCATAGAGTACGGAGAATTCTCCTGCTGGTGAGGTGAACAATGAACGAGAAAATTTATTCCCTGAAAGCCTTTTCCGGCTTGTGTGAAAATCCCGACGGCGACACAAAGCTGGCCTTCGGGCAGGCCTCGGTGTGCCGAAATTTTGCGGTCACACGAGACGGAAATCTGCGCCGCCGTGCAGGCAGCAAAACCCTTGTAAAGCTTGGAAACACTGCTGTCCGTGGCATCTGGCAGGGACTGGTGGAGGGCAGAGAGGAGCTTGTCTGCGCCTGCGGAGGCAGGATCTGGCGGCTCCAGGAGGGGGAAAACGGGGTCTTTTCAAAGCAGGAGCTTGGGGAAATGAACACCGACAGGGAGGTACATTTTTTCCCCTTTTCAAACCTGCTTTACATGATAAACGGCCTTGAATACAAGGTTTTTGACGGAAAAAGCCTGAAGGATGTGGAGGGGTACAGACCTCTGGTGGCGGTGACGGTGCCCCCGAAGGGGGGCGGCGAGACTCTGGAAATGGTAAACAAGCTCTCCGGCAGCCGCAGACTGTGGCTCTCTCCTGACGGAAAGGGGACGGAGTTTAAGCTGCCTGAGGAAAAGCTCCTGTCCCTTGACTATGTAAAAGACCTGAAAACAGGTGAGGAAATGGCAAAAAGCCTGTATAAAGCGGACTTGGCGGCAGGAAAAGTTATTTTTAACACTGCGCCGCCCGAGGCTGTGAACAGCCTTGAGGTGGGCTGGACAATGGAAAAAAATTACAGGCAGGATGTGCTGTCCATGCGCTTCGGAGAGCTGTACAACGGCAGTCAGGACAGCAGGATATTCCTTTACGGTGACGGCTCCAACCGCTGCATTTACTCCGACCTTGACTACGACGGCAAGCCCAGAGCCGACTATTTCCCCGACCTGAACGAGGTTAGAGTGGGGGATGAAAACAGCCCCGTAACGGGCCTTATCCGCCATTTTTCCAGTCTTATCTGCTTTAAAAGCCACAGTGCGTGGGCAATTCGCTACGGCAATATTGAACTGAAAGACAAAACTCTTGCAGCGGCCTTTTATTGCAGCCCTATCAACCGCAGCATAGGAAACGAGGCCATGGGTCAGCAGAGACTGGTTTTGAACTCACCCCGAAGCCTCCACGGACGGGATCTGTTCGAGTGGCGCAGCGCCGTGGGCTATTCTAACGGGGTCACTCAGGACGAGCGGCAGGCAAAGCGGATAAGCGACAGGATTTTTAAAACTCTGGGAGAGTTCGACTTTAGTAAATGTGTCTGCTTTGATGACAATATTGGGCAGGAATATTATATTTCTTGCGGAAATTCCTGCCTTGTGCAAAATTACGCCTGTGACGCATGGTATCTGTACCAGGGGCTCAACGCCACCGCTTTTCAAAATTACAAGGGCGGCTTGATTTTCGGCACGGAAACAGGAGAGCTGAAAAGCCTTTCCTACCGCTGGAAAAGCGACGACGGCAGGGCCATTAAGGCTTACTGGGAGTCGGGAGCCATGGGTTTCGGCCTTGACAGCCGCAGAAAATACTCCTGTATGCTGTGGGTGGGCATTAAGCCCGAAAGCTTCGGAGAGCTGTATGTCAGCATCCAGACCGACAGGCGCAGCCGCTATGGGGACAAAAAAATCGTATCCTCAATAGCCAGCTTCTGCCCTGCGGATTTCAGGCGCTGGAGCTTCAAAACCAACCGTAAGCCCCAAATCCACAGGCTCAAGCTGAAAGCCAAAAAATTCGTGTATTACAAGCTGATTTTTGAGAGCCGTTCGCCCGACACCGCCGCCACGGTGCTGGCCTCCGATGTGAGACTGCGGCTGACGGGCTGGGCAAAATAAAGGGGGAAAACAGATGTCGTTTAAAAAACTGGAAGATGATCTGGCAATAATTTCCAAGCTGCCTGACGAGCCTAACGATCTGGGCGGCCTTACCGCCGCAGAGCTGAAAGCGGAGTTTGACCGCTCAGGCAGGCTGATTCAGGACTATTTAAACAATGTGCTGCTGCCGTCGATGGAAAAAAACGGAGCAGTCCAGATAGGCATTGACCCGGTTTCCGGACTGCCACAGGCGAAAACCGTTCAGGCGGCACTGGAAAAGCTGGTGGAGGCCATTGCCAATGTGTCCGTAGGGGCGCTTCCCGACGAGAGTCTGGGGGAAGTGAAGCTGAAAAACGGGGCAGTCACTTCCGTGAAGCTGGCGGATTCTGCGGTGCAGAGCAGAAATATTGCCCCGCAGGCGGTTAGCGGAGAAAAGCTGGCGCCTTTTGCGGTGACGGAAGGGAAAATTGCTGAGGGAGCGGTAGGCACGGCGGAGCTGAAAGCTCTTGCGGTAAGCAGGGAAAAGCTGGCGGCAGGAGCGGTCAGCGGAGAGAAAATCATGGCGGGAGCGGTCAGCGGAGATAAGCTGCAAAAGCTATGCGTAAGCGGAGAAAAAATCGTGGCGGCAGCCGTGAGCGAGAGCAAAATCGCCCCTGAAGCGGTGACATTGCCCAAGCTCGCCAATGATGTAAAAACCGCCTTTGCCCCTGCCTACACCGCAGGCACCGCCGATCTCACCCCCAACAGCTCCCCACTTGAAAGCGGAAAGCTTTACATCATGTACGAGTAAGGGGGCGCAGCCGTGGGGAAAAACCTGTATCTGGGCGTGAACGATAACGCCCGAAAAGTGAAGAAAATCTACATGGGAGTGGGAGAAAAGGCGAGAAAGGTAAAGAAAATATACATAGGAGTAGAGGGAAAAGCAAGACCCTGCTGGTCCTCCGCCTTTGACTTCTCCTACAGCGGCAATTACCGTTTTACAGGAAGTCCTGACGGAGACTGGGCAATTGCCTTTTGGAGCAGCGGCACGCTGACCATCCGTGCAATGCCTACGGCCATTGACGTTTTCTGCTGCGGCGGCGGCGGAAACGGCGGCAGCGGAACGGACTGGAACGGCTACGGCGGCACCCATTACGACGGCGGCAGCGGAGGCAACGGCGGCGGCTGCCAATGGAAAAAGAGGGTAAAAGCAGGGGAAGGCTCATTTTCTGTCAAGGTGGGAAGCCGAGGGGAATCCTCCGCCGCATTCGATGTGGTGGGACCCTACGGCAGCGGCGGCAGAGGCGGCTCCCACGGGGAGTTTAACGGCAGCTCAGGCGGAAACGGAGAATACGCCTTCGGCGAAGCGGATTTCGATGTACCATATTTCGGCGCAGGCTACCGCTTCGGCGCAGGCGGCGGCGGTGGCGCAAGCGGCGTAAGATGGGATGATGGCAGAGAACCGGCGGGCAGCCCCGGCAGCGGTGGAAACCATGGCGGCGGCAGAGGTGCGGACTATTATTCCGGCGGAAGCTATGCCCAAAATGGTACAGAAAACTCCGGCGGCGGTGGCGGCGGTGGCTGCGGACC
>JARHZW010000074.1 GCA_029264685.1 Candidatus Limivicinus sp.
GTTTGTACCCTGTATATATCCGACAAGCAAAGCATAATTTCAGGATATTGACACATATGTAAAAAGGCTTTTTCAGAACATCACTTGAAAACTGCAATTCATGTTGGTATTATTAAATATACAATAAGTTTTTGCATAAAAAAATAAACAGCAAAATGCCGCTAACGGAAAAGAGAACGGATTTTAATGAATTACAAAGATAATTACAGCAAATTGTTAGAACATGAAAAGAAAACAATTACAAAAGACGAGCTTGAAAAATTACTTGGATTTTCTGATTCCGAGGAGCTTTATACTGCTGTTTCCCAGTTACAGGCTGCCGGTGTTCTTCAGCCTGTGAAAAATTCTAAAACAAACGGAAATATATTATATCCCGTTTTTTTAAAATACAAGCTTTGCCTTGTACAGGATGATTTCAGCGAAGAGCTTGACGAAATAAATGCTCTTCACCCGCAGCTGCATTACGACGGCATACTTCATAGCAGGCCTGCTGAATACCGCAAATATCGCAAGGAATTGAGAAAGCTTGACAGTTATCTTTTTTTCCGCCATACAAGCTGTATACCAGTATCCAGAAAAGAGCGTTCTTTTGAAATTTTCAGCAGAGAAAAACTTCTTGATGACACCGGCTTTCGCAGGCTTCTGGAAAAGCTGAATTTAAATCAGGAAACTCTGCTGTTCTATGATACACCTGAATACTGCTTCAATGATTTTATTCCCGAAAAGAAGCCGGAAATGACCCTGCTTATATGCGAAAACAAAGATATATGGTTTAACATACGCCGAAGAATGTTTGAAGATCAGGCTTCGGAAATTCTGGGTACACCCATTGACGGAGTTGTATATGGGGCAGGAAACCAAATCAGTGAGAAAAAGGCTCTAACATCATACACCCGCTTTATGGGAGACACTCATGTCTCATATCTCTATTGGGGTGACATTGACAGAGCGGGGCTGAATATTTATCTCAGTCTTCTGAAAAACAATCCCGATTTGAAAATAAGTCTATTTAAACAAGGTTATGAAGAAATGCTTCGTCTATCGACTCATTTTGATATACCCGACAGTGATGACAAACGAGAGCTTATGGGAGATTATTCCGAGATATACAAGGCTGTTTCTAATGCTTACAGAGACCTCTTCAAGGAAAATATATTGCACAACAAGAGGATACCGCAGGAAATTATTACATATGCGGATCTTTTAAAAATAATGAGGTAAAAATATGGCTTTACGTTCAGAAATAAAGGAGTTACTGGCTGACTTTGAAAAGCGGATGAAGTTTATAAATATTGTCCGCTGTCTTTTGGAATACAGGTATCCGGACGAAATCCGTTCCATGATTCCTGACAAAAAAATACTCGACAATGTCATCGTGGCAGTTCTTGTGTATATAAAAGACCGCACACTCGGCACAAATCAGAGCTGCACACTTAGGGATATTGAAAATTTTCTGGAAGACTTTTCCGTTGTGCTGCCTGAAGGCGAATCCATAGACACTAAAGTTCTTGCCAGATACATAATAGTTGATGTTTTGCAAAACGGAGGAATTCTTACTGAATTTCTCACTTTTAACAGCAAATCCGCAGCATTTGAAATGATGCCTGTCCGATTACTGAATGAAGAAAAGAACTGCTATCATTTAAGCGATGACGCTTTTGACTTTCTGTTCCGCTCCAAGGAAATAGAATCTGAGCTTGACTATTCCGTCACCAGATTTCGCATGAAGGAATACATGAAACGGGATAATTACGAGCAGGCCCTTGATGCAAGCAGGGAGCTTGTGAGCAAAATCAGGAACATGAAAGTCAGCATGGATGATTTTCTGCTGCGCTGTCGGGAGGACATTTCCGGCATAACTGTTGACCAGTATGAAAATGTCATCCTCAGAATTCGCTCGCTCCTTGAAAGTGAGTATAAAGAGCTTTCAGACATTCAGGAGGAAGCAAAAAACCGTGAAAAAATTCTTGAGGATGCCCAGCAAAACGGAGTCAGCAGCGACGACATAAGAAAAAACAGACTGGCTTTGCATGAGATAATACAGAATATTTCTCTGACCATTGAGGAGCAGAGGATACTCATAAATAAGAAAAACACCCTTTCCGATTCATACCAGATGCTCATTCGGGACAGCTTTGCAACCGACAGATTCAAGCGTCTCAATTTTGAAAAAGACATCCTCCGTCCTCTCCGCAGTATGGGGGATCAACTGGGAGATGCGGCACTGTTCCTGCTCTCAATGCTCTCCAAGCCTGCGCTCCCCCGTCATTTCAGCGTTGAAAATTTCTATGCCCCGCAAAACAGGCTTGATAGTCAAAAGGAGGAGCTTGGGCTGGATTTAAGCGCCGAAGAAGACTTTCAGGCAAAGCAAACCCAGATACGAAACATACGAAACAGAAATATTATATTTGACTTCTTTGAATTTGCTCAAGACAAGCACAGCTTTAACATAAGCGACTTTGTTTCTTCTCTTCGTGTTTCAAAGCTTGTGGAATACTGCGAAGAAAATGCTCTTCCGAATGTGATCCTGTCCCTGTTTTCAATGCAGGAGCTGGACATTGACGCCTGGAAAACCAGTGAGCATTTCATAACAGTTCCAAACGGAGAGTTTGAACTTTCATGGTGTCTTGAAGAAACACCCAGAGAGGCTTTATACATGAAAAAAATAGTATTTAACAGACTGGACAGTCAGTTCAGCTTTTACGCCGATTTTGACAATGTTCAGCACCGAATTGACATGACAGATTTTAATGTGGAGGTAATCGTATGAGTCGGCAGACAGTTGAAGTATTTCACGAGCTACTGAAAAAGGGCTGGATTGATCGTCAGGAGGACGCTTTGTTCTGGTCCTATGCCGAAGACCCCGATGTTCAGGAAGAACTGGAAGATTTCAAAGCTGTAATGGGGTGTGACCTTGTCCGTGCAGGAACACGACTGTATCTGATTCCTACTCAGGATAATGATTTATTTCTTAAAAACAATATGGATTTTCGCAGAAACATACGGCGGGACAAAACTATACGAAACCGTGATCTGTATCTGATGAACTATATGTCCGTTTATATGATATACACTTTCTTCGGCGGTGAGGGAAACGACCCCCAATGCAGAGAATTTATTTCTAAAGAAGATTTTATTGTGCAGTTTACGGAGCAGTGCAAGCTGACAGAGCACGCCGATTTAAGTGCAGAGGACGAAATTCCCGACTACAGCGACAACTTCATTCAGCTGTCAAAGGCGTGGCTCAGCAAGCTGGACGGCGAACCGGATTCTCAGAAGTTTGACTGCAAATACGGAATTCTTAACCGAATCCTTGCCAGATACAAAATAGATGAAATCTTTGATGTGAGTAGTGACGGGCTTATCCGTCCCACACGGAAGCTGAAGGATTTAATGCCCTACTTTTTAAGGAAGGACCGAATTGTGCAGATTCAAAACTGGATAAGGGAGGGGCAGGAGAATGCCGAAAATAAGTAAAGCAAGAATAGTTAACTTTAATTACAACGACGGCAACCGTCTGATTGCCGATGAATTATACGATTTTTCCAATCAAAAAAACAACGACGCACTAAATGTGCTTATAAATCTTGCAAACGGAGGCGGAAAATCGGTTTTAGTTCAGCTGCTGATGCAGCCTGTAATCCCAAAAGCCAAGGTAGCCGGGCGGAAGCTTGAGAGCTTCTTTAATAAGCTGAGTGACCATTGCTATGTGGTCTTAGAGTGGCTGAAAGACGGCAGCAGCGAAAAATTACTGACCGGAATTTCAATCGGCGCAAGGGAAGTCATGTCAAGCGAGGATGACAGCTTGGGAAGCATGGGAATTAAATATTATACCTTCTGTGCAAACTACGCCTCTGATGCCTCAGAGTGCAGTCTGGTAAATCTGCCCCTTTCACGCATGGAGAACGGGAGATTTATTCCCGCAGAATATGACGATATAAAGAAATTCGCCAAAAGGAGCAGAAGTGACCTTGCCTGCTACACCTCAGATGACAACCCCGGATGGCAGCACAAATTATCCCAGTACGGGCTTATTCAGGATGAATGGAGAATGATGGAAAAGCTTAATTCAGAGGAAGGCGGTCTGGGTAAATACTTCGGCGAGTTTAAAACCTCTGACCAGCTTGTGGACAGACTCCTTATTCCAACCATCGAAAACAAGCTCACTTCCTACGCTGACATTGAAAACAGTTCCCTTTCAACCATGCTTATCTCATATGCCCGCCAGTACGCAGGACAGAAAAACAAATTGCATGAAATGGAAACATACAAAAAGTTTCAGGATGAGCTTAACGAACTTAAACCCATAGTGGAGCAGCTATGGGAGCTTTATGACAAGCAGCGCAGCTCTGAGGCTTCTCTTTTCGGTCTGTCCGCTGCAATGCAGAGGCAAAACAAGGTTCTGCAAGCCGGTCAGGAGCAGATTAAAGCTCAGCTTGAGGAGCTTAACAAGCAGCTTGAGCATATTCGCTGGGAAGAAATTTCTTCGGAATATTACATATCTAAAAATGCCTGTGAAAAAGCAGACGAGGAATTGCAGTACGCACGACTGGAAGAAGATCGGTTTTCTGAGGAACTGGATAGCACCGTGCATAATATTTCCGTACTTGAATGTGCGGATTATTACCGTAAGCTGCGGAAATGCAGCAATCTTATAGATTCACTCAAAAAGAATATTCTTCAAAAAGAAAGCGGTTCGGACGGCAGCGACGAAATAAATATACTGGGCTATTCTGCCGCCTATGCCATCAGAGAAGAACTGAACAGCGTTGTGCCGAAGCTTGACAGCTGTAAAACCGCCCAAAAGCACGGCGAGCAGCAGTTAAATGAGCAGAAAGCCACTGTAAGTGAGCTTGAAAGTACCTGTGTTCGGCTGAAAACAGAGTTTAACCAGCTAAGCGGCAAGCTTGAAGGTGCCGTAGAAGAAACCGACAAAGAGGTGCAGAATCTGAACAGAGGGATAATGCGACGACTTGACGGAGCATATTCAGCTGAGGAGCTTGACAGCTTGGAGCAGCAGCAGAAAGAGCTATGCGCAGAAAAACAGGAAAAGCTTGAAAAAGCTGAAGCACGAATAGAGGAAATTCAGTCAAGAGCAGAGCAGATTCCCATTGATATAGGTAATGTTTCCAGCCGTATTTCCCATTATGAAAATCAGATTGAACGCATAAATGAAACTCTCGGCAAATATGACAGTCAGGAAAAGGAAATTAAGCGTATATGCGATGAGCATAATCTTAATTTCTCCCTTCGTTTTACTTCTTATATTTCAGATTATCTCACATCTGCACTGAGCAGAAATGAAGCCGCATACTCAGATGTCCTCCGCCGTCACGCCCTGTGTGAGGAAGAAATCAATGCTGCAAGAGAGGGTTACCTCCATGTACCCAAAGGCATAATAGACTATATAAATTCTACAGGTGTACCCTATACTACCTGCGAAAAGTATTTGCTTGATTTGGTCGATACAAACAAGCTTTCTGAAAATGAATGTCTTTCCATACTGAAAAACTACCCTGCCGCCGCTTACGGAATTCTAATGGAAGAAAAAAATATTGAAAAGTTCTTTTCCTACGGACGTGAAAAATGGCTGCCTGCAATGGTCCCCGTTTTCACCTATGAGCAGATAGACAGCATATTGAATAAAGAAGCAGATTTCGCAGGTGCCATTGCCTTTTATTCGGTTGACTATTTCGCTGACAAATCTCACTACATCGCCCAGCTGTCCTCAAAAGCCCGTGAATTACGGAAGAAAACCGAGCTTCTTGAGGTGGAAAAAGCCCATTTGCAGCAGCAGCTGGCAGTTGTTTCCAATTTCGCTTATGAGGAGAACTGGCGCACGGAGCGGGAGTTTGAGCTTGAAAGGCTCACAAAAAATATCGAAAACAGCAATCTGGAGATAAGTAAATTAAAGGAGCAGAAAGACGAGCTGCTTAACGAAAAAAACAGGCAGCTATCAAATATAAAAGAGTATAAAGCGGCAATACAGGCTGCTGAAGCTTTGCTGAGGACTGTAAACAATGTCAGACTCCGTATAAGTCGGGAGCTTGATATAGAAAACAAAATCAACGCAAAACAGGCGGAACTCCTTGCCGCAGAAGGCAAGTATAAGCTGCAAAATGAGCTTCTTGACAGGTATATAAAGGAAAATGATGATGCGCTTAAAACTATTTCCGATTTAACCGCTCTTTATGAGCGTCTTGTTTCTGCCCTGCCTGCGGTTGAAGATATACAGGCCGAAAAACGGGTTCAGGGAGACTGGTCCGATTTGTATGAGCAGTATTTATCATCCGTGCGTACCGCTGATACGGAAATAAAAAACCTGCGGGAGCAGCTTCGCAGTCAAACTGAACTGGCATCAAGCTATAGAAATGAAATCGAAAGACGAGAGCTTTCCGAGGAAGACTACATTGATGAAGTGTATAGTGAAGAGGCTTACAAACAGCTTGTAAGCAAAAGGAAAGAGCTTGAAGGCAGCCTGAGCAAGGCAAGTCAGTCCACTAAAAATGCCATGGAAAATTTCGGAACCAGGAAAGGCAGGCTTGAGCTGGTTGAAGAGCAGCTGGCACAATTTGGAAAAGCACTTGAAAAAGCGGAGGTCGGAACAGATTTTGACAACCGCCGCAGCCGTATAACTCATCGGCAGAAAGAGTATATTTCTCAGCGTGAAAGTTATGCCAAGCAGGAGCGGAATTTGGATAGAGAGCTTAACAGGTTGGAAAGCTATCTTTCCGGCGCTGTCTGTCCTGAGCAGATTCCCGAAATCGTTCTTGAAGATAATTATGTTAACCAGCGTATTTGTTTAACGGATCTGGACGGACGGTACAAAACTCAGCTAAACGAGGCTGAAAATCACATAAATGCAAAGCTTAATCTGATGACCGCCGATTTCTCAGACTGCTTATATGAAATTAAAAATGCTGTAGGCAGTATGCAGTCTCTGCTTGATAGCAAGGGCCGTGGCGACAGGTTCTATACCCTCACTGTCTTTATTGATGAATACATCAAGAATACAACTCTTGCTGTTTCCAAAATTTCTCTGGATCTGGACGAATTCAACAATTTCAGAGGAGATCTTATCAAGCAATGCTCTTTGCAGGGCAAGCAAATCTATGACGGTCTGCAGCAGATGGCCTCAAGCTCTCGTGTTACCGTTTACGAGGGCAGGCCAAAGCAAAGAATGATACAGTTTGATTTTCCTGACAATATCGACTCCATAGTTGCTGAGGCTTCGATAGCAGATGAAATCGACAGAGGAACTAAAGAGCTGGTTTCCAAGCTTTCTGACGATACTGTAACGGAAGCCGAACTAAGAAAATGCGCCGACAAAATCGTAGGGAGCAGAAGCCTGCTGCGAAAATACATAGGCAGAGATTCTATCGGTGTGTCCGCATATAAAATCGACCGGAACCCCGAAAACTCCGGTTACCGCAAATGGAAAGACACGCAGATAAACAATTCAGGTGCAGAAAAATTTGTTGTGTATTTTGCTGTGATCCTCTCCTTAATGAATTACACCCGTGGAGGAGCTGGGTTAATCAATGAAAAAGAGCGGCACAGTGTGCTTATTCTGGACAATCCATTCGGAGCAACCTCATCCAGACATATTTTGGTGCCCATGTTTGCGATTGCAACTCATTTCAGAGTTCAGATGATTTGTCTGTCAGATATAAACAAGACCGATGTTATAAACTGTTTTGACATTGTTATTAAGGCAGTTGTGAAAAAGCGGCCCATGTCAAATCATGAATTACTCACCCATGAGGGCAATGAGCTTATAGAGCACGGTTTTTACCGTTCTGAACAGCTGTCAATTTAATCTGATTTTATAAAAATTGCCGAGAAGAATTAAAAAATTCTTCTCGGCTTTTTTAATTATTAGCGCCTCTGAGGGTTTACAGCATTTCCTTACAAAATTACTGCACACGGGTGGAAAATAAGGAAAGCTAAAACTCGACAGACTGGATAAAACGGCAGTGATATTTAAATTTGTATTCTTGCGCTGCTTCCGCCCGCTTTATCCTTTGTAACCACAATCTGTCTGTCTATTTTCTCTTTCAGCTCATCTACATGAGAAATAATGCCCACCAGACGGTTTCCCTCAGTCAGGCCGGCAAGGGTATTATACGCTTTATTAAGTGCCTCCGAATCCAGAGAACCAAAGCCCTCATCTACAAACAAGGTATCCAGCCGTATACCTGTTGACATCTGCACCTCGTCTGACAAACCCAGAGCCAGCGCAAGAGAGGCCAGAAAAGCTTCGCCGCCGGAAAGCGTATTCACGCTTCTCTCCGTTGTATTTATATGGTCGATTATATCAAGCTCCAGACCGCTCTGGCCTTGCATACTCGCAGGGTTTCTACGGCGTTTCAGGTCATACTGTCCTCCGGACATTTTTCTAAGCCTTATATTTGCCCGCTCAAGTATTCTGTCCAGATAAGTAGTCTGAATATATGTTTCCAGCATTATTTTTTCTTTACCTGCAATATTACCGTTAGCGGTTTCGGATAAAGAGCTGATCCATTTATATTTGTCATCCAGACGCTGCATTTCGTCCGATTTTGCGGCTATATTACGCTGTGCCTCTGTGTTTGACACCATTCTGGTATGTACTCTCTGCCGTCTATCCAGAATCCGCCTTTTTCCTTCCGTTAATTCACGCTTTTCCTGCTGAATTTTTTCAGGGTCTATTTCCTCGTCCTCAGAAAGCTGTTTTTCAAGCTGCTTTGCGGCAGCGGCGATACCTGCAAGTTCTTCCTTTAGATTTGCATAGTTATTTTCCGCTCGTTTAAGTGCGCTTTTAAGCTGCTTCAGCCTGTCATTCAAAGCCTTCATTTCTGCTTCCGCCGCTTTCCTGCTCTCAAAGCTAAGGCCTGCCTTTTGCTCACTGAGCTGCTTTTCACCTTCAGAAATTGCGTAGGATAGGCTGTCTGAAAGAGTTTTTGCGCCCTCGATCTCTGAGCCTGTAGCTTTAAACTTTTCTTCTTTTTCGGGTATCAGAATGTCAAGTTCATTCTTCCTCCGCTGCTGTGCCTCGGCATTTTTGATTTTTCCGTCCAATTCCTGAAGCTCTGCCTTTAATCCCTCTGCTGCGGTGGCTGCGGTTTCGGCCGCATTTTCTAATTTGCTGTCGGGGAGAAGCTGCTCAATTTCCTTAATAACCGCCTGTTTCTTTTCCTCGGTTATACCACGCTGTTTGCCTGCCTCAGCACTTGCGTTTTCCGTCTTTTTTCCGGCTTTCTCGTAAGCCTCTTTCGCTTTTTTTACCTCTTCTTCTGTAGGTGCTTTATCTGATTTCTGTGCAAGCTTGGGATGATGCACTGATCCGCAAACAGGGCATGGCATTCCCTCTTTAAGACCGGACGCTATTATTCCGGCCTGCTCATCAAGAAACGCTCTGTTTATTTCTTCGTACACCTTTAATAAGCCTGATGAAATACTAAGAGCACCCCTATACTCTTCTTGTCTTTTTTCAAGCAGCTCAGTGTTGGCATCAAGCTGAGTCAAATCCAGAATAAGCTTTTCCAAATTGTCTTTTGCAGCAGATATATCCTTACGCCTGCTTTTCAGTCTTTCCGTTTCTGCCCCTGCATTCTCAAGCTCTGCACGCTGAGTTTTAATGGTTTCCAGTTCTTTTTCCAGTTTCTCTTTAGCCTGCATAAGCTTGGCAAAGCTGCTTTCAGCCTCTTTGAAACGAATTCTCTTCTGTTCAAGTTCCTGTATTTTTTTGTTCAGCTCATCATAAGCAGGCAGACTTATTTCTATCTCGGTTATTTTCTTTTGCAGCAGCTCCTGCTCCGAGACTGTTTCCTGTGCCGCTTTAAGTTCTTCCGCTGCGTTTTCCAGAAGGCCTGTCTTTTGTGCATTGGTCCTTCTGTTTTCCTCCAAAGCAGTTTTTGCTTTTTTGTATGCTTCTGATTTTGCAAGCTGTGCCGTTACACCTTCGAGCTTGGCTTCAACAACAGCTAAATGCTTATCCAATGCGGAATATTCCTGTGAGTCCTCATCCAGCAGTTTTCCGAAAAGCTCCATTATATCCGCCGCAGGCAGCTGCCCCTCTTTTGCCTTTTTTACATCAGGTAAAAAAAGCGACTCCTCATCGCACACCATGCCGTCTATGTACTGTTTTATACTTGAAGAGGCTTTCTCCCGCAGATTTTTTAATTCTGCTGCCTGTTCCTTCAGTTTATTCTGAAGTGTCACATATTTTTCCGTTCCGAAAATATCCCGAAAAATTTTCTGTCTGTCCTTTGTTTCAGCCTGCAGCAGTTTGCGAAACTCTCCCTGAGATATCATGGAGACCTGAGAGAACTGTTCCCTTGTAAGCCCTATTACTTCTCTCACTGCCTTTTCAACCTCTTGTTTCTTTGTAACGACCCGACCGTCAGGATATGTAAATGCAGCATCTGCACTCTGCTTTGTAGTTCCTTTTCCCTTTGTTTTTGCCCGCTCATATTCGGGATTTCTCCTTACTGTGTAAGTTTTTCCTCCATGGGCAAAAGTCATTTCCACATAGGTAGGCTCATCTGCTTTTGCATACTTTGAACGAAGCATACCGGCCTTACGGCTTTCTCCGCTTGGCTCGCCGAAGAGAGCAAAGGTAATTGCATCAAATAAAGTTGTTTTTCCTGCGCCTGTATCGCCTGTTATAAGATATAAACCGCTGCTGCCCAATTGGCTGAAGTCAAGAGTCCGGCAGCCGGCATAAGGGCCGAAGCCTGAGATTGTAAGTTTCAGAGGTCTCATAAATTCTCCTCCCAAATAGATTCTATCAATTCAAGTGCAATAGCCTTTTGCTGACTGTTCATGGGCTGGTTATTCTGCTCCTCATACAGATCCTCAAGCAGCTCCAAGGGTGACTTGGTTTTCACATCCTGTGCCCCCTCAATAAGCCGGTTTGTCCTTGTGCGGGTGTTGTCATAGCTGAGTTTTATTAAATTGGGGTAAATAACTCTCAGCCGCCCCATGGCCTCCGGAACATCTTCTTCATCGGTAAGTATCACATGGAGATAATCATCCCTGTTTTCATTTTCATAAAAGCTTTTATCCGTTATTTCCTCGAAAGTACCGCTTATTTGACGCATATCATGTTTTGGCAGTAAAGGCAGCGTATGAAGCTCCAGACTTCCCTTTCTTCCCATTTCAATTTCCGTAATACTTTTTATATGACCGCACTCGGAAAAAGAATACTTCAGCGGTGTACCGCAGTATCTTATACGGTTAGAGCCTATATTCTGCGGGCCGTGTATATGTCCCAGCGCAACATAATCAAAACCGTCGAAAACAGATGCATCCACATTGTCTGTACCGCCTACAGACAGTTCCTCCGACTCGCAGGTTTCTGCACCTGTAACGAACTGGTGGGTCACAAGAACATTCCGTTCCTCAGTGTTGATTTT
The DNA here is from genome assembly GCA_029264685.1 of Candidatus Limivicinus sp. Lineage (GTDB taxonomy): Bacteria > Bacillota > Clostridia > Oscillospirales > Oscillospiraceae > Limivicinus. Next base: position 11,400 of record JARHZW010000074.1, read on the forward strand.
CATTTTATCAATTGCCACACGGACGGCATCAGTATAGGATTCAATTTTTTCTTCAGGATAAAATCGCTTCACATGAGCAGGCTTTATAAACGGCAGCAGCCAGAAATTTACTTTTCCGAATTCATCGTTAAGTATTATCGGTTTTACTGTACCGCTATACACAGGTGCAAGATAAATTCCCGCTCCCTCCATTATTCTGTTTCCGAAAGATAGTCTCTCAGGGCTGTCATGGTTTCCGCTGATAATTAGAACAGGTATGTTTCTGAGGGCAAGTCTGCTTAGAAAATCGTCAAACAGCGTAACGGCTTCCGCAGACGGAACACTTTTGTCGTAAACATCCCCTGCGATAATCACGCCGTCCACTCTTATATCATCAATCGTTTTTATTATCTGAGAAAGAATGTACTGCTGATCTTCAATTAAGGAAACTTCGTTGATACGCTTGCCTATATGCAGGTCTGATAAATGGAACAGTTTCATATTACACCTCTTTATTCATTTGTTTCTCATCTATTTTACTTCACCGAAATATCTTGAATTAAGTATAGCACTTTATCCGATGAGCTTCAACGATTATAGAGTTTTCACAATTTACTGTGATAAATTGCTGTTCTTCGCCTATAATAATTCAGCTCTATACTGCACAAAATTAGTAAGTGCAATCAATAGATAAACTTTTATCGTGTTTATTATTATGTAAAAAGAGGTATTTGTATGGAGAAACTTTTATTTGTAGACAGCTGTATCAGGCGAGAAAAATCCAGAACAAAAAAACTCGCAGATTATTTTATGGCTAAAGTGACTGAAAGCGGCAGATACGAAGTAGACAAGCTCTGTCTGATGGATGAACCTCTCGCCTGTCTGACTGAGGGTTATTTCCGCCAGAGAGTAGAGCTTTTAAGAAAGAAAGAGCTGGAACACCCAAGGTTTAGATATGCTCATCAGTTTGCAAAAGCAGATAAAATAGTTATAGCCGCACCGTTCTGGGATTTAAGTATTCCGGCACTTTTGAAGGTTTATATTGAAAACCTTTGTGTAAACGGTATAACCTTTAGCTGCACTGCTCAGGGTCTGACAGGTTTATGTAAGGCAGACGACATGGTCTTTGTGACAACGAGAGGTACTTCATATCAAAATTCTCCTATGGAAATGGGATCACGATATATGGAGGCTATGAGTAAATTCTGGGGTATAGGCAACTATGAATGTCTGTTTGCCGAGGGGCTTGACGCAAAAGCAACTCCTCCGGAGGAAATTCTGGAAGAGAGTAAAAAGCTTGCAGACGAGGTAGCGCAGAGATTTAACCGTTGATAGCTAACCTTACTTAGACTGTTTTCGTCGGAAAACAGTCTTTTTCTTTTATCCGGCAAATATTTTATAATAGTATTCATTTTTCGCCCAACATTTGAATGTATATGCTGGTATTTTTTGCTGTAATATGTTATTATATATTAAATAGTAAATATATCAGGTACAGCGTTCAAATTGAAAGGATGATGCAATCATTGAATATCTGGCTCATATTGCAGAGGACGGACGGGAACAGACTGTTCGTGAGCATTTAAACGGCACTGCCCAGTTAGCGGCCGGTTTCGCCGCTGACTTTAACGCCGAAAGTCACGGTCGGCTTGTGGGTTTAACCCACGATATAGGAAAGTGTTCCGCTGCATTTCAAAAGCGACTCCATGGAGGACCTAAAGTTGACCACGCAACAGCAGGTGCAATAGAGTGCGCAAAAATAAACTGTGGCTTTGACGCCTGTGCAGTCATTGGACACCACAGCGGTTTGCCTGATTATGGCAATGCCGTCACCGATCAACCGGGAGACTCCACCTTTTGCGGCAGGATAAAGAAAGGGCTTGCAGGCGGGATACCTCCCTATGATTGCAACATCAAGTTTGCCGTGCCTGTTCCTCCTGTTCCTGATTCCGAAGATTTTTTATATCTTTCATTCTGGACAAGGATGCTGTATTCATGCCTTGTGGATGCAGACTATCTGGACACGGAACGGTTTATGGAAAATGCGGTATTAAAAGAAGACGCTTATGACTCTCTTTCTGTTTTGCTGGAGCGCCTTGAAGCCTATGTAGAGCCGTGGTGGACGCCGACAAATGACTTGAACCGCAAGCGATGCAGGATTTTAAGAGAGTGTATGGACAAAGGCAGTCTTAAAAAGGGTTTGTATACTCTTACAGTGCCTACGGGCGGCGGAAAAACCGTTGCCTCTCTCGCTTTCGCCTTAAAGCACGCCGTTGCTCACGGAATGAAAAGAATTATATATGTAATACCGTATACATCTATTATCGAACAGAATGCGGCAGTATTCAAAAAAATTCTCGGCGAAAAAAATGTACTGGAGCACCACTCCAATATGAGCTTTAACGGTGACTCTGAAAAACCGGATACTGTTTCTCAAAGAGTCCGTGCCACGGAAAACTGGGATGCGCCTGTAATTGTTACAACTGCCGTGCAGTTTTTTGAATCCATGTACGCAAATCGGTCCTCCAAATGCCGTAAGCTGCACAACATTGCAAACAGCGTTATCATTTTTGACGAAGCACAGATGATTCCTACGGAGCACCTGAAGCCCTGTGTAGCAGCTATTTCCAATCTGGTTTCTCATTTTGAAGCTACCGCCGTTCTCTGCACCGCCACTCAGCCGGCTCTGGCAGATTTGTTTCGGAAGTTTTCTCCTGACTTGGAAATAAATGAACTATGTTCCCAAACCCGTGATCTGTTTGATCGGTTTCGCAGAGTTGTATTTAATAAAATCGGAAAACAGAGCACGCAGGCATTATCTGATCTGCTGGGAACCAGCAGGCAGGTGCTGTGTATAGTGAACAGCAGAAAAGCTGCACAGGAAATTTTTTCTGTTCTGCCAGAGGAAGGCCGATTCCATCTTTCAACGCTGATGTATCCCGCTCACCGCCAGCAGGTTCTGGCAGATATAAAAAAGCGGTTGAATGAGGGTCTAAGCTGCCGTGTGGTTTCAACATCTCTGATTGAAGCCGGAGTTGATATTGACTTTCCGGCGGTATATAGAGAAATGGCAGGTCTTGATTCCATTCTTCAATATCTTATTGACCAGAACTGGGTGACATGACCATTCCTAGGGGAAAGAAAATCTAGAGAGGTAAGTATTTTCAACCGGGCTTCCTGCTGGATTAACAAAACTATGCTTTTGTTAGTGAGAACCAAGGGGAGAATGGATCAGGGAACCAGCAGTGTCCACAGGAATACCAGGAAGATTCTGATTGGCTCTGCATGGTCATGTAGTCATCCCTGAACCAACCACCATGGCCTCCTGATAGAGTCCCTGGATTGACGAGGCCTATTTCTGGCGCTTCCCCCTGTGGGAGGAGGCAGTTCCAGCTGAATCCCATGGAACGGGTCTTACACAGGAAAGAGAGATTATGTTGCCAGCAGAAGGGCATATGGGCTTGT
>JARHZW010000121.1 GCA_029264685.1 Candidatus Limivicinus sp.
TCAATAACAGGCTTAACATCGGTAAAATATCCGTCGTGAGTTCCGGCAATAATCAGACCGGGGTATTGTTCTTTAAGATTTTGGCCCGCTTTTTCTGCTACTCCCGGTTTTGCACCCAGTAAAAACAATCTGCCTTCTCTTTTTCCCAAAGCGGAACACAGAGCTTGTGCAAATGAGATACCGGCAAGCTTTGCACTTATGGGCGTGCCAACTATTTTTGAAGCGTAAATGACGCTTATACCGTCAGGCAGAACCAATTCCGAGCTTTGCAGAATATTAAGGAAACGTGAATTTTTTTTAGCTTCCAGCGCAAACTCTGCGTTGGGGGTAACGACTCTGCATTTTTCTTTCCTATCTATATATCCGAGAGCTGTGCTGACAGCCTCTTCCATTGTAAAGTCATCGAAGGCAATATCCATTACCTGCTTTTTCAAAGTATACACCTCATTTGAATTTTTGATACATTGCTATTATAAATGAAATCCCCCGAAAAGCAAGGATTATATAATTTTAGAAAATTGAAAAAAATATGGAACATTTTTATTTTTAAATCGTTTATATAACTGTCACCTGAGAATAAATTCAGGCTCAGGTTAGAAACTAAAAACACAGAGCTGAGCTTTCCCAAAATAAAAAGTATTGCAAAATATTGAAGTCAATGATAATATGCAAAATGGAAATTTCAGACACAAAGGAGAAAATTATGAAAAAGATTTCAGCCATTATTTTAGCACTGACTATGGTGTTCAGCCTTGCTGCCTGCGGCAGCAGTGAGCAGAAGCCCGACTCTGCTCCGGAGCTTCAGATAGCCTCAGCAGAGGAACTCTTAAATTCCGTGTGGGATAAGGTTAGTGAAGACCAGAAGTTCCCTGTTGCCGGAGGCGACATGGACAATATGCAGGAAGACAAGGCCGGTAATTTCAGTCTGGAAAACATGGACCTTGTTACCTCTGTTCTCCACCTCTCTCAGGATACGGCTGCTTCTGTTTCGGAAGCTGCATCCATGATCAATGCCATGAATGCCAATACTTTTACTGCTGTAGCTGTCAAGCTTAACGAGGGAGTAAATGCGGAAGAATTCGTAAATGCAGTTAAAGCTGATGTAGAAGGCACTCAGTGGATGTGCGGTTTCCCTGAATATCTGGTAGTTTACACTGTAGGTGACTATGTTGTATACGTTATAGGTGCAGCAGATCTTACAACCGGTGTATTTAAGACTGCCATTGAGACCGCCTATGGTGAAAACGCTCACCTTGCTCTGGAGCAGACACTGAGCTGAAAGCATAGAGTATGTTATTTTCCAGCATAGTATTTTTATATTACTTCCTGCCGGTTACTCTGCTTTTATATTTTGTTGCCCCTAAGAAGTTCAGAAATTCAGTACTTCTTATATCAAGCCTTGTTTTTTACGGCTGGGGTGAACCTAAATATTTATTGTTAATGACAGCCTCAATCATTATCGGATACATCTCCGGCCTTATGATTGAGGCCTTTCATACACGGAGAGCAAAGAAACTGGTTATGGTTGCTTCGGTCACCATAAGTCTTGGTTTTTTGGCATGGTTTAAGTATACCAATTTCTTTATAGACAACTTTAACAGAGTTTTCGGCCTTTCAATACCGTTTCTTAAAATCGCCCTTCCCATAGGAATAAGCTTTTACACATTCCAGATTTTGAGCTACACAGTAGATGTGTACAGGGGAGAGGTACCGGCACAGAGAAACCTTATAAATCTTGCGGCTTATATTTCTCTGTTTCCCCAGCTTATTGCAGGCCCTATAGTGAGATATTCTCAGGTGGAGCATGAACTCAGGGAGCGGGAATACAGCTTTGATAATTTCGCCGCAGGCATGAGACGCTTTGTCTTAGGCTTGGGAAAGAAAATTCTTATCGCAAATCTTCTGGGAGAGCTTTGCGATGCATTTAAGGCATCGGGAGACAAATCCGTGCTGTTTTACTGGCTGTATGCCGCAGCCTTTGCACTGCATATTTATTTTGACTTCTCAGGCTATTCAGACATGGCCATAGGTCTCGGCAGAATTCTGGGATTCCATTTCCCGGAAAATTTCAACTACCCGTTTATTTCCAGAAGCGCAACGGAATTCTGGCGCAGATGGCATATATCCCTCGGCTCATGGTTCAGAGATTATGTATACATCCCGCTGGGCGGAAACAGAGTAAAAAAATCCAGATGGCTTTTAAATATTCTCACGGTATGGCTACTCACCGGTTTCTGGCATGGCGCAGCGTGGAACTTCGTGACATGGGGGCTGTTTTTTGCGGTTTTGCTCATTATAGAAAAACTGTTCCTGCTCAAATATCTTGAAAAATCCAGGATTTTCAGCAGAATTTATGTAATTCTTGCACTTCTGATAAGCTTTGTTATATTTAACGCTGCAAACATGGGTGAAGCGTTGTCATACATTGGCGCCATGTTCGGAGCAGGCGATATCCCGCTTGTATCAAAGGAACTGAGCTATTATTTTAAGGATTATGCCGTAGTTCTTGTGATTGCGCTTATAGGGGCAACGCCTTTAGTGAAAAATCTGGTTTTGAAAATAAGATTAAACCGTGCCGCTGAGATTGTGACAGACTGCCTTGAGCCCCTTGTTTTAGTGGGGCTGATGCTTGTAATGACTGCATTTCTTGTGGACGGTTCGTTTAACCCGTTTTTGTACTTTAGATTTTAAGGAGAGACTATGAAGCACAAAAGTATTATAGTGAGCACTGTAATGATACTGTTCTTTCTGGGCCTCTCGGCTTTTGCGTGGATAAAGCCACAGGATGATTTTTCACAGAGCGAGAGAAGAAAGCTGAGCCGGATGCCCCAGCTGAGTCTTCAAAGCGTTATAAAAGGGAAATATATGAAGGACTTTGAGGACTACACTCTGGACCAGTTTCCCATGCGTGACCAGTTCAGGGCTTTGAAAGCACAGGTATCCTTCAATGTTTTACGGAGATTGGATAATAACGATATATACATCTCCGACGGATATGCAGTCAAAATGGAATATCCGCTGAATGAAAGCTCCGTTAAAAGAGCGGGGGAGCGGTTTTCTTATGTATATGACAAGTATTTAAAAGACAGCGGCACTAATGTCTATCTTTCTGTTATACCTGATAAGAATTACTTCACTGCCGGCAAGGACAGACTGTCCTTAGACTATGACAGGCTTGTTTCTGTCTTTAAGTCAGAAACAGAATTCGGCCAGTATATAGATATTTTTGACTGTCTTGGCATAGAAGATTATTACAGGACGGATACACATTGGAGGCAGGAAAAGATCCTTCCGGTAGCTGAAAGACTTGCTCAGGCAATGGGGACTGAGTTAGACCTTGATTTTGAGGAGAAAACTCTTGACAGGGATTTTTACGGAGTTTACTACGGACAGTCGGCACTTCCCCTTGACAGTGAGAAAATCAGCTATCTTACAAATACGCTTCTTGAAAATGCAAAAGTGTTTGACTATCAGAATAACAGAGAGATTCCTGTCTACGACATGAAAAAGGCCGAGGGAAAAGACCCCTACGAAATGTTTCTTTCGGGACCATTGTCTCTTGTTACCATGGAAAATCCGAAAATTAATAACGGCAGAGAGCTTATAATATTCAGAGATTCTTTTACATCGAGTCTTGCTCCTCTGCTGCTTTCGGGATACGAGAGAATTACTTTGGTCGATATACGCTACATTCATCCTGATATGGTGAGCAAATATGTAGACTTTACGGGAAGCGATGTGTTGTTCTTGTACAGCACCTCAGTGCTGAATAACAGTGAGACAATAAAATAAAAATACAGGCCTTTGAATAAATTGTTCAAAGGCTTGTATTTTACCGTGAAATAATATACAATATCAAACGCTGTTTAGGTCAAAACAAATTCAATCGCTATAGGAGTTCTGCCAATTTTGGGAATGAGGAGAAAAATGAAAGAGAAAATAAGCTTTAAAGAATTTATGGTTCTGCTTGTGGGTATGTTTTTTGCCTCGGCGGCAATTTATTTCATTATGATGCCGAGTAAGTTTGTTGTAGGCTCGCTTTCGGGACTTGTGCTTGTGCTTGCCAATTTTATCCCGTTTAAAGTCTCTACGATTACTTTCATCCTAAACGCAATTCTGCTTGTTTTAGGCTTTGTACTTATAGGGAAAGATTTTGGTGCAAAAACAATTATTACATCCCTGCTGCTTCCGGCATATCTGGCAATTTTCGAAGTCGTTGCGCCTCAACCGCCGGAGCTTACAAATAATGTGGTAGTAAACCTGCTTTGCTTTATTTTGTGCCTCAGCTTTGGACAGACTTTACTGTTTAATATAAACGCATCTTCAGGCGGACTTGATATAGTGGCAAAGATTCTGAATAAATACCTGCATTTCGAGATAGGACGCAGTCTTATGATTGCCGGCTTTGTTATTGCCGCCACGTCTATTTTTGTTTATGACAGAAACACCCTGATTATAAGCCTGCTGGGCACATATATTGACGGCGTGGTGCTTGACCAGTTTTTAGACGGATCTCATATCAGAAAAAAAGTTTCCATCATTTCACCGGAATATATGCAGATAAGAGATTTTATCGTTGAAAAACTAAACCGCGGTGTGACGCTGTATAACGCTTTGGGAGGTTGGGATAACAGCGAAAAAATTGAACTTGTCACTATATTGCAGAATAACGAGTACGCAAGTCTGCTGGAATTTGTGAATAAAACGGACCCTTCTGCGTTTATTACCGTTTCAACGGTGGGTGAGGTTATAGGCCAGTGGAACCCCCATAAAAAAAGAATTCAGTAAAACTGTCGGCGGAATAATTGCTCCTCGGCAGCTTTCACGGACAGG
>JARHZW010000010.1 GCA_029264685.1 Candidatus Limivicinus sp.
GAATTTATTTGCTTGTACTACTATAAACACATTCAATCAGTATTTACAAGCCTCCCGGGGGGATAATAGTTCATAAACATTTAATAATTTCAGTCGAAATAGATAATTTGCCTAACAGAAAGCCGGCAAATATTTAACCTAAAACAGCACAACAAAACTCCCACACCGCTGTTTTCGGGGATTTATACCGGACAAGAAGCGATGGTGCAACAGGAATAACATTGAAAAAACTTCAAAACAAAGAATAGTTAAATTGGTAAGTTAGTATGAAATGCGGAAAACTATAATACATTATCAGAAAAGTGTTTAAACCTTTAAGTTTGCTTGTCAATGAGTTGTAAAATCTAAAAAAATATACTGAAAATATATCCCCCCGGGGGGCTTGTAACGGAAAAAACTGGCAAATATAATGTGATTAACATTCTTTTGACAATTTTCAAAAGATAATCGTAATTACCTACTAAAAGGGGGACAAAAATGGATAGAACTGAGGCAGTTGCCAAAATCGGAAAAAGCTGGGACCGGTTTTCAGTTTGTTTTGATGAAGTGCATGATACCGAGGACATTGCGGCGTGGAAAGAGACGTTAAAGGAGCTTCTTGGGCAGGACACAAGAAAAAATGTGTTGGATCTGGGGACGGGTACAGGCTTTCTTGCGAATATGACAGGAGAACTGGGGTATCCGACCGTTGGAGTTGATGTATCCAGGGAAATGATGAAATACGGAGTGCGCCATGGGTACAGAAGAAACTCCGGAGTTACATATATGTACGGAGACGTTCTTGAGCTTCCGATGCTGGATGAAAGCGTGGACAACATTATAAATGCTCGGCTTATATGGACACTGGTGGAGCCGGAAGCGGCATTACAGGAATGGTTCAGAGTGCTGCGAGCAGGCGGAAAGCTTTTTTGCTTTAATCGTATGCAGGAGGGCGTTGGGCTTATAAGGTACACAGAGACTCCGTTTTACGGCAGTCAGGAAATTGATGATATGCTTACTATTCAGGCAGCGTCAATGGAAGAACTTACAAGCCTTTTGGAACGGGCAGGATTTGTAAACATAGAAATTAGAAAACTGTCGGGCCTTACAAGACCTGAGTATGAATATGACCCATGGTTTGTGCTCTGCGGTGAAAAGCCCAAAACTACACGGGATATTACAAGTGAGGCGATGTCCTGTTACTGGGATAAGAGGGCGGAAAGCTATGAACCGGATCATGCGCTCATGAATTCCCCGGCGTGGGATGAAGCCGTCAGAAAACTGCTGGGCCACAATATGGAACAGTCAATTTTAGACATTGCGGCAGGAACGGGTATGCTGACCATAATGATGGGGAAAGCGGGCTATAAAAATGTATGCGGCGGAGATATATCCGAGGGGATGATGCATATAGCTATCCGACATGCAAAAGAAGAAAATCTGGATATTCCGTTTATTTACGCCAATGCGCTGAAGCTTCCTTATGAAGACAACAGTCTTGACACAGTTATATCGATGCGCCTTCTCTGGACGCTGGCAGAGCCGGAAACGGCAATCAGGGAGTGGCTCAGAGTTTTAAAACCGGGCGGAAGGATTATTGCCATAAACGAACTGGAAGAATTTGGAATTCCGGATTTTATAGGCGAAAAGGGCTGTTATATAGGAGAAGAGATTCCGGTTGCCCAGTTTGGCTTTTCAAATGCCTCAAAAACGGAGATTCTTGAGACCTTCAAAAAGGCAGGAGTGGAAAATGCAGAGCTTATCCATATGGAGCGCTGCTGCGGTAAAGAATCCTCCAGAGAGAATTGGTATGCTTTTGCCGGTACAAAAGGCCGGTAAAGAAATATAAAAAGGAGCAGAAAGGTGAGAAAAATGAAACAAAAAAGAAAGATAGCTTTGCTGCTGTCGATTATGATGGCGGTCGGTCTCTTCACCGGCTGTGGAAAAACGCAAGAAGAGCCAAAGGCTGATGGGGCAAAAACGGAGCAGGAAGTATTTGACCAGACAGAAAAGAATGCAGAACCTAAGGAGAAAGAGCTAAGAATTGCAGTCAGCGAAACCATGGGCGACTTTGATGCTTCTCAGGGCAACGGCTCCACTATACTGCTTGAAATTGCCCGTCTGGGAGAGACCCTTGTAAATGTAGACAATAATTTTAAACTTCAGCCCAACCTTGCAACCGACTGGGAGGCTACAGACGAGCTTACTTGGGTGTTCAATCTCCGTGATGATGTAACATTTCACGACGGAAGCAAATTTAACGCAGAGGCTGTTAAATGGTGGCTTGAAAAAACAAGGGACAATATGCCCTCTTTTGATACATACACACACATAAAGTCCGTGGACGTTCTGGACGAATATAAAGTTCAGTTTAATCTGAACAAGCCCTTTTCGGAGCTGCCTGAGGCACTTACAAATCAGTGCGCCATGATCCTTTCAAAAACTTCCTTTAATGATGACGGAACTTTCAACACACCTATAGGCACAGGCTATTTTCGTTTTGAAAGCTTTGACCCGTCCAAAAGTGTTTTGACTCTTGTACCTTACGAAAATTACTGGGCCGGAAAGCCGGACTCTTCAATTACCCGCAGGGTGATTCGTTCAATTCCGGACCCCAGTACAAGGGCTCTCGCAGCTTCAAACGGTGAGGTTGACATTGCGGCAGACGTGCCTTTCAGTGATCTTAAGGGTCTGGAAAGCGACGAAAATGTAAGGGTTGAAAAATTCAATTCAGCCCGTACTTATATTTACAGTTTTAATCTTGATAAAGAGTATTTGCAGGATTTAAATGTCAGAAAAGCTCTTGTATATGCAATAAACAGGCAGGAAATTGTAGATAAAATTCTTCTTGGCGTAGGCGGTGTTGCCAAAGGCCCCATGATGGAGAATGTGCCGTGGTCAAATCAGGATGCGGAAATGTACGATTATGACCCTGAAATGGCAAAGCAGCTTCTGGATGAGGCAGGCTTTGTGGACAGTGACAACGACGGCATTCGTGAGTATAAGGGACAGGAAGTTAAAATCAAAATTATTACCGACACCTATCGCCCGGGAAATGTGCTTATTGCTCAGGCTGTTCAGGGGTATTACAGCCAGATAGGACTTGACAGCGAGGCACAGGCCCTGGACTTCAACACCGTAAAGGCCGTGACTGAAGAAGGGGATTTTGACCTTACTGCCAGCTCCATTGCCTCCTGCTACATTCCATCTGCCTCATACTACATTACCCAGTGCTACTACAGCGGCTTGAATACACCCAAAAGCGCACGCTACTCAAATCCGGAGCTTGACAAGCTTATTGACCAGTGCGCCGCCGAGTCGGATCAGGCAAAAAAATATGAACTCAGCAGACAGGCTCAGGCCATGGCAATGGAAGATCTCTCTACCTTTACAATGGCTTTGTACGGTGCTGTTTTTATACTCAATCCTAACATTACAGGATTTGATTACAGCCCCGCTGTACACGACTTTGTAGTTCCTATAACTACGGATATTGCAGATTAAATCATAATAATATACCCTACCCGAAGCAAAACTTTGGATAGGGATATTATTATTTAGGAGTAAATTATGGCAAAAGTAATCGGAAAACGCCTGCTGTCAATAATTTTTGTGCTTTGGGCCGTGGCAACGCTTACATACTTTATGGTTCATGTAACACCGGGAGACACTGCCAGCGCAATAGTTGCCAGTGTTTACGGACCTGAATTCATAGATGAGAATACTCTGGCAAGGGTAACAGAGAAGTATGATCTGGACAGACCTATAATATCTCAGTATTTTGACTGGCTGAAAAATGCGGTCTGTTTCAATTTCGGCACATCTTACAGGTACAATATGCCCGTAAAAGACATTATGCTTATGCGCCTTCCCAACACCCTGAAACTGGGTTTTACGGCGTTTCTTATATCTACGCTGATCGGAATTCCGCTGGGTATTTGGACCGCATACCGCCAGAACCGCTTTATTGACCACTTTACAAGGGTTTCTACCCTGACCCTGAGCTCTTTTCCGGGCTTCTGGGTTGCTTTGGTGCTTATAATAATTTTTGCATACAATCTTAAACTTTTTCCTACATCGGGAATGGATACGCCCGACAGTATAGTTCTTCCGGCGGTAACGCTGTCTGTGGGAATGCTTGCCTCTACCACAAGGCTTATGCGTGCCAGTATGATAGAGGTACTGCGGCAGGACTATATGCTTACGGCAAAATCCAAGGGAATAAAGAAAACTGCTGTGGGATTTCATGCCTTCAGAAATGCAATCCCTACTATAATAACTGTTCTCGGTCTTCAGATTGGGCATATTCTGGGCGGCTCGGTTCTGGTAGAGTCCGTGTTTGCCTGGCCAGGATTGGGAGGGCTTTTTAACGATGCGGTCGCGGCAAAGGATCTGCCATTAATGGAGGGCTGTGTAATACTGGTGACCTTCGGATATGCCTTTGCAAACCTGCTGGTGGATATTCTTTATGCAGCGGTTGACCCGAGAGTAAAGTATCAGGAGGTGTCCTGATGATAAGGTACATAAAAAAATTTTTTGATTATCTTAACAGGAAAAACATTATGCTTATATGCGGTTTGTTTTTCTCGCTGCTTTTTATACTGATTGCCATATTTGCCGAACATTTTGAATTGCATAATCCCACGGAGATGAATCTGGCCAACGCTCTTACGGCCCCGTGCAAAACCTATCCGTTCGGGACCGACCAGCTGGGACGGGATATATTCAGCCGCATAATTGAAGGGTCCAGAATTTCTCTTGGGACTGCCTTTGCAGTGGTGATTATAGCTGCCGCAATAGGCACTGCGATAGGGGCGGTTTCAGGCTATTTCGGCGGAGCAATGGACATGATCTTGATGAGGATTGTCGATATTTTTCTGGCCTTTCCCACCATAATTTTTGTGCTGGCGCTATCCACATTTATGCGTGGCAATCAGGCCAATTTGATAATAGCGCTTTGCTGCGTTCAGTGGGTCAGATATGCCAGAATTGCAAGAGGTGAGGCTGTAATACTTCACAATGCGGAGTTTGTAGAGGCGGCAAAGGGACTGGGAGCGGGAAACCTGACCATACTTTTCAAGTATTTTATCCCTAATCTGGCCCCTAAAATTCTTATAACAATGTCCATGGACATTGGCGGTATAATTCTCTACTGTGCTTCGCTGAGTTTTCTCGGTCTGGGCGCTCAACCGCCGTCTCCTGCATGGGGAACAATGATAAGTGACGGAAAGGGATACCTGCGCAGTGCATGGTGGATGACCGTTTACCCCGGCCTTGCAGTGTCCCTCACTGCCCTTTCGTTTAACATGATAGGTGACGGACTGAGAGATTTGCTTGATCCCCGTATGAGGGAATCTGTCAGTACGGAATGAGGAGACAGACATGGAAAATAATTTACTGGAGTTAGACAAGCTTTCCGTAGGATTTCTTGTAAAAAAGAAAAAAATAAATATTATCCATGATGTGTCCTTTAAAATAGCACAACATGAGATACTGGCGGTAATCGGGGAAACGGGATGCGGAAAGTCCGTTACAGGAAGTGCAATTTTGCACCTTTTGCCTGATAATGCCGTTGTTTCCGGCAGTGTAAAATATAAGGGTGAGGAAATTCTCAATATGCGGGAGCGTGAATTCCGTAAGCTTCGGGGAACGGAAATTGCCTGTATACCCCAAAGCCCTGCCACATCCCTAAACCCTGTTATGAGAGCACAGACACAGGTTACTGAGTGTATCATAAAAAGAAAAGACTTTAAAGGAAAAAAATCAGAAGTTAAAGCTCAGGCTCACAGCATTTTTGAAAGACTGGGAATAGGAGAAAGGGAGATATACAGGCGTTATCCCTGTGAGCTTTCCGGCGGAATGTGCCAGAGGGTTTTGATTTCCATGGGAGCCATAACCCACCCGTCGCTTCTTGTGGTTGACGAACCAACCAAGGCTATTGACTGGATGCTGCGGCGTGAGGTAGCACAACTTCTGCGGGAACTGAGAGACAGCATGGATTGCGCTATGCTTATGATTACCCATGACATAGACGTTGCAAGAAGTATAGCCGACAGAATTGCGGTTATGTATGCAGGCGAGATCGTGGAAATAGGAAGTCCCGAGGAGATAATCGAAAATCCTCAGCATCCATATACAAAAGGGCTTATTGCTTCGCTGCCCTCAAAGGGGCTGAATGTAATGGAGGGATTTATGCCGTCCTTTGAGCTGCTGCCTTCCGGCTGCCGTTTTTCCGACCGCTGCCGGTATGCGTTCGGACAATGCACAGCCTCAGAACCGGAGACGGAAAATAATGGTCAGGGGCATTTAGTAAAATGCTGCCGGTGGAGGGAGTTGGAAACCAATGCTTGAGGTACAGAATTTATGCAAAAACTACCGAACCGGCTTTCTCGGACAAAAGCAGGTTCGGGCGGTCAATGATGTTAGCTTCAGCATTGAAGAAGGTGAGATTTTCGGCCTCTTCGGTCAGAGCGGCTGTGGAAAAACTACTGTTTCAAAAATTATTATGGGACTTCTGCCGGCAAGCTCGGGAAAAATCATCTACGGAGACAAAGATTTGCTGTCACTTAATAAAAAGGGCTGGAAATCTATCAGACGTGAGATTCAAATGGTTTATCAGCACCCTCAGATGAGCTTTAATCCACGGAGCACTGTATTTGAAGCTTGCGCCGAGCCTCTCAGAATTTACGGACTGGCAAAAAATCGACAGCAGGAGCGGGAAATGGTGGAACAGATGCTGTGTGAGGTTGGGGTGTCACCGGATCAGATGAAAAAATTCCCTCATGAAATTTCCGGCGGTCAGGCACAGAGAATTTCATTTGCCAGAACTCTTGCCCTCCAGCCCAGACTTCTTATTTTGGATGAACCAACTTCTATGCTGGATATTTCTGTTCAGGCTCAAATATTGCAGACAGTTAGAAAAATAAACCGGGAAAAGGGAATTACAATGCTGTTCATTTCCCATGATCTGGATGTAGTCCATGCCATATGCAATCATGTAGCGGTAATGGAAAATGGACAGATTGCAGAAGCAGGCAGTGTTGAGCAGGTGTTTGAAAACCCCAAACATCCATATACATTAAAACTTCTGGAAGCAAGATTGTAAAATTTCCATACCGGGAGCGGCTGTTTATAAAAGGGATGTTAAGTAAAAGTGTAAACGAAAAAGTCAGGCAAATAATTTGCCTGACTTTTTCGTACATAAAGCAGCTTATGAAAAATTCAGAAAAGTAAAAATGTTTTCCTGCTTTACTCAGAACTGTGTACTAAAAAATATAAAGCGAATTTTTGTCATACTTTTCTTCGTCAAAAATAAGGGAAAGCGGAGTGCTTTCAATGGAATATGCGCTGACACGGGAAATGAGCAAAGCTTTGTCTTCGAAGGG
>JARHZW010000017.1 GCA_029264685.1 Candidatus Limivicinus sp.
CGGAAATACTCATAGCCTCTTCCTGGTCGTGAGTAACGAAAACTGTAGTAATTCCTGTCTTTTTCTGGATTCTTCGGATTTCCTCTCGAGTCTGAAGTCTGAGGCGGGCATCAAGGTTACTGAGAGGCTCATCCAGAAGGAGAACACGAGGCATTTTAACAAGTGCTCTCGCTATCGCCACACGCTGCTGCTGACCGCCGGAAAGCTCACTGGGCTTTCTCTCCATCAGGTCGTCAATCTGCACCAGCTTTGCAGCGTAAACCGCACGCTCCAGCATTTCGTCTTTAGTAAGCTTGTCCTTGCCCTTGAGGTTCTGCAGAGGGAACAGAATGTTCTGCTTAACCGTCATGTGGGGGTACAGAGCATAGTTCTGGAACACAAGACCAACGCCTCTGTTCTCGGTGGACAGTTCGGTTACATCGTTGTCACCGAAAAAGATTTTGCCGCTTGTAGGCTTCTGCAGACCGCTTATCATATAAAGAGTGGTACTCTTACCGCAGCCGGAAGGTCCAAGAAGACCGATAAGCTTTCCGTCCGGAATTTCAAGATCAAAGTTATTTACCGCAATTACTTCTTTGTCAAGCTTTTTGTTTCTGGCGGGAAAAACTTTAGTCAGGTTTTGCAATACAATTTTCATACGCTTCTCTCCCATACTTCGGAAATAATATTTCTTTAGATGCGACGGCAAATCAATAGCTTTGCCTTTGAACCTCTTCTGCGTGCATCTTTTGTTTATAGGCGAGCAGTTCTGCTCCGTCTTTGAATATCTTCTGGCTGGAGATATCAACTGCCACGGTCTGGGCAAGCAAATCGTGCAAAAGACATCTGCCCGGTGTGACAATTACTATAATAATCTGCAATAGCAGTAAGAGACCGAGAATGATTGTGCCAAGCCTTCCGATGACGTTGAAGAAGATCATCATAAGTACAAGTACCGGCACCATAGTTTCCAGAGTGTATTTTCCAAGAACAGTTCTGAAAAACAGCAGCATGGGAGTTATCTGTATGCCGCTTTTGTGCATTACTCCTATGCCGAAAATCTTTTTTCCAAGGGTCTGGCCGTTCTTAAAACAAAGGGGGACTGCAAATTCAAGAATCAGATAGCCAAACAGAATACTGAGGCTTGTGATTACAAGAGTAAGGTTTATGACCATGTTATAGGCTGACATGGCTTCTTTATCGTTAATTAAAGCGTTGTATGCCTGATTGTAAGTTTCCTGCTCCGCAGGTGACATTTGCATAAAACTGTCACCGGTCTGCTCAAAACTAACTCCGTACCGGGCTTCATAATCGGCGTATGCGGAGTTCAAAGCGTTCTGATAACGGTCATAATTCAGGACTCCCGAAAGGAGAAACGCAATCCCGACTATCAGCGCTCCGAGCAAAATTATATCGAACAAAAAGGCGGATATTCTTTTACTCATGCTTGCTTTTTGCAAATCAAAAATCATTTATTTACCTCTTTTATAGGATATGGAGTAGCTTTAAGCAATACTCATAGGGTACAGACAGATTCCCCCTGCCGGAACCCAGCCTTATATCCGGCTTTTTATCTCCGTGAAAGTCCGTTCCTCCGCTGGGAAGCAGGGAAAACATACCGCAGATTTCTTCTGAACGCTTCAGAAGCTTTTCATCGCAGTCTGAATAAACGATCTCCATTGCTGTAAGACCGGCCGGAACTGCCTGAGAAAGAAAGTCAAACAGCAAAGGCTCTTCGATGCTCCGCAAGGGGTGGGCAAGAACGGGAACGGCAGAAATGTCCCTGATAAATCCAATGGTTTCAAGAGCGGAGGGCTGCTTTGCGGGGTGATAATACCCGCATTGAGGATTCAACAGAGAATTAAATGCCTGCTGTCTTGTTTTGAAACAGCCCTGTCTCACAAGCTCCGCTGCAATATGAGAGCGGTTAATGTTTCCGCTTACAGAGGAGGCCTTGAGCTTGTAATAGTCAACGCAATAGCCAAGCTTTGCCAGAGCGTTCACAAGCTCGAGATTCTGTTTTTCTTTCCTGATAAGAAAATCCGCAAGTCTGCTCTTCACCTGAGAGTAATACTGCGGGTTTATATTAAGCCCCAGAATATGGAGCTCCGAACCTTTATATTCCGTACTGAATTCCACACCCGGTACAGCCAAAAGCTCTTTCCCGCAAGCAGCGGCAGAAAAACGGTCAAGCCCGTCAATAGTGTTGTGGTCGCACAAGGCGACAGCGGCCAGACCTAAAGTCTCGCTTTCTGCTACAATCTGCTCCGGTGTCCATGTACCGTCAGAGAATATGGAATGGGTATGCAAATCACAAGTACTGTACATTATAAACATCCTTTAACAATCTACCAATTATATAATAACGCTTTTTTTGCCAAATGTCTATATCACATTTCATTATATTGCAGTCTAACCGCAAAATATAATGAAAATAGCGTGTATTTTTTCTGCAAAAGTGGGGATATGCGGCAAAAGATGTAAAAAAGCTGCCTCCAAAAGGAGACAGCTTAATACAAAAAATGTGGGAAAGACTGCTTGATGAGTTAAATCACAGATCAAGTTTCTCAGCCTGATCGGGCCTCCAGAAAAAGCCCCAGTCCTTCAGAACCCAATATTGTGCGGTTTCTCTGGGATCCATGGTAGCTGTTTCGCCGGCTGCATACATCTTGTCTATGTATTCGTCATCATAGCCCAGCGAATGCATTATTTCACGGCTGTGCTCTCCGAAAGTAGGGGCGGGAGCCACAATTTTACCCGGATTATTGGTAAACTTGTCTACTATGCCTATGCCACGCATTTCACCGTATACGCTGTCAGTCCATGATACGATATCTTCTCTTGCCTTATACTGCTCGCTGGCTTCAATGTCGGCAGGACCGAATGCCTTCTGGTTGGGAATACCAAGCTTGTTAAGCTCAGCCTCTACCTCGTCAACGGTGTGTTCGGCGCAATATTTAACTATGGCAGCTTCGATGCGCTGACCCACAGGCAGATGACGCAGCATACCCGTCATACCTTCGGGGAAATCAGGGTCTGTACCTGGTTTAGGCAGACCCACAAGGGGATAGCCTTTTTTAACATTGCCTACGCCTACCATACCTATAAATATAGTGTTTCCGTCCTTGCAGTCATAGAAGGAGAAGCCGGCAGCAGTATCACTGACGTTTCCGGTTCTCCATTTGACAGGCTCGCCGGGACCGGGGTAGCCACGGTTGAACCAGTCTGCGGGGTATCCGCCAAGAAGGCGGAACATGGTTTCATACTGAGAAATATCTGCACTGTCGCCCTCGCCGGTAATTCTTGCATGAGTCATGCAGGAGAGAGCGCAGATACAGGCGTTCATGGCTGTTGCGTAGTCTGAAAGGTAAGGATTTACTTTCAGAGGTGCAGATGTAGGACTGGTGCCGTTTAAGTACATATATCCGCCCATTGCCTGACCCGAAACGTCGTATGCGGCTTTATCCTTGTCCGGTCCGTACTGACCGTAACCGGATACATGAACAATGGCAAGCTTTTTATTCAGAGACCACATATGCTTGTCGCTGAGACCCATTTTGTCATATGTGCCGGGACGACCGGATTCTATCCATATGTCTGCCCACTGGACAAGCTTTTCCAAAACGGCTTTACCACGCTTTGAACGGGTGTTCAGAGTAATTGAATATGTATTTCTGTGGTCCTGAGAGTAACCGTAGTTTCCTCTGGTCTGACAGGGCATATTAGGAGCTTCAACCTGCACAACCTTTGCGCCCATTTCAGCCATAATACTTCCTGCAAAGGGACCTGCAATATTGGTTCCGGTGACTAAAACTTTAACGCTGGAGAGTACGCCAAACTGGGGGAACTGGTCAAAAGGCATATGAGTGCCATAGTAATCTGTGTAATTAGTAGACATATTATATTTTCCTTTCCTGCCGAATTTTTGATACGCTTCAGCTGCGGTGCAGCCGATATTACATATTGGAGCCGAAATCGCAGGTGATGACCTGACCGGTGATTGAGCGGGCTTCGTCGGAAGCAAGGAACAGACCGATATTTGCAACGTCATGATCTTTGCAAATCGGGAAATGCGGACCGGAATCACAATGAGCCTGAATGGTTTCATAGAATTCATTTGCCATGTCGCTTCGGTCTTCTTTCATACTTTTTCTTGTCATTGGTGTCCAGACGGTACCGGGAGCAATAGCATTGCAGCGCAGACCTGTGCCTGCGTAACGCAAAGCCAAATGATAGGTGAGAGCCACAATTCCGCCTTTGGAAGCCACATAAACGGCGCTGCCGTTTCCACGAAGAGCGGAAATGGAGGCAACATTGATTATACTGCCCTTTTTATGCTCTCTCATATACTTCAAGGCTTCCCGTGTCATGTTCATGGTACCTTTGAGATTTATACCGATGATACTGTCGTAATCCTCGTCGGAAAATTCATCCAAGGGCTTCATGCCCTCCTCAAGACGCCCGGCACAATTAAAAAGAACATCGACCTTACCATAGCTTTCAGCTACTGTTTTAAAAACGTTTTCTACATCTGAAAGATTGGTAGTGTCACCTTTTACGAAAATTCCTTCTCCGCCTTCTTTTTTGATTCCGTTTAATACCTTTTCGACGTTGTTGTCACGAATATCCGTCAAGACAACCTTTGCGCCCTCTCTTGCGAAAATTTCACCGGATTTTGCGCCTATTCCTGAGTTTCCACCGGTGATCACACATACTTTACCGTCAAGTCTTCCCATTGCTGAGATCCTCCAATTTTCTGTTTTATAAATTTATAAGCCCCGTTTCCGAGGCTTATAAGCATTTACATATTCAGGAAGCCTGCGTCAATCTTAACTTCTGCACCGTTTATGTAGGCCGCCTCCTTGTCATCGGCAAGGAAAGCAATGAGATGAGCGCAATCCTTCGGCTTACCGAGGGTAGGCTTCTTTTCACCGGGTTTTGTTATGGTGTGCAGAGGAGCAGCCAGACCTGCACGGTTCTGCCATTCCTCAATTCCTATGCCCATGTCACGGGGAACTTTATTGATTTCAGTAAGAATATTTGCAGGTTCAATGCAGTTGCAGCGAATACCTCTCTCAAAGAAAGAGGCAGAGATGTTCCTTGTAATTCCCAGAACTGCGTGTTTGGTCATAACATACATTGTTCCGCCCTTGAGACCACGCAGGGATGCAGCGGAGGCAACGTTTACGATGTTGGCAGGAGTGCCCTGCTCAAGAAATATTTTAATTGCACGCTGGCAGCAGAGAAATACGGCACGCTGGTTAGTCTCGTAAATCATATCGTAGATTTCCTGAGAAGTCTCGTGGATTGGGAGCTGACCGTCCAGCACACCGGCGTTGTTAACAAGAATATCCAGATGACCACATTCCTCCAAAGCCAAATCGAACATTCTGTTGATTTGTTCAGGATCACGGACATCGGTCTTGCAGGGAATAATGCGACCGGGATAGCCTAATTCTTCGACTTTCTGCTTGACCTCTTCCAGTCTTTTCAGTCTGCGGGCCGCAGCGATAACCGTTGCGCCTTCCTTTGCAAAGAGCCTTGCAGTAGCACGACCGATACCGGAGCTTGCTCCGGTGATAATGGCGACTTTTCCTTCAAAACGCATTTGTTGTTCCTCCATGTAGCAAATTTTTTATCTGAATAAATAACAGCACAGAAGTAATCCGAAAAACAGATCCGTCTAAAAATGAAATTTAACTAACACACAGACCGACCGGATATAAATTATAATTGCGGGAATGTATCTCTTGAAACGAGATTATTCTATCATTTGCTGCGTTATTTGTCTAACAATATTTTGTGGTATTGTCATAACTTAAACTTATTGATATAATGTTGGCATAAAAAATTATGGTTTATCAGAAACGGTAATCCTGCATGATCCGTTGCGGCGTAGAACATATGAAATTCTTGTACAGCGGCAAAATGCTATTGCGATATATCGGTTTGCCGATAATCAGAATATAACGGAGAGACAGGATAAAATTTAGGGATGAGGTTGTTCAAATATGAGTATACAGCGAATACCGATTTTTCTTGCAACGGCAGAGGAACTGAACTTCACAAAGGCCGCCGAAACTTTGCATATTACTCAGACCGCAGTCAGTCAGCAGATAAAGCTGCTTGAAGAAGAGCTGGGGATTCAGCTTTTTATCAGAGATACCCGAAGTGTAAGCCTGACCGATGCAGGGCAGGTTTTTTACAGACAGTGCAGACAGATTATGACTCAATACAACACTGCGGTTGTACAGGCTCAGAAAACAGCAGCCGGAAACGACTATAACATTCGTGTTGGCTATGCAGGGGCATACGAGCTGCGTTCGTCCTCTAAATATCTCCGTGAATACTGCAATCGCTGGCAGAACGCCAAAATTGATATGACCACCGGCACAAATCAGCAGCTTATGCAAATGCTAACCGACGGGAAGATAGATATCGCTTTGATTTCGGGCTTCGGATCAGAGGTGAACAGCTGGCTTACCACGAAAACTATCTCTTCTGTTCCGTGCCTGCTTATGATCAGCGACAGCCATCCTCTTGCAAAACAGAAAACCGTCCATCCAAGTCAGCTCACAGATATTCCCATTGTGCTCAACAGAGTGCAGGACTCCGTTTCATATAAGGTTCAAACGGCTGATATGTACCGTTATCTGGGCTTGAGCGGGAATAAACAAATATATGTAGATGATTTTTACAGTCTGGCTACCCTTGTAAGTCTTGGTCAGGCAATAGCAGTTGTGCCTGCGGATATTAAGTGCTGGGGCATAGAGGGGATTGCATTTCTGCCTATAAAGCATTTTAAACCCAAGGCAAATATCCTGCTTGTATGTGCGAAAAATTCCGCAAGTCCGGCCGCAAAGAAATTCCTGAATATAGTATCAGACAAATGACTCACAGGTACTCCATTACGCTTATGAATATGAAAATGTCAAGAATGAACTAAAAAACAAGCCACCGGTGCAGCCGGTGGCTGTCTGTCAAAAGCTTCCAACATTTACCCGTTTCCTGTGTAATAAAGGAAACGGGCGTGTTTCATTATGGAGCGGGGAAAGCTCCTTTACAACCTTTTTCTCTTGTTTTTCCCAAGTAAACAATAAAACCCACGTTTTTATTTAACTAAAACAGTTATCTTGACAAAATGAAACAGAGGCAGGTTAAAAACCTACCTCTGTTTTTAAAGCTTCCCCTTTGATGGCTGGGAAACGCCTGACTTAAAATCTTCCCTCTTAATGGCTGGGAAACGCCTGACTTAAAATCTTCCCTCTTAATGGCTGGGAAACACCTGATTTAAACGGTTCTCACTTAATGGTGGAGAGACACCTGATTTAAACGGTTCCCACTTAATGGTGGAGAGACACCTGATTTAAAAAAGAGAGATGAGACTCTCAACTGCAATATCATTATATGCAGTAAACATGCCGCTGTCAATAGGCAAAATTCGGCATTCCGTATCCCAAAATATCTTTTCGGATATTTCCGGTACAGGCGTCAACCAAACCACATTGCACTGCACACAACGAAACTAAAATAGCGCACCACTCTACTCGATTAGAAAATCCGTACCAAGACCGGTTTTTAGTACCGCCTTTTCCAAGCTGATTGTACGCTGTCATAGCAAGCTGCATACCTTGTTCCGCCTGTATTCCCTCTGCTTCTTTCACACTGAACAATAATTTCAAAAATCCATGGCAAAGTTATTGCTTTAAATCGTGAAAGAGAGTATGATATAAGCAACGAAGAAACTGAAAGGAGCTATAACGATGAAAGAGATAGCTTACAAGGAAGAGAACGGCTACATGATACCCGACTTGAAACAGCCTGAGCAGGCGAAGTACAATCTGGGGCCATATGCCAGAGCTCATCGGAAATTTCTGAAGGAGGAACATCAGAAAATTTACACCTGCATGATGACCAGCGGAGAGCTGATGGAACACCTTCATCAGGTGGATATGAGAGCGGAAGAACTGGAGGAACATCTGATGGAGCAGATGATGAAGCAGGAAGGCGTAACGGAACAGCTGAAAGCAGAGGATATGATGGGCTGGGTTCGGAAGGTCAACAACATAAAAAACAGAGCACGGGAGATAGTCAATGATCAAGTGACTTACAGCATCTGAATGAAAACTTAGATTATTACGACCGAAGCCATGAGGATAAAAGCCTTCCATTCTTCGGAAATGATGATAGCATTCGAGAAATTCTTGACGCAACACAGCACCTGAAAGCGAATAAAGGCGAGATACGGGCATTCTGATATAAACAGATGTTAATATAATCAGGTAAGGAACTCCAAACTGCTATGTCAACCGATAAGAAAATAACCGACTCTGTAAATCAAGTCGTTAAAATTACGGGAAAAATATCTCAGCGTGTTGCAGCAAAAAACGCTGGTAATCATTTTCATGGGCATTAAGACAAAAGCTACCGTGGGCGGCGAAAAAGACGCATACGCCAGAGACAGGCTTGCGCTGATAGATGAGATTAGTTACACCAAACTCTCTCACAGCGAGGTCTACTCTGCTTACAGTCGGTGTTTTATGTACGGCCGCAGTGAGTTTCCTGCTCTTCAAATATAAGAAAGCAAAAATTCTATCCGTAAACCATGATCTTACACAGATCTTCCCATTAAGTATAGGGGTAAGCGGCAAAGGCCTTGCAAAATGGTTTGGAGACCGTGTTATTCCTAAAAATAGAGCATTTGTTGATGAGATACTAATTTTTTGGGGAAAAGGGGAGAAAATAGCGCCGCCTCATGGCGGCTCACAGAGAAAGCAATTTTTCTCTTTTCTTTTGCCGAATATAATTTTTCGCCCGTTTCGATTGTGAAGTCAATCTGTACCAGGTTCTGCCTTATTATAGATGGAGCCTTTTGATTTAAAGATTGTTTTTCAATAAGTTCTTAGGATGACCTCTAATTTTGTAAGCCACACCGCTTCCTCCTATATTACCAGTTTGTTTAAAATGCAAAAAAATTAAGCTGAGCATAAGGAATATTTGACCTTTCCTTATGTTCAACTTAATTATAGTACCCGCCCTTGCAGTAGTTGCCCCAAATAAATCTTGACAAAACCCGAGGGCGACTGTATTATAAACAGGAAAGCATAAGCACAAGGGAGTAGTTTGCGCATTTGCGCGATAAAGTTCGTCAGTACGTGGATTTTCTCCGCCGGACTTATCTTAAAAAACGAGACTTTTGCCGCTCTGTTGATGGCGGGAAAGGTCTTTTTTTGTGCTCTCAATAAGAAAAGGAGTTTTTATATGTCACCTGATACTCAAATGATGGTTGCACTTGTGCTGTTCATCATTACCTATGTTTTGATGATTGCGTTGTCCAAGTACAGACCATTTGTAGCTCTTACCTCAGCGCTTATATTCATTGTTATAGGCATAATGCCTGTCAATGAGGTTTTTTCTTCCATAGACTGGAATGTTCTGATGATGCTTGCCGGTACAATGGGCACGGTTTTTCTCTTTATCGAGTCAAAAATGCCTAACCGTCTGGCAGATATGATACTGAAAAAGACCCCTAACCTTATGTGGGTGGCAGTTGCAATGTCTCTTTTTGCGGGAATAGTTTCTGCATTCGTAGATAACGTGGCAACTGTTCTTATGATTGCTCCTGTAGGATTTGCAATATGCAAAAGACTTAATGTTTCCCCCGTGGCCATGATGATCTGCATATCAGTTTCTTCAAACCTTCAGGGAGCAGCTACTCTTGTGGGTGACACCACTTCGATTATGCTCGGCGGATATGCTGACATGAACTTTCTGGACTTCATATTCATGAACGGCAGACCCGGTATCTTCTGGGCTGTCGAGTTGGGGGCACTGGTCACAATTCCCGTGGTTATGTTTTTGTTCAGAAAGCAGAGAGACAAAATAGGCGCAGGCGAGGTTACAACTGTGGAGGATTATTTCCCCAGCTTCCTTCTTCTTGCAACTGTGGTTTTGCTTATTATTGCCTCCTTCATCCCCAATACTCCCAAACTCATCAACGGTTATATATGCATGGGCCTCTTTATTATAGGTCTTGTGAGAAGTGCATTTAAGAACAAAAACTTTATCCAGACAAAGCTTGCACTTAGGGATATTGACTTTATGACTCTGCTCCTGCTCTCCAGCCTTTTTGTGGTAATAAAGAGCCTTGAGAATGCAGGTGTTATTGATGCCATTGCGGATATGTTCGTAAAGGTAGGCGGGGACAACCTGTTCCTCATGTACACTCTTATAGTATGGGGCTCCGTGCTGATGAGCGCATTTATTGATAACATCCCCTATGTAGCTACCATGCTACCCGTCGTAAGCGGTATAGCTCACATTATGGGCTGCAGCCCCTATGTACTCTACTACGGACTTCTTACCGGTGCAACTCTCGGCGGAAACCTCACTCCCATCGGAGCCTCTGCCAATATAGCAACTATCGGAATTCTTCAAAAACAGGGCTATAAGGTAAAGACCTCCGACTTCTTAAAAATCGGTGTGCCTTTTACTCTGGCCGCCGTTATGACAGGATACCTGTTTATCTGGTTTACATGGCATACTGCCTGACTACCCAAGCACGCCGCCTTTATAAGGGGGCGTGCTTTTATATATTACGGAAAGTAAATCGAAGTTACATAAAACTGAAAATTAAAATAAAAAATCCGCTCTTTTGAGCGGATTTTTACTTTGAGATTATTTTTTAAAGCTGTCTTTAAGGGCAACAGCTCTGTTGAAAACCAGATGTTCAGGGCTCGAATCCTTGTTATCCTGGCAGAAATAACCCTGCCGCATGAACTGATAGCTCTGGGAGTCTTTGCCTTTTTCGGGAGTGGGAGACTCTGCCAGACTCTTTTCCAGCTTGCACCCGTTCAAAACGATGAGGCTTTCGGGATTAAGGTAATCAAGGAAGTTCTTGTCTGCACCGTCAGGCTCGGGATCATTGAACAGATAATCATAGAGGCGAACCTCCGCATCAACTGCGGTGTCAGCGTCAACCCAGTGAATGGTTGCACCCTTTACCTTGCGCCCGTCGGCAGGATCGCCGCCACGGCTTTCAGGGTCATATTCGCAAAGAATTTCAGTTACATTACCGTTCTCGTCCTTGACGCAGCCTGTGCAGGTAACAAGATATGCACCTTTCAGGCGAACCTCAAAGCCGGGGTAGAGACGCTTGTATTTTTTGTTCTCGGGTACTTCCATAAAGTCATCTGCTTCTATCCAGAGATTGCGTGAGAAGGTAATTTCTCTTGTGCCATCCTCAGGCTTGAGAGGATTGTTTTCCACGGTGAGAGTTTCGCTCTGACCTTCGGGATAGTTGGTAACAGTGAGCTTCACAGGGTGGAGAACAGCCATAACTCTGGGGGCGTTCTCATTTAAATCGGAACGAAGGCAGCTTTCAAGCAAGGCCCAGTCAACTGTGGAGTCAACCTTTGAAACGCCGATGCGCTGGCAGAAATCACGAATGGAACGGGAGGTGTAGCCTCTTCTGCGAAGTCCGCAGAGGGTAGGCATTCTGGGGTCATCCCAGCCGGAAACTCTGCGCTCCTCAACCAGCTGTCTAAGCTTTCTTTTTGACATTACGGTGTAGTTAATGCCCAGTCTTGCAAATTCGATCTGTCTGGGCTTAATGCCGGGGATCGAAACATTTGAAACGACCCAGTCATAGAGAGGTCTGTGAGCTTCATATTCAAGAGAACAGAGAGAATGAGTAATCCCCTCCAGTGCGTCCTGAATGGGGTGGGCAAAGTCATACATGGGGAAAATGCACCATTTTGTACCCTGACGGTGGTGCTCAATGTATCTTATACGGTATATAACCGGATCACGCATATTAAAGTTTCCGCTGGCAAGGTCGATTTTTGCTCTCAGGGTATATTTGCCCTCAGGAAACTCTCCTGCACGCATACGGCGGAAGAGCTCAAGACTTTCTTCAACGGGTCTGTCTCTCCAAGGACTGACGGCGGGATGGGAGGTGTCGCCTCTGTATTCACGGAACTGCTCTGGTGTAAGCTCGCACACATAGGCAAGCCCTTTCTTTATAAGCTCCTCGGCATAGGCGTAGGTCTGCTCAAAATAGTCAGAGCCGTAGTAAAATCTGTCACCCCAGTCAAAACCAAGCCAGTGTATATCCTCCTGAATAGCATCCACATACTCGGTGTCTTCCTTGGCCGGATTTGTGTCGTCCATGCGGAGGTTGCAAATGCCGCCGAATTTTTCGGCAGTACCGAAATCTATTGTCAGAGCCTTGCAGTGACCTATATGGAGATAACCGTTAGGTTCAGGAGGAAAACGGGTGTGAACCTGCATTCCGTAGCAACGCTGACCTTCGGAAAGATCTTCCTGCACAAAGGCATCAATAAAGTTTCTTGTAGTTTCTTCCATGTTT
Organism: Candidatus Limivicinus sp.; assembly: GCA_029264685.1. GTDB lineage: Bacteria > Bacillota > Clostridia > Oscillospirales > Oscillospiraceae > Limivicinus. The sequence goes on from JARHZW010000017.1 coordinate 12,350, forward strand.
ATCCTCTCCTAAAATAAATACCTAAACAGTATATACGATTTTTCTGGTAAATACAATAAGAAAGTGTTAAACTAAGGAAAAAACAGGAGGAACAAATTATATGTCACAGAATTTTGATATAATCATTATAGGAGGAGGGGCGGCCGGAAGCTCCGCAGCTTTGACCTGCCTTAACAGAGGAAAGACCGTAGGTGTTGTTACAAACCCTGTGGAGACAAGCAGCCTGTATAAAGCCGAAATGGTCACAAACTACCCCGGAGTACCGGGCATGACAGGGAAGGAGATGACCGAGCTGTTCAGACGCCAGCTTGAGGAGAGCAATGCCGAAATAATTTCCGGCCGTGCGCTTTCCGTAATGCCTATGGGGGACGGCTTCGGAGTTGCGGTAGGAAATGATTTTTACATGGCCGGTGCTCTTATTATTGCTGCCGGAATCACAAGAGAGAATCTGTATGCAGGAGAAGCGGAGTTTTTGGGCCGTGGTGTAAGCTACTGCGCTACCTGCGACGGTATGCTTTACAAGGGGAAAACCGTTGCCCTTATTGGAAACAGTGAGGAAGCACGACAGGATGTGGAGTTTTTAAGAGGAATAGGCTGTGATGTGCTGCACTTTGACAAACCGGCTAAATGCGTGATTTCAGGAGAGAGCAAAGCGGAAAAGCTTACTTACGGCGGACAGGAGTACAGCGTAGACTGTGTATTTATTATTAAAGACACTGTTTCGGTGCAGAGCCTTGTACCAGGATTGAAGTATGAAAAGGGTGGCATTATTACGGATAAAAAGATGGCAACCAGTGTGCCGGGAGTGTTTGCAGCCGGTGACTGCACGGGTAAACCCTATCAGCTCCCCAAAGCGGCAGGAGAGGGAAATATAGCAGCCCTGTCTGCCTGCGAATATCTGGACGAAAAACGCTGAAAACAAATATCCGGAGGCTTGATTTACAAAGCTTCCGGATATTGACAGAAAACTGTCTTTTTGATATATTATACTTTACGCTCTCTATACTTTTAGAGATCTTATTTTTTGACATTTGGTTAGCCGCTGCTAACTGAATTTATGCAGAGGGGAAATAAAGATATGATGATAAACAAGCGCCTGATAGGCACTGTAAAGGAAAGCAAAAAATACATTGCAGGCAATGTGGCTTTCCAGTTTACTTCGCTTGCCGCCAATATCGGTATGATGTGGGCATTGGCAGATTTTATGGCCGGACTGTTTAACAACAGCTTAACTCACGGTCAAATTGTAAGAACCGTTGTTATTGCGCTGACAGCCTTGATAGTAAAAGCCGTGTGCTCCTATGGGTCTACCAAAATGAGCTGGCTGTCGGGAAAAAGCGTGAAAATAACGCTTCGTCGGATGGTATATGAAAAGCTCCTGCGCCTTGGCAGCAGCTATAACGAAAAGCTTAAAACCTCAGAGGTGGTGCAGGTTGCAGTTGAGGGCATAGACCAGCTTGAAAGCTATTTCGGCTCTTATCTGCCCCAATTTTTCTATGCCATGATAGCACCTCTTACATTGTTCATAATAATGAGCTTTATTAACTTTCCGTCTGCCATTGTTCTGCTTGTCTGCGTGCCGCTGATTCCGGTGTCCATAGCTGCCGTCCAGACCTGGGCTAAAAAGCTGCTTTCCAAATACTGGGATCAGTATACCGGACTGGGAGATACCTTCCTTGAAAATCTTCAGGGACTTACTACTCTGAAAATATACAAGGCAGATGAAGAGAGACACCGCATGATGAACAAAGAAGCGGAGAAATTCCGCAAAATTACCATGCGTGTACTTACCATGCAGTTAAACTCCATCAGTATTATGGATTTGGTTGCCTACGGCGGCGCAGCACTCGGAATCATTATGGCAGTAAGCCAGTTTTCAAAAGGCAGAGTTGAGCTTGCCGGCTGTCTGCTCATAATCTTCCTTTCAGCTGACTATTTCATACCTATGCGTTTACTTGGAAGCTTTTTCCATATTGCGATGAACGGTATGGCAGCCTCGGACAAAATTTTCAGACTGATTGATATGCCCGTTCCCGAGGAAAAAGGCAAAACAATAGGGGAGGACTGCTCCGTTAAAATTGAAAATCTCAGCTTCTCCTACGATGAGAGCAGAGAAATTCTGCACAATATAAACATGAGCTTCCCCAAGGGCAGCTTTACGGCTGTTGTGGGCATGAGCGGCTGCGGTAAATCCACTCTTGCAGGTCTGCTTATGGGCAGAAACAAAAACTATTCCGGAAACATCAGAATTGGCGGAATAGAGCTTGCGGAAATCAGCGAGACAAGCCTTATGGAAAACTTTACATACATAAGTCACCAGAGCTATCTTTTTAAGGGAACAGTCCGACAGAACCTGCTTATGGGCGCACCTGAAGCAAAGGATGAGGAGCTGATAGGCGTTTTGAAGCGGGTCAATCTCTGGGACTTCCTTGAAAGCGAAAAGGGACTTGACACCGGGTTAAATGAGCGAGGCTCCAACCTTTCAGGCGGTCAGCGGCAGAGACTTGCCCTTGCCCGTGCAATACTTCACGACAGCCCGGCCTATATCTTTGATGAAGCCACCTCAAACATTGACGCTGACAGCGAAAATGAGATTATGGCAGAGATATATAAAATAGCCAAGGAAAAAACAGTTATAATGATTTCTCACAGACTCTTAAATGCAGTGTCCGCCGATAACATCTATGTAATGGAAAGCGGACGACTTGCAGAAGCCGGAAAACACACTGAACTTTTGCAGCATAACGGCGTGTACAAAAAGCTTTGGGACAAGCAGAGAGAACTGGAAGAGTATGTGGAGGGCTGACATGAAAAGAAGCGGATTTAAAGTAATGACAAGACTCGCAGGCCTTGTAAAACCTCTTTTAGGGTTTATGGTCCTGGCGATTATTATGGGCGTAGTGGGAAACCTTTGCGCTTCATTCATAACTATAGCAGGTGTTGCAGCAGTATCCGGTCTTTTAGGCTTCACGGTTAAATGGAGCATTAGATTTATCTTTATCGCAATGGGCGTTTTTGCCGTCCTCAGAGGGGTGCTCCGTTATGCAGAACAGGCTTCCAACCACTTTATTGCCTTTAAACTTCTTGCGCTTATAAGAGACAAGGTTTTCGGAGCACTGAGAAAGCTTGCTCCTGCAAAGCTTGAAGGGCGAGACAAGGGAGATCTTATTTCCATAATAAGCTCTGACATTGAGCTTCTGGAAGTTTTCTATGCTCATACCCTTTCACCTATGGCGATAGCACTGGTATTTTCAATAGTAATGATAATTTTTATAGGCTCATATCATTGGCTTCTGGGTCTTATGGCTGCGTGTGCCTACATAGCTGTGGGTGTTATTCTTCCTCTCTGTATTTCAAAATTCAGCGGCAGTGGGGGTAACAACTACAGAGCTAAGTCAGGAGACCTGTCCAGCTTTGTTCTGGACAGTCTGCGTGGGCTCGACGAGATTATACAGTATGACTGCGGTTCCGAACGCCTGAACACAATACTTGAAAAAAGCGAAGATCTTGCTCAGGAGGACGGAAAACTCAAGAGTAAAGCAGGCATGGGCTCTGCAATCCTCAGCGCTGTTTTGATTGCCTTTGACCTTGGAATGCTGTTTTTGTCGGCGTATCTTTTTTCCAAGGGAGAAATTCTTTTTGACGGTGTGCTTATCTGCACTGCCGCTCTTATGAGCTCTTTCGGTCCTGTGGTTGCACTGGCAAATCTGGGCAGCACCCTTCAGTACACCTTTGCCGCCGGAAACAGAGTGCTTGATATTCTGGATGAAACACCGGTTGTCGAGGATATCAGCGGAAAAGAAGATATTGAATTTAACGGTGCAGAGTGCCGTAATCTTTCATTCTCCTACGGGGATGAAGAGATAATCTCCGACCTCAGCCTCCGGATACCTAAGGGTAAGGTGGTAGGCATCGTGGGCAGGAGCGGAAGCGGTAAGTCTACCCTGCTGAAGCTGTTTATGCGTTTCTGGGAGAGTGACAGGGGAGAGCTTCTGATTTCAGACAGAAACATAAATGAAGTTAATACAGACAATCTGCGTGATATGGAGAGCTTTATGACTCAGGAAACTCACCTCTTTAAGGACAGCATCCTTAATAACCTTCTTATTGCCAAGGCAGACGCCACCATGGAAGAGGTAACAGATGCCTGCAAAAAAGCTTCTGTACACGACTTCATCATGGGTCTCCCTCAGGGCTATAATACTGATGTGGGTGAGCTGGGCGACACTCTTTCGGGCGGTGAGAGACAGAGGATAGGCCTTGCAAGGGCATTTCTCCATGATTCTCCCTTTATGCTTCTGGACGAACCTACAAGCAATCTTGACAGCCTTAATGAAGCCGTCATTCTCAAGTCTCTCCACAAACAGCATGAGGACAAAACCGTGGTTCTTGTTTCTCACAGACCTTCTACAATGGGTATAGCCGATAAGGTTTATTCGGTCGAAAACGGGAGAGTTTCCTGAATGAAAAATATAAACGATAAAAGGGAAAACGAAAAACGGGTAGTAGGCCAGATGATAAGCCTGTATTGCAGAAAAAATCACCATGGCCGTGAGCTTTGCCCGCAATGCCGTGAGCTTCTGGACTATGCAGATCAAAGAGTGACAAAGTGCCCGTTTATGGAGACAAAAACCTTTTGCTCAAACTGTAAGGTCCACTGCTATAAACCTGAAATGAGAGAAAAAATCAGAGAAGTTATGCGTTTTTCAGGCCCGAGAATGATTTTCTATCACCCTGTCCTTGCAGTAAAGCATCTGGTTTTATCTTTTAAAGAGAAAAGGAGATTAAAGAGAGAACCTTAAACGGACCGTTCTGCTTGTTATCGGCACATTAAATTCGGGCATATGAGAAGTTGGAACAGTTTTGCCCATGTTTGCGGGCTTTCCGTTTTTGCTCCTTCGGGAAAAGCTTCCCATACTTTCATGCGGTATTAAAACGATACCTCCGAAGGAAGGAAACCTGTAAAGCTGCCGGTTGACAAATGAAGCGGTTAGTAGTAAAATTATGAAAAATAATTTGCGCTGTGAAAAGCAGGAGTACGCATTAAGGGATTTCAGAGAGAAAGCGGCTGGTGTGAGCTTTTATGAACTTTTGCGGAAGGTCGGCTTGGAGCGCTCGAAGTGAAGGGATACTGTGTAGCTTCGGCGTATGCCTGCGTTAATGGCAAAATGAGTGCCGTGTAAACGGAATTCAGGTGGTACCACGGAAATTTCCGCCCTGAAGCAGTGAAATGCTTCAGGGCGTTTCTATTTTTAAAAGGAGAGAGTTACATGAAAGAGCTTCCAAAGGTTTACGAACCGAAAGCAGTAGAAAAGAAAATTTACGATATGTGGATGCAGGGCGGTTACTTTAAAGGCAAGGCCGATAAGGACAAAAAGCCTTTCTCCATCGTTATGCCCCCTCCCAATGTTACAGGTCAGCTTCACATGGGTCATGCTCTTGACTCTACTTTGCAGGATATTCTGACCCGCTATAAGCGTATGCAGGGTTATTCAGCTCTTTGGCTTCCCGGTGTTGACCATGCGGGTATTGCAACTCAGATTAAGGTTGAGGAGGTTCTAAGAAAGGAAGAGGGCCTCACCCGTTATGATCTGGGCAGAGACGAATTCTTAAAGCGTGTTTGGGCATGGAAGGAACAGTACGGAGACAGAATTGTTGAGCAGCAGAAGAGCATGGGTGTCTCCTGTGACTGGGACAGAAGCCGCTTTACTATGGATGATACCTGTGCCAAGGCTGTCAGGGAAGCATTCTGCGACCTTTACGACAAGGGCCTGATCTATAAGGGCAACCGTATAATCAACTGGTGTCCTCACTGCCGCACTGCGCTGTCTGATGCGGAGGTTGAGTATAAGGACATTCCCGGCTCCTTCTGGCATATCAGATACCCTATTGAAGATTCTGACGAGGAGTTTATCATCGCTACCACCAGACCCGAAACTCTGCTGGGCGATACCGGCGTTGCAGTAAATCCGGAGGATGAAAGATACAAGCACCTTGTAGGCAAAAATGCCATTCTTCCTCTGGTAGGCAGAAAGCTCCCCATTGTTGCAGATGATTATGTTGAGCTGGGCTTTGGTACCGGTGCAGTTAAGATGACTCCCTGCCATGACCCCAACGACTACGAGGTGGGTCTGCGCCACAATCTGGAGCAGATAAAGGTTATAGACGAAAACGCTAAAATAATAAACGGCGGCAAGTATGACGGCATGGACAGATACGAGGCCAGAAAGGCCATAGTAGCTGACCTTGAGGAGCAGGGCTATCTGGTTAAGGTTGAGCCTTACAACCACAATGTGGGTACCTGCTACCGCTGCGGCACCGTTGTAGAACCCCTAACCAGCCCTCAGTGGTTCGTTAAGATGGCTCCTCTTGCAGAAAAAGCCATCCAGGTTGTTAAAGACGGTCGTATCAAGTTTGTTCCCGAGCGTTTTACAAAGACTTATCTTAACTGGATGGAGAATGTCCACGACTGGTGCATATCCCGTCAGCTCTGGTGGGGTCATCAGATTCCTGCATGGTATTGCGATGACTGCGGTCATATAACCGTTTCCCGTGAGGATGCTCATGAGTGCGAGCACTGCCACAGCAAGAATATTCACAGAGAAGAGGACGTTCTGGACACATGGTTCTCTTCCGCTCTGTGGCCTTTCTCAACTATGGGCTGGCCCGAAAAAACCGAAGAGCTTAAATACTGGTATCCCACCAGTGTTATGGTTACCGGCTATGATATAATTTTCTTCTGGGTTGCCAGAATGATTTTCTCCGCTATGGAGCAGATGGACGAGGAGCCGTTCAAGACTGTGTTTATCCACGGCCTTGTCCGTGACAGTCAGGGAAGAAAGATGTCCAAGTCTCTGGGCAACGGTATTGATCCTCTGGAAATGATTGACAATTACGGTGCGGATGCACTGCGCTTTAACCTTATCACCGGCAACTCACCCGGAAATGATATGCGCTTCTACGTTGAAAAGTGCGAGGCTATGCGTAATTTCTGCAACAAGATATGGAACGCCTCCCGCTTTGTCATGATGAACCTTACCATAGACAAAAATGAGCTTCCTGAAAAGCTGGAAACCGAGGACAAGTGGATTCTCAGCAAGCTTAACGACGTGACAAAAGAAGTCTGCGACAATATGGAGAGCTTTGAAATCGGCGTTGCAGCAGGCAAAATCTATGACTTTATCTGGGACAGCTTCTGCGACTGGTATATTGAGCTTACAAAGCCCCGTCTCAACGGCGACAATGAGGAGCTGAAGCTCTCTGCTCAGAAGGTTCTGCTCTATGTGCTTACAGAGATTCTGAAGCTCCTGCATCCCTTTATGCCCTTTATTACCGAGGAAATCTGGCAGGCACTGCCCCACGAAGGCGAAGCTCTTATGATAGAGCGCTACCCTGAGTTCTCCGAAAAACTCAGCTTCCCTCAGGACGAGCAGAACTTTGAAATGGTTATGACCGCCATTAAGGCTGTGAGAGCCAGAAGAAGCGAAATGAATGTTCCACCCTCCAGAAAGGCAAGACTGTTTATCGTCAGCGATAAAACTCAGCCTTTCACCGACGGCGAGAGCTTCATTAAAAAGCTTGCCTACGCAAGCGAGGTGATTGTTTCCGCAGATGCTCCCGAGGGCAGCGAGAATATGGTTTCTGTTATTACAGATAACGCTCGTATGTTCATGAATATGGCTGAGCTGGTTGATTTGCAGAAGGAGAAGGAGAGAATCGAGAAAGAGCTTGAAAAGGCAGAAAAACAGCTTCAGGCTCAGATAGGTAAGCTCTCTAACGAGAATTTTGTCACAAGAGCTCCTGAAAACGTGGTCAATATTGAGCGTGATAAAAAAGCCAAGCTGGAAGCCCTTATCGAAAACCTTAAATGCAGCCTTGAAAGCCTTGGCAAATAAAAACAGTTTTTTAAACAGACCGTACATTGTGCGGCCTGTTTTTTTATGAATGCACCTCTAATTATTTTTTGCTGAATGAAAGGTTCTTTAACAAACGTTCAGTGACTTATATATTTGAAAAACTTTTCAATTGATAAGAAAATGTGATTTAGTATAAAAATTTGAGAAAAATATTTAAAAAGATTAAATATTAAGCTTAAAAAATACAAAAAAGATATTTACAAAAAACTGCATTTATGTTATTATACAGACAATCTGGTACAGCAAGTCATAAAAAATCACCTAAAAATCTCTTGAAACAAGATTTATAAAGGAGACAAAAATTATGAGTAAATTTGTTCCCGGTACATATACCGGCGTTGCAAACGGAAACGGCTATGACAGTATGCCCAGTAAGATCAAGGTTCAGGTCACTCTCTCTGAGGACAGAATTGAAAATGTGGAAATTCTTTCTCACGGCGAAATAAAGGGCGTTGGCTACGGTCTGAAAACTTCTCCCGTGGAAACTATTCCCGCTGAGATTGTTAAGCATCAGTCTCTTGGTGTTCCCTCCGTTATCGGAGCCGAGAAAACCTCAAAGGGTATTATAAAGGCCTGCACAAGAGCTATAGAGAAGTCCGGCGCAAGCACCAAGGAGCTGCTTAAAAAAGTTCCCAGAGAGCCTCATGCAGACGAAGAAAGATTTGTCGATTTTCTGGTTCTTGGCGGTGGTGCAGGCGGTCTTGCGGCCGGAGTAGAAGCCCGTCAGGCAGGAGCAGATGTGCTTATTGTTGAAGCTGCGGGAGTTTCAGGCGGCTCCGCTGCCCGCTCCGGCGGTAAAGTTATGGCTCCCGGTACAAAGTGGCAGAAAGCACAGGGAATTTATGACAGCCCTGAAATGCTTTTTGACTACATGATGGAGCAGAGCAAAGGAAAGGCTGATCCTAAAAAGATTCGCTACTTCTGCGACAGAGCATATGAGAACCTCCTCTGGCTTGAGGCCTGCGGCTGGAAATGTCAGGATGTTGAGCCTATCCATGAGAGTATTGTTCCATGGCGTGTTTATAACAGCGAGGGCGGTCATTATATGTCTGCCGGTCAGGGCGGTCATATTACTGCTGCAATGCACGAAGAGTATGAGCGTCTCGGCGGTAAATTTGTTTTCAATTGCAGTCTCAAAGAGCTTATTTTTGAGGACGGAGCAGTTAAGGGCGCAGTATGCGAGTATGCAGGCGGCGGCAAGCTTACCGTAAGAGCAAATAATGTTCTCCTTGCTACCGGCGGTTTTGCAGCCAACAGAGAAAAGCTGGAGGCTATGTACCCCTGCATGAAGGGCTACTTTACCGACGTTCCCAAAACCAACCTCGGTACAGGCATTGAGGCCGGTGTTGCTGTAGGCGCAAAGGAATATGTTTCCCCCGGTGTTCAGGTCAACTACATGAGCACTACTCCTGCAATGATCGGTATTAACGAGGAGGCAGGCCTTATTGTTGATCAGCAGGGCAGACGCCTCGTTAACGAATGGAGCTACCAGTATGTGGTTGGTGACGCTCTTATGCGTTCCAACTCCAATAACGGCTGGTATATTACCTGTGGCAATGAGTCATATAAGAGCGTAAACAAGGCATTCAAGGCAGGTCCCACCCCCGGTATGCCTGATGTATTTGCCGATTCGGTGGAAGAGCTGGCGGAGAAGATGAAGGTTGACTACGCAACTCTTAAAGCCACAATCGATCGCTATAATGAGCTTGCTGACAAGGGCGAGGATGAAGACTTCGGCAAGCCTGCGGAATATATGTTCCCTGTGAAAGGCCCCAGATATGCCGCTTTCTATTATTCTCCATGCATTACCGTTACCTTCGGCGGTCTTGTAACGGATCTTTTGGGTCGTGTTCTTGACAACAATGACAAGCCCATTCCCGGCCTTTATTCTACAGGTGAAACTTCTCCTGCCGGAATTTACGGCACTATTTATCCCGGCTGCGGCACTTCTATCGGTGCAGCTGTACTGTGGGGACGCGTGGCCGCCAAAATGGCTACCAATCAGCCTGTAGACTGATTTTAAGTAATTTAAATTTTTTAAATCCGACGCATTACTGCGTCGGATTTTTTTGAAGAGGTACTGTTTTCGACCTTGTTTTCAGGTAAAATGTAATAATATAGCACTGTGCAGTTAAGACTGTGCGGTGCTTTTTTATTTTGATAGGAGAGATGAAAAATGGAAATCAGCAGTGCTTTTTCTTCGGGCAGGCTGACTGTGTATTTGAAAGGTGAGCTTGACCACCATGCCTCTCGGCTGCTTATTCACGACCTGGACGAGCTGCTTGATGAATATCTGCCAAGGGACTGCGCCCTTAATCTGTCCGCACTCAGTTTTATGGATTCCTCCGGTATAGCCGTTATAATTCGTTTAAGCAGACGAATGAAAGCTCTGGGAGGAAGAGTATGGATAGAAAATCCGGCAAAACAACCTTATCGGGTGATAGACGCATCCGGAATTGACAGGATAGTTCCTGTTGCTATTAGCAGATAGGAGGAAAAATGAAAGTACAAAATTACATAAAACTGGAGTTTCCAAGTCTGAGTGCAAATGAAGCCTTCGCCAGAACGGCGGCCGCGGCTTTTGCTGCCCAGCTTGACCCTACTTTGGATGAACTGGGAGATATTAAAACCGCAGTTTCTGAGGCTGTTACTAATTCAATAGTCCACGCATATCCGGATTGTATCGGTAAAATTTCAATGAAAATGCGTATAATAGACGGAAATATTCTGGAAATTTCAGTTAAGGACTGGGGAAAGGGAATAGAAGATATAGAGCAGGCCATGACGCCGCTGTTCACAACCGGAGGAGAGGACAGGAGCGGCATGGGGTTTAGCATAATGGACAGCTTTACAGACAAGCTTAGGGTACGCTCAAATCCGGGAAAAGGAACGACAGTTATAATGCAGAGAGGGCTTCGTTCCAGACGGAGAGGCATATGAGCGATGAAATTTTTCAGGAGTTAAAAGCGGCGAAGACCGGCGACAGAGAAGCGGCAGAAAAATTGATAAGCGAAAATTCAGGTCTGATCTGGAGCATAGCCAGACGGTTTTTCGGCAGAGGTGTGGATGCGGATGATTTATATCAGCTTGGATGTCTGGGCTTTCTGAAAGCAATAGACGGGTTTGACGAGAGCTTCGGAACGAAATTTTCCACCTATGCAGTGCCAAAAATTTCAGGCGAAATAAGAAGATTTTTAAGAGATGACGGTACAGTGAAAGTAAGCAGAGGTATAAAGGAGCAGGCTGCGAAAATCCGAAATGCCAGAAATGTTCTGGAGCAGCGAATAGGCAGAGAACCGACTATTACCGAGCTTGCAAGAGAGACAGGCTTCACGCCTGAGGAGATAGCTTTTGCCGAGACGGCGGCGGGACCCGCCGAAAGCTTACAAAGACCTAACGGAGATGAGGGCTTTGCTCTTGAAATGGTTTTAGGAGATTACGGAGCAGAGGAAAAGCTGGTTGAACACGTTGCACTCCGTCTTGCAATAGACAAGCTGCCGAACCGTGAAAAGCAGGTGGTTGCGTTAAGGTATTACCACGGTATGACCCAGCAAAATTGTGCGAAGGTTATGAAGGTCTCTCAGGTGCAGATTTCAAGACTTGAAAAAAGGGCAGTTGAAATGCTCCGTGAATATTTGACTGAACAAAACGTTTAAAGAGCTTCCCTGAAGCTCTTTATTTTTTTGTCGTTTTGGTATATAATGTTATATAAATATGTAGATTGGCCGGAGGATGAGAGAAATAATGTACGGCATTGAAATAGATGAACAGTATAAATGCTGCAATAGAGTTCACAATACAGCGGACATGGTGATAGAAGCAGGGGGCGTTAAAATCGGGGGCGGCAGCTTCTGCATGATAGCGGGTCCATGTTCCGTTGAGTCGGAAGAGCAAATAGTAGGAATTGCAAAGGCGGTAAAGGCCGCAGGTGCGGGGCTTCTCCGTGGGGGCGCTTTTAAACCAAGGACTTCGCCCTATGATTTTTCCGGCCTTAAAGCCGAAGGCCTGAGACTTCTGAGCATAGCAAAAAAAGAAACAGGCTTGCCAATCGTGTCCGAAATTATGAGTTCGGCTGATTTAGAGCTTTTCGAAGATGTTGATATTTTGCAGGTCGGCGCAAGAAATATGCAGAATTTTGAGCTGTTGGCTCAACTTGGCAAAATAAACAAGCCTGTTCTGCTTAAACGTGGCCTCGGCAACACTCTGAATGAGCTTTTGATGAGTGCCGAGCACATCATGTCTAAGGGAAACAGTCAGGTGATTTTATGCGAACGGGGTATCCGCACTTTTTGCGAACATACAAGGAATACGCTGGATTTATCCGCTGTTCCGCTTTTGAAGGAGCTTTCGTGCCTGCCTGTTATTGTTGACCCAAGCCATGCCACCGGAATTTCTCGGCTTGTTCCGCCTATGGCTCTGGCAGCAGCTGCCGCCGGTGCGGACGGGCTTATGATCGAAGTCCATAATGACCCTCAGCACGCTCTCAGTGACGGTCCACAGGCTCTCACACCGGAGCAATATGCAGATCTTGCGGAAAAAATTAGAAAAGTGCGGGCAGTGCTATGAAAGAAATTATTACAGCCGAGGGTTCTTATCTTATCGGTCAAGGTCTTTTAAGCTGTGCAGGGCAGCTTATTTCAGCTAAAAGCATGGCATTGAGAGCCTTGGTGGTTTCAGATGAAAACGTGTTTTCGCTCTACGGCGAAAGCCTTTTAAACAGCCTGCGTGAGGCAGGAATAAAGGGGGAAAGCATTGTTTTTCCTGCCGGTGAGGACAGCAAAACCCTTGAAAATTTTGAAAAGATCCTGTATAGACTCTCCGCAGAGAATTTCAGCCGCTCAGATGTTTTGATTGCTCTGGGCGGAGGTGTTATCGGAGATCTGGGGGGCTTTGCCGCTTCCTGCTATAAACGAGGTATGGGTCTTGTTCAGCTTCCTGCGAGCCTGCTTGCAATGGTAGATTCTTCTGTCGGAGGAAAAACAGGAGTGAATTTGCCCGAAGCCAAAAACCAGATAGGAAGCTTCTATGAACCATTACTCACGATTTGTGACACAGCTTTACTGAAAACTCTTCCCCAGCGTGAATTTAAGTGCGGAATGGGAGAAATTATCAAATACGCCGTGCTTTTTGACAAGCAGCTGTTCAGTCAGCTTTTAAGCGGAGATTATGATTTAACTCAGGTTATTGAAAAATGCGTCAGGTATAAAGCCCGTATTGTAAAAGAAGATAAATTTGACCGAGGCAGCAGACATCTTTTGAATCTTGGTCATACGGTGGGCCATGCCGTAGAGACTTTGAGCCGCTTCACTGTGGCACACGGCGAGGCGGTTATGTGGGGAATGCTGATATTTACAAGGGCGGCGGTAAAAAAAGGTATTTGCGAAAAGAATAGTCTCTCGGAGCTTGAAATGCTGCTGGATAAATACGGCATGGCTGACTATTCAGAGTTTAGCGCCGCTGAGATATATAATGTGATTTTAAGGGATAAAAAGGTAAGCGGTGATAAGCTCAGCCTTATTGTGCCGGAGCGTATAGGGCAGTGCAGAATACTGGAAATTCAGCTTTCTCAGCTTATGGATTTTCTAAAAGACGGTGGGCTGAAATGAAAGTTACGATTCAGCCCGGAGAGCGATACGGCCAAGTGAAAGCTCCTGCCTCAAAATCCGTCTGCCACCGTCTGCTTATACTGGCGGCTCTTGGAAAGAGTAAAACTGATATTTACTGCGGTGAAATCTCGGCTGATATTCAGGCCACTGCTTCCTGCCTCAGAGCTTTAGGTGCTGAGATTATAGAGCATAATGGGGTGCTTAGCGTTGCACCTGTAACAAAATTACCGGAGAATACCGTGAATTTATATTGCGGCGAAAGCGGTTCTACACTGCGTTTTCTCCTGCCGATAGCGGGAGTTTTGGGTGTAAAAACAGTTTTTCATATGGATGGGCGCTTGTCCAAAAGACCGATTACAGAGCTTACAGATCAGCTTAAAGAAAACGGAATGGACTTTAAGATGGGTTATAACACAATTTCCTGCCACGGCAGGCTGCGTTCAGGAAATTACACCTTGTCCGGTGAAGTTTCGTCGCAGTATATATCGGCGCTTTTAATGGCTCTTCCTCTTTTAAAGGGAGACAGCAGCTTGAATGTGACAGGTTGTATTCAGTCTGAGCCGTATATCAATATAAGTTTAGACATTCTGAAATCTGCGGGAATTGGTATAAGCAGACAGAAAAATGAGTACTTGATTTTCGGCAGTCAGCAGCCTGAATTTAAACACAGTGTTGTTGCAGAGGGGGACTACTCCGCCGCTGCATTCTTCCTGTGTGTAGGCGCTCTTTCCGAAAAAGGAATAACTGTATATAATCTGAATAAAAATTCGGTTCAGGGCGACAGGATAATAATTGAGATTTTAAAAGCAATGGGAGCGGAAACCAGACAGGACTCCCGTTCTGCAACAGTCAGAAAGGCAGAACTGAAAGGGACTGTAATTGACGCATCACAGATACCTGACCTTGTACCTGCTGTAGCTGCGGTAGCAGCATTATGTGACGGTGAAACAAGGATCATAAATGCAGGACGACTGCGGCTCAAGGAAAGCGACAGGCTGAGTACAACCGGAAAAATGCTGTCAGCTCTGGGTGCATATGTTGAAGAACTGGACGACGGCCTTGTTATAAGAGGAAGAGCTTCCTTAACGGGCGGAGTTACAGACAGTTATAATGACCACAGAATTGCAATGGCTGCTGCCGTTGCCGCAGCAGGCTGCGAAAATGAAGTGACAATAGGCAATGCCCAGGCTGTAAAAAAATCGTACCCACGCTTTTGGAGCGATTTTGAGAGCCTCGGAAAGGGAGAAACATGAGTATATACGGGGAAAACATAAAACTTAGCATATTCGGGCAATCCCATTCTGAAGCTATAGGAATGTGTCTTGAGGGACTTCCTGCCGGATTAAAAATAGACTTTGAAAAACTCCAAAGCTTTATGG